>DUVX01000168.1 GCA_012840855.1 Bacillota bacterium | reverse complement strand
GGACGGGAACTGTCCGCCGTGGCGGTGGACTATACCGAAGTCCGCCATGTGCGGCGCGCCCCCGGCGGCAGACCGGGCTTCGTCCTCTATGATCATTTCAAAACCATCATCGTAAACCCACAGGAAAAGGGAATAATTAATCAACCCCGATAGCGCTGGCGCAGCAAGCGCAGCCCCTGGCGGAAATCGCGCGGCAGGGGAGCGGTAAAGCTGAACCGCCGGCCGGAGCGGGGATGGTTAAAGGAGAGCCGGCGGGCATGAAGCGCCTGCCCCTGCAAAAGCTGCTGCAGAGGGTCCGCCGGACTGCTGCCGCCGTAAAGGGGATCGCCTACGAGGGGATGCTTGATGAAGCTAAGATGAACGCGAATCTGGTGGGTCCGCCCCGTCTCCAGGCTCACCTGGAGCAGGCTGAAAGGGCCGGCGCAAGCGAGGACGCGGTAACGGGTAATCGCTTCCCTGCCCCTGGGGACTACCGCCATCCGCTTCCGGTGGCGGGGATGTCGTCCGATAGGCGCTTCGATCCGGCCTACCGCCGGCCTTACCTCCCCGTGCACCAGGGCCAGGTATTCCCGCCGCAGGGTGCGCGCTTTCAGCTGAGCGGTAAGGCTGCTGTGCACATAATCGCTTTTGGCTACAAGCAGCAGTCCCGTTGTATCCTTGTCCAGCCGGTGCACGATGCCTGGGCGTTCCGGCCCGCCTAGGGTGGAAAGTGTGCGGCAGTGAGCGAGCAGGGCGCTGACGAGGGTGCCCCGCCGGTGGCCCGGGGCGGGATGGACGACCATCCCCCGGGGCTTATTGATCACCAGCAGATCATCGTCCTCGTAGATGATATCGAGGGGAATCTGCTCCGCCCGAGGCGGCGCCGCCGGCGCCGGGATAAAAAAGCTGACAATATCGCCGGGCTGGAGCCGGTAATTTTTTCTGGTACAGGTGGAGCCATTGAGCTGCACAAAGCCCTCTTCGATGAGCTTCTGGGCCTGGCTGCGAGAAAGAGAGCTTTCCGATGCAGCCAGAAACAGATCGAGCCGCCGGCCGCGATCCGGCGCGGCGGCAATAAGCTCAAATCTCTTCAATCGCCTCGCCTCCAGAGCACCGGTTTTCGCTCTACCGAGGGGCGCTCTTTTTTGAACCGCTCCTTTTCGGTGAAGCGGAGAAAAGATAGAGCGCCACCAGAAGGGCCAGAACAGTCAAGGCCAGGCTGAATATCTGGGCCAAAGTCAACCCCAACCAGATGCTCGCTTCTTCGCGGAAAAACTCGGTGGTGAAGCGAAGCATCCCGTAAAGGGCACAGAGGGCAATCAGGTTGAACCCGATATAGGGCCGGAAGCGCTGTAACAGTTTGAGGATAACGAAGATAGCGATCGCCCCTCCCGCGGCATAGAGCTGGACAGGGTGGCGAGGAAGGTTATCAACGACAGGTATGGTTACCGCCCAGGGAACCACGCTGACGCGGCCGTAGCAGCAGCCGTTTAGAAAACAGCCGACCCGGCCGAAGGCATAGCCGAGGGCCAGATAGGGCGCAAAGAGGTCGGTTAATTTAAAAAAGTCCACTTTCCGCCAGCGAGACCACAGCAAGACAGCAGCGATCCCGCCGAAAAGCGCCCCGTAAAAAGTTAAACCGGCAAAACGGCTCAGAAAGATATCCCGCCAGTGGCCGCTGAACTGATCCCAGTTCAGGATCACATAGAGAATGCGCGAGCCCAGCAAGCCGGCCACCGTGGCAACAATAATCGCCTCCAGGACATGGTCGGGCTCGATCCCCTCGCGGCGCGACTCCCGCGACAAAAAGACTGCGGCCACCAGGACCGCCAACGAAATCATCGCTCCATAGGAGTATACCGGCAGGTTGCCGATATGAAAGAGAATCCGATGCATCTGCTTATCCCCCCAAAACAATGATCATATTAGCGGCGGCTGCTCTCCAACATCGGGGCAGCCTGCCAGAAAGCGATAAGAAAGATAACCACCCCGGCAACAATAAAGATATCGGCGAGATTAAAAACCGGGGGGAAAAACTTCAGATCGATAAAGTCCACCACGGAGAGATTGCGCAACCGGTCGATCAGATTACCCAGCGCTCCGCCGAGCTGCAGCGCCATCCCCAGCCGCAAAAACGTATAGCCCACGGGAACAACCCGGTAAAAATAGATGATCAATCCGATTACGATCAAGGAAACAATAATGAGAAACAGGGTCTGGTAGGGGAGTACGCCAAAGGCCGCCCCGGGATTGCGCACATAGGTGATCGCCAGGAAGTTTTTGATCAAGGTGATCGATTGCCCCACTTCCATCTTCGAGGCAACAAGGTATTTGGTTAACTGATCCGCTGCCACAACGGCGGCTACGATAAAAAAAAGGCGCAATCTTCTACCTCCGCACCAACTCTCGGCTGAGAGTATTCTATCACAGCAGCGGTGAAAAACAAGCTATTCGGGTAGCTGGTCGCGAAATTCCTCGTTGGTCAGGGCATCGACATCTTCGACCAAGCCTGTCTCCTCATCTTCAAGGGCATCTTCGAAGATGCGGGGGCGTTTATTGTGACGCGCCACCTCCTGCCAGAAATCTTCTCTGTCAAGACCGGGATCCCCGAACACTATGCTGCGGGAATAAGGCGGCCGCAGAAGGTCTTCTTCCGCCGGACGCCGGTTAAGATCGCCGCTGGAGCGCTCCTCATATTCCCGGCAGGGGAGACAATACGGCGCTTCCGGAACCGCTTCCAGCCTTTCTCGGGAGATCCTTTCACCACAGCGCTGACAGACCCCGTAGGTCCCCTTTTCAATGCGCGCCAGGGCCTCGTCGATGAGCCGCAGGCGGCCGTAGCTGTGCTCCTGCAGGGAAAGATCCTTGCTTCGCTCAAAGTTTTCCGATCCCAGATCGGCAGGATGGTTGTCTGCAAAGGAGAGATCGGTGACGCTCTCGCGCATAGACACCCCGCTTTCCAGCGAGGGGCTTTTTGAGCTCCGCTGTTTCAGCAGTTGTTGCCGGGCCTCCTGTAGAGCGGCGGCCTCTTTTTCCCAGTTTCCTGCCATCTCTCTTCATCCTTTCATCTGTTTGTTGACAATCTTGACCAGTTCAGCAATAAAATCTCCAATAAGCGGCAGGTTTAAGAAAACCAGACGCTGTAAAATATAGATCAGGAGGGCCGCCAGCAGCGTTGCTCCGAGCCCGAAACCGAGCCCACGGGAGAGGCCTCCCAAAAAATTGAGCAGCAGGTAGCGACGGGGATTATTTAGCAGGTTCATATACCCCGCCAGGTTAAATTTTTCCAGATCCCCGGAGAGACGGGCCAGCCGAACGATGAGACGGCGCTGTAGCTGCCTTTGC
>DUVX01000020.1 GCA_012840855.1 Bacillota bacterium | reverse complement strand
CGTGTGAAAAACCGATTTCCAGGCACTGAAGGGGGGGTGGCTAGCGGTTCCGGTCCTGGAGCAGGGTGCTGATCAATTCAGCACGGCTCCGTGTGCCATATTTGGAGAAGATATTGCGGATATGTGTTTTTACCGTGTTCTCGCTCACGAAAAGCCGAGCAGCGATCTGCCGATTGGAATTTCCGTCCAGGATCAGCTGCAAGACCTCTTCCTCCCGGGGAGTGAGGGGATCCAGGGGTTCCAGGCGGTGAACGATCCCCGCCCTCTGCTCCCGGGGTATGGCCGAGTAGGCGAGCAGGTAGGTGTGGTTCTTCAGCAGCATCACCAGCTGCCGGTTGAGCGGCGGCAGGAGAACGAGGGTCACGCAGACCACGCTCAGGGCGATCACGGCAACCTCGGCGTCGGGCAGGTTGATCGAGGTGATCGTCATGCCGAGCAGGTCGCCGCAGAGCACGCCGAGCACATTGGCCGAGAGGCCGATCCCGAACACCGCCGCCGGCCTTTTCGTGAAATCGAGCATCTCGCCGAGGATGCTCCACCAGAAGAGGTCGAAGATGCCGCAGGCGCCGAGCATCAAGGTATCGACAATGAGATAATCCCGTCCCTGTCTGCCCAGCAGCATGAAGCCGATG
Organism: Bacillota bacterium; assembly: GCA_012840855.1. Taxonomy (GTDB): domain Bacteria; phylum Bacillota; class Dethiobacteria; order DTU022; family DTU022; genus JAAZPQ01. Next base: position 22,748 of record DUVX01000020.1, on the reverse strand, counting down.
AATGCGGTCATGATCATGGCCATGCCCACATAGAGCATCTTCGAACGGTCCACCTTCATGGGCAGGCTGCGCAGGATGATCAGTGCCGCGATGTAGGGCACTGCCCAGTACCAGTTTGTCAGCAGGGTCAGATGGGCGAAGGCGGGGTTGAAGACCTGATACATCAGCCCGGAATTGATGGTGATCACAAAAACGAAGAGGCAGAGCAGCAGCAGGGGCAGCCTCACGGAGATCTCCGGTTCGGGTGCGCCGGCAGCGGTGAGGGGCTGTCTCTCTTTCGCGGGAAGGATGAAGATGAAGACCGCCCCCAGGGGGAGGCACAGGAGGGTCAGGCTGAGGCCGCCGGCAGGCGACCACAGGGCAGCGAGCAGAGCTAAGGCGATCATCAGGAGATTGGAGAGGATCAGGACATCGGCGCACGACCTCAACCGCTCATTTCTGGGGGTGAAGGCCTTCAGGTAAAAACCCCAGGCGGCAACGGCACCACCGGAGATGAATCCGGCCGCGAGCAGGCCCGCCGCCCACAGCGATGAGGGGGCGAAGTAAAAGGGAAGCGTGGCCAGAAAGATGAGCCCCGCCCCGAGCAGCATGAACCTGCGGGCGGTGGAGATATCCCTGATCAGGAAACCCACCAACGAGAGTCCGGCAAAATGCGCCGCGATGGCGATAGTTATGTAGAGTACAGGCTCCTTGCCGTAATGCTCCAGCAGGCCGTAGAGGAGCTGTCCCTCAAAGGGGAAGGCCAGCAGATAGGCAAAGAAAAATGAAAAGCCGACCACGGAAAAGAAGCGGTGGCGGTCCTTTTCGGTAAGGTTCATCTCTTCAAACTCCCTGCTAATGCGAGTTGTTGTCGTTTTCTTACCATCACCGTGGCAGCGTTTGCCATATCACCTCTCTTTCTACAACCAGCCGGTTCATTCCTGCCGTTTCCATCCGGAGGCCTTCTATTTTGACCATCGGAGCCCATTACCGGGGTCAACAAAAAAACGAATGAGATCCTTCGGGCTTCGCCCTCAGGATGACAGGATGGGCGCTGTCCCACACTTCCTTCCTGTCCTGTTGAGGAGCCCATCACTGTCAGTTTTCAAGCTCAGCTTTGCTGGTCTATCCAGCTACCGGAAGAGATCCTTCGGGCTGCGTCCCCGGGATGACAGGATACCCGCACTTCCCACCCTGCCCTTCTGCTCATCCCTACGCTGTCATGTGGGTATTTGACCTTCATACCATAAATTGTTATAATTGTTGTGGTTCCCGGGAGGGGGTCGGAATATGGAGTCTAGGGATACTGGCTTCAAGTCGAGATCCGGCTGCATCGACAAAGCGGCAATAAGGCGCCTGGCCGGAAAATATGATCTGGACCTGTTGGTCTTGCTGGGGAGTTATGGAACCGAGCATTTTGCTCCCGGCCGAAGCGATATTGATCTTGCCTTTCTTTCAAGAAAAAGGCTGCAATCTGATGAGCATCTGCAGTTGATGATGGAGCTGAGCGCTCTATTTCAGCATGGGAAAATTGATCTGATTGATCTTGAAAAGGCTTCGGGACTTTTAAAGTATGAAGTTGCTACCAGGGGCAGGTCTCTATTTCACAGCAAAAAGGGTTTTTTTGAACGTTACAGGCTTTATTGCCTCAGGTATTACTATGATACCGCCAAATTTCGGGTCCTGCAAAAGGAATATTTTCACGAACAGCTGAGGGTGCTGAAAGATGAACAATCCGGCTCGTGAAGTCTTGCAGGGTAAACTGGCCTCCTTGCAGACCTACTACAGGGAACTGGCCGAATTACAACAGATTACGTTTGAAGATTACCTCGGCAACCGCCTTTACAAGCGAACCGTGGAGAGATTATTGCAACTGATCGTGGAAGCGGCGACAGATATCAACAATCTGGTGCTGAAAGGCGCGGGTAAAGAAGCGCCTCTGGATTATTATTCGTCTTTCATTGAGCTGGCCGCAGCAAACGTTTTTCCAATGAAATTTGCCCTCAAAATTGCTCCTTCAACGGGTTTAAGAAATATCATCGTCCATGAGTATCAGGCAATAGACGACAGGGTAGTATATGCGTCGATCCGGGTCACCCTGAAGTACTACCTCGAGTACATGAAATATCTGGAGGAATACCTGTCAACGAGATGATCCCGAACGGAAATGGTGGTTTTCTTGAACTCCGCTCAGCCATAAGCCGGTCAGGGTTTTCGGTTGGCCCGCTGTGCCCTTCCGCATCCGGTTACAAACGAGCACTTGCTCTACTTGTTGCCCGCCGCAACTAGGGCCCCGCCTATCCTGTGCGTTCCTCCACTGTCATCCTGAGCGCAGCGAAGGATCCCCGGATTGGGACAGCGCTTCTTTGTACTGCTCCATCCTGCTCTCATCATTGTGACTGTTTTCAAGCTCAGCCTTGCTGGTCCTATCCAGCTACCGGGACGAGATCCTTCGGGCTTTGCCCTCAGGATGACAGGATGGGGTCTGGCTCACGCTTCCTTCCTGTCCTGTTGAGGAGCCCACCACTGTCATCCTGAGCGGAGCGAAGGATCCCCGGATTGGAAGGGTCTGAGCGCGATGGTATGGTTGTATCGCGCCCCGATACTTGCTTTTCTGAAAGCGTTTGCCCTGCTCGGCCTTGAGGTGCTTGTTTTTTACTCCCGGGATTGCTAAGATTCAGGTAAGGTTTCCCCGGGGATGGGGTTGCCCTGGATTGCTCCATCCGGGAAGGAATTACAGATGCAACTGGATGAAAAACTATTTCGTCAAATTGCCGAAGTAAGTTACCTGGCGGTGGAAAACAGCTGGCGCTACCGCTCCATCCTGCGCTATTTCTACCTGCAGCATGAAAAGCTGCGCCACTATCTTTTTCCTGATGAAGTCTACGATTGTCTGACGCAAAGCCCTCACTTTGCCGGCTATACCCGGGAGCAGCTGGCGCAGGACTTGAACCAGCTTGTTGAATGGAAAAATCTTGTGCCCCGGCAGGATCTGGGCAAGGTCGGTTCCATCGAGGAGTTCAGGAAGAAGCGCTATCGCTATCAGTGTACGCCCTATACCGTCGAGATCGAGCGTTTGATTCTGGAGCTGGAGAACAAGGGCGATTCTTTCGGCGGATCGCTCGAGAGGACCCTTTTCGATCGGCTGCTGGCTTCGCTGACGGATCTGACCGATCGGGAGAGAGTAGCCCGTTTTTCCGACGAGGAGCTTTATGCCCGCTGGGATGAAATGTATGTTCAGTTTCGCCGGCTCACTGAAAACGCCACCGATTATCTCGCTCACCTGGAAAGCGAAAAAGTGGAAGAGCTGATGCAAACAGAGGCATTTCTCGTCTACAAGGACAGCCTAACCGATTATCTGCGTAATTTTATTGCCGTGCTGCAGCGCTCCTCCTTTCAGATCGAAAAATTGTTGCAGGAGGTCTCGGAGAGCTTTATCGAGACCATTGCGGGCCGTCTAAAAGACTATTATTCCACCATCCCGCGTCTGGAGGCGGAGCAGCCGCCGGAAGCGGTGCAGGAGCGTTTTCGCTCCCAGTGGCAAAGTCTGGCGGCCTGGTTTTTTGGAAAGGACGGGCGGGAGAGCGATCTGAGCTACCTGCAGAAGGCGACAACTGAAACGATCCGGCGCATTACCCGTTTTGCCCAGCGTTTGGGTGAAAGATACCGCAACCGCCAGAGCCGCCGCAAGGACTACCTTTACCTGGCCGGCTGGTTTAACCGCTGCGGTTCACTCGGGGAGGCCCGGCAGCTTTACGGGGCCGTCTTCGGGGTCTCCTCAACCCGCCATCTCTTTGTCCCTGCGGCCAGGCCAAGCGAGGATATCTACAGCCGGATCTGGGATGAGAAGCCGGTCGCTCATACGGTCATTCCCCGCCGGCGCGGCTACCGGCCCAGGAGCAGGCCCCAGGCCCTGGTCAGCCGTAAACGGGAAAAAGAAGCAGCCCTGGCGGCATATCTCAAGATCAAGGAAAGGGAGGCCATGCTGCTGGAGCAGCTGAGCTGCAAGGATCGCATTGTTCTGGGTGAGCTGCTCTCTACAGATCCCCATATCCGCACGCTGCTCCTGGGCTGGATCGGCCGCTGCATGACCGCCAAAGATCTAACGGCCCGGACTCAGGCCGGGGCGACCATCCGCCTGCGCCGCCTCAATGAAAGCAGGGTGAAGCTTCATTGGGATGACGGTATTTTGGAGCTGCCCAATTATGAGATCACCATTATGGAATAGGTGTACAGATGGAACGTAAAGAGAAAACGCCTTCCTTTGACGATAGGGCGCGGGATGCCGCTGAATATTTGATGGAAAGATTCTGGATCCTGCGGGAAGAGGAGCCCGAGCTCTACCAGATGGTGCGGGAGCGGGAGAGATCGCTGCGCCTCTATTTCATGGATAAGCTGGGCTACCACCTGATCATCCACCGCTATTTCGTCAAACTGGAGAAGCTGCCAGCCCGGCCGGAGCCGTGGATGGGGGTGGATGGGTTTACCCTGATCGGGGATTACGCCCTTTTTTGCTGCTGCATGGCCTATCTGGAGAGCAAGAATATCGAGGAGCAGTTCCTGCTTTCGGATCTCTGTGAAACGCTCCTATCGTTCTACCCCGGCGAGGAGGGACTGGATTGGACGAATTACAGCCGGCGCCGCTCCCTGGTGCGGGTGCTGCAGTATACCGTGGAGGAGAAGTTGATCAAGGTCGTGGAGGGGGATATTGCCGGTTTCGGCCTGGAGGAGAGCTGCGAGGTGCTTTTTGAGGTGCCCCCGATCTCTCGCTATTTCATGCCCTCTTATCCCAAAGAGCTGCCCGAATTCAGCAACCTTGAAGAGATCTACAACGGACGCTGGCGGGAGAGCCGGGGCATGGAAGAGTATGAAGGGATGCGGCGGCGCCACCGGGTCTACCGCCGGCTTTACCTTTCACCAGCCATCTACAGCGGCGGTGCCGACGATCCCGATTTTTTGTATCTACGTAATTTTCGCCACCGCCTCGCCGAAGATATCGCCGGGCATAGCCCTTTCCGGCTGGAGCTCTACGCCGATACCGCTTTGCTGGTCTCGCCCGAACGGAAAGGGCGGCTCACCCTTTTTCCGGAAAACCGGGCACTTTCCGATATGACCATGCAGCTGGCGGTTTTATCCCGGGAAAGATGGGCCGCTCTGGAAGAGGCGGAGCGGGTGGGGGGGACCCTCTCCCTGTCGGCGGTGGAATTCGAGCAGCTGGTCATGAAGTGCAAGGAGCGCTACGGGAACGGCTGGAGCAAGGAATACCGGGAGGCGCTCCCTGCGGAGACAGCCGCCGCCCTGCTGGACTATCTGCTGCGCTGGCAGATGGCGGAGCAAGATTCCGAAAGCGGAACGATCACCCTGCTTCCCCTGCTGGCCAGGCTGGGCTGCCGCTATCCTGATGACTTTGGAGGCGATCGCTTGTGAGTGCAGACAGATGGGTCCTCAATCGCGCCGGGATCTTGAATTTCTGGTATTACGATGAAGAAGAATTTCACTTTGCCGATGGGAAGCTGCTGCTGCGGGGGGCCAATTCCAGTGGAAAATCCGTAACCATGCAGAGCCTTATTCCCATTCTCCTGGATGGACGGAAAAGTCCGGATCGCCTTGATCCTTTCGGTTCCCGATCCCGCAGGATGGAAGATTACCTGCTGGGAGAAAAAGAGCTGGTGGAGCGGGATGAGCGCACCGGTTATCTCTACCTGGAATATAAGAAAAGAGAGAGCAGCCAGTATATTACCACCGGGATCGGGCTGCAGGCCAGGCGCTACGGCAGACTGAACTTCTGGGGCTTCGTGATCAATGACAACCGGCGGATCGGCCGTGATCTTGAGCTATACAGGGCGGAGCGGGGCGGCGGGGGGGAAAAGGTGAAGATACCCCTGAACCGCTCCGAGCTGGAGGCCCGCATCGGCCAGGGGGGCCGAGTGGTGCGCAGCCAGAAAGGCTATATGGAGCTGGTCAACCGCCAGGTATTCGGGTTCGCCACGGAGGAAGCCTTCGAGGATCTGATCAAGTTGATCATTCAGCTACGCAGCCCCAAGCTCTCCAAGGATTTCAAGCCCACCGTGATCTACGAGATCCTCAATGAATCGCTGCCTCCTTTGACCGACGAGGAGCTGCGCCCGCTCTCGGATACCATCGAGAATATGGATCAGACCCGGCAGCAGCTGGAGCAGCTCCGGCGGGATCGGGCGGCGGTGCAGCGCCTCTGCCGGCAGTACGATCAGTACAACCGTTTCATGCTGGCGGAAAAGGCGCGGGGGCTGATCGGTGCCCAGAGTAAATTGAAGCGGCAGGAGCAGGCGGCGGCTGCCGCGGCGGCGCGGCACGCAGCACTGCTGGCGAGAATGGCAGAGCTCGAGGAGCAGCTTGCCCGGCTGCGCACCGAATCGGTTCTCCTTTCCGGGGAGAAAAAGACACTTGCCAGGCACGAAGTGTTCAATATCGAGGAAGAGAAAGGCGAAGTCAAGCAGGCGCTGGCCGAGCTCGAACGGCTAAGGCAGCAAAAAGATGAGAACCGGCGGGAGAAAGAAGGGATAGGGGCGGAATTTCGACGCCGGATTGAGCGCAAAGAAAAAGAGCGCGATCAGTGCGCAGAAAAGAGCGGCGCTGTCCTCAAACAGCTGGATTCAGAGGCCAAAGGGGCCCAGTTTGCCGCTCATGAAGCGGCTTCTCGCGATTATCTCAAGAGCAGCGGTGAAGCCTACCATTTCGGCCTCTGGAAAGAAGAGGCCGGGGCATATCTGGAGCTGCTGCAGGGGGTGCTTGAGATTCTGCAGCAGGTCGGCAGGGCTCGTGAACGCTACCAGGAGGCAGATCGGGAACTGGGCGAGCGGCGCCGGGAGCTGGATCAGCAGCGGCGCAAAGAAAAAGAGTGGGCCGGGTTATTCGAGGAGGAGCGGGACAGGCTTACCGGCGCAATTCACCGCTGGAGAGAGGGCAACCGCGAGTGTTTGCTTCCCGATGATGAACTGACCATCCTGCTGGCCAGGGTCAACGTCCTTTTTGAAGAAACAGCATGGGAGGAAGTGCGCGAACCCCTGGAACGATCGTACCGGAAACTGCGCCGCTCCCTGGAGGCGGCGCTGCTGCAGCTGGAGCATGCCCTGAAGCAAAAGGAACGGGAAATTGAAGATAAAAAAGCGGAGCTGAAATACTGGCAGGAAAAAAAGGACCCCGAGCCGCCCCGCCATGCGGACACCGGGGCCGCCCGGCGCCGGCTCGAGCAGCAAGGGATCCCTCACCTGCCTTTCTTTGCCGCGGTGGAATTTCACGGCGCGGTGGCGCTGCCGGTGAGGGAGCGCCTGGAAGGGGCCTTGCGCGAGATGGGCCTGCTCGATGCGCTCATCTTGCCCGAACAATTTGCTTCCACTGTGCCCTCGGACGACCGCGTGATCAAAGCAGGCCCGCCTCAACGGGGGGAGACGCTGGCCGACTATCTGTATCCCACCCCGGTAGCAGGCGTGGCGGTTGCTTCGGAGGATATCGCGGCGGTGCTGCGCAGTATCAAGGTGGCCGGGACAGCCGAAGCGGGGGCGCCAGCCCTGGACAGGGAAGGCCGCTACCATCTCTCCCTGCTGCTCGGGCATGCTCCCGTATCGGAGCAGCCCCAATTTATCGGACGCGAGGCCAGGCGGCGCTACCGGGAGAGCGAGATCGAGCGCCTTGCCGGGGAGCTCGGCTCGCTCGAGGAAGATCGTACAGCGCTGAAGGTAGATTGCAACAACCTGGGCGGCCGCTGCGAAGCACTCGATCACGAGTATGGGGCCTTCCCTTCGGCCAAAGATACCGGCGAGGCCTTCAGGCTCTATGAAGAGGCCGGCCGGCAGGCGGCGTTCCTCACCCGGGAGGTGGAGAAAAAAGATATCAGGGTGCAGGAGCTGCTGGCAGAGCTGCGTGAACTGGCCGCCCGGGCGCGCACCGCCGCCGCGGATCTGCCCTTTGAAGCGGTGGAAGAGAACTGCCGGGAGGCTCTTTTCGGGATGGAGCGCTACCGGTCGGGTCTGCATGCACTGGAGCTGAATCACAAAGATCTGCTCGGCATTCTGTCGATGCTCGAGGAGATCAAGGGCAGCCTTGCACATACCGAGGCGGATATCGAGGAGCTGCGCCGGGAGAGCAAAGCCCTGGGGGTTCAGGAAGAGCTCAAGCGGTCCCAGCTGGACCTGCTGGAGCGCAAGCTGATGCAGCTGGGGGCTGCCGGGATCAGGGAGAGAATCGAGCAGGTCGAGAAGCGCTTGCAGCTGCTCCCCTCCGAGATAGAAGCTCTGGTTGGCGAAGAAGGTTCCCTCAGGCATGAGCGGACCCAGATCGAACAGGAGCAGGAACAGCTCGGGCAGGGTCTGGGGGAATATCGCAACCTGGCGGCAGGCTGGCAGAATATTTTTCTGAAAGAGCTGCAGCTGGAGCTGGCCCTGAGAGAGGGAAAATCGGCCGAGCCGTCCACCCCGGCAGATGCCCTGAAACTGGCCCGCAAAGCGGCTCATGAGCTGGCCGGGGTTCTGGGTGACGGCGCCCAGGAAAAGGCCTTCGCCGGGCTGACCAGGGTGTTCTACCAGGAGCAGGGCGCCCTGGCCGAATACCGGCCCACCCTGGATGATCACCGGGTCGAGGAACCGGTTCGGGAAAGTGAACATCCCACGGTAGGAGAGCTTTCGCTGCTGTATGAGGCGCTCGAGCGAGCGGCGTCGCGGCTGCTGCTGCTTCTGGAATACGATGGGAAGAGGCTCAATCCCTACACTGTGCTGGAGAGGATGGAGCAGGATCTGGGGCTGCAGGAGCAGCTTTTAAGCGAAAAAGATCGGGAACTTTACGAAGAGATCATCACCTACAACGTGGGTCGGGTGATCCGGGGGCGGATCAGCAGGGCGGAGCGGTGGGTTAAACAGATCGATGCGCTCATGGCCCAGCGCAAGACCTCCGGCGCTCTGACATTTTCCCTGAGCTGGCGTCCGGGCACCGCCCGGCGCGAGGATGAGCTGGATACCCGGGAGCTGGTTGAGCTGCTGCGCCGGGATCCGCGCATCCTGAAGGACGCAGATTTTGAAAAGATTGTCGGTCATTTCAAATCGAAGATCGAGCAGGCCAGGGAGGCCATGGAGGAAAGAGGTTTTGGCGAGACCTTCCACCAGCTGATCAAGGAGATCCTGGACTACCGCCGCTGGTTTTCCTTCACCCTCTATTATCGCCGCGCTGATCAGCAGAAAAGAGAGCTGACGAACCATGCTTTCGATACCTTCAGCGGCGGTGAAAAAGCGATGGCCATGTACATACCGCTATTTTCCGCAGCCTATTCCCGCTACCAGGAGGCCGGTCCGGAGGCACCCTTTATCATCTCCCTGGACGAGGCTTTTGCCGGGGTGGACGAGCAAAATATTGCCGATATGTTTGAGCTGATGGAGCAGCTGGGTTTCAACTACCTGATCAACTCGCAAGCCCTGTGGGGTGATTACGAGACTGTCCCTGCTCTTTCAATCTGCGAGCTGATCCGGCCCCAGGATGCCCCCTTCGTCTCCGTGGCCCGTTACCTCTGGAACGGCAAGCGCCGTTCGCTCATCACCGCGGAGGAGCAGTGGAAAGAGGCGTTGGTATGATCGAGGGGGCGCATTGCCTTGAACGGGGGAGCGAACTGTGCACAACCATGAATTATTGCTCGAAGAAGCGCTAACTTATTTCCGCAGCTCTGCCGTGCTGCAGCGCTTGCTGCAGCAATTTGCCGAAAAGTATCGTTCTCTCGGGCGGACCGGCGGCGCGGTCAAATTGAAGCTGCACTCACCCGGGGAGCGCGAAAACCTCGGCGGTCTGCTGGGGACAGACCTCGGCCGGAAAAAAGCAGTAACTGTATCCAGTGTGCAGCTCGAGCAGGCGCTGGGGCAGAGCCGCTTTGGCGGACTCTCCTTGCAGGAGCTGCTTTTTGCGTTCGCAGGCGGCCCTATTTTGACGAAATTGGAAGAAAAGAGACGCGAAGAAGCAGAAAAAGATCAGTTCTTCGCCGAGCTGGCCCGGGGCTGCGGGAGCAAAACCGGCGCCGAATGGCTTGAACAGATCAAGAACAGGGGAGAGGGCAGCCGCGGGATCCATCTGGCGTACCGGCGGGATAGAGCAGAGCTTGAGCGCAACCTGGGCTGTGTGCTGCGTGCTCTGCGCCATCTGCCCGCCGAAGACTACGAAAGGCTGCCGGTATTTGCCGCCCGGATCACCGGTGATCCCCATGGTTTTGATCCGGGAACAGAGAAGGGGCGGCTGTTGATCGAGGCGCTTTGCTTTCTTCAAGGAGAGGGGGCCGAGAAACGTGCCCGCCGCCCCCTCACGGCAGAAGAGATCAGTGAAATATTGGCTGCTTCGGGGATCCTCAGGGATGATCTTTTCAGTTTTGTGACCTGCGCCGGGCTGCTTGCCTGCGGCAGGAACGGTAAAAAATTTGCCACCTGGGAGCAGGCTCATCTTGAAAATATGGTTTTAAATGTACCCCTGCGCGAAGTGGTCAAGATTGAAACTGCCCGGCCTGCTCTCGCCCCGATGGGAGCGGCAGAAGTGAAATCTGTCTATGTGGTGGAGAACCCGGCGGTATTCTCGCAAATTCTCGATGCTTTCGATGACTGCCCGCATCCTCCGCTGCTCTGCACCCACGGCCAGTTCAGGCTCGCCGCGCTGTTGTTGCTGGATAAGCTGGCGGAAGGGGGAGCGCGGATCTGCTATTCCGGGGACTTCGATCCCGAAGGGCTGCAGATGGCCCAGCGCTTGTTGCAGCGTTACCCCGGTGCGGCCAGGGCATGGCGCTATCGCCCGGATGATTATGCCAGAACCAAACCCTTACAATTGCTCGATGCGGCCAGGGTGAGGAAATTGAAACAGATCATCCATCCGGCCCTTGCAGCCGTCAGGGATTCAATTGCCGGGAGCGGGAAGGCCGGTTACCAAGAGCAGATCATTCCAGATCTCATCGAGGATCTGAAAAACTGTTTTTATCCCCCGGTCAATGGTTGATCCGATATAATGGGATCGGTTCGGGGGCTGCGGTGAACAGCTCTACTGACGGTAAGGGCGGATTCCCGGGTAATTGGCGGGCTTCTTGCCTGCTGTATCTTTCAATCTGGTTTCATGTTTGCCCATATTTAATTGAAGCTGTTGCGACCGATAATTCAAGAAGGAGATGGTAATGATGGGGAATAGCGGAAAATGTGCACTCTGCGGCAGGGTATATACTAAAAGAGGTATGAGCAGGCATCTCAAAAGTTGCCTGAAGAAAAATATGATCCCGGGGAAAGGGGATCCGGCCAAAGGTGGTCAGGCCGGGGGAGGCTTAATTCTCTCCGTGGAGGGATACGATGATCCGCAGTACTGGCTTTACTTGGAGATGCCTTTTGAGACGGAACTTTACGAGTTAGATCAGTTTCTTCGCCAGATCTGGCTGGAATGCTGCGGTCATATGAGCGCTTTCAAGATCAGGGGCAACTACTATAACACTGCACCAAGTTCTGAATGGGACGAAAAAGATATGGATATCTGCGTTCATAGTATATTGAGCCCGGGGGAACGATTTATTCACGTATATGATTTTGGTTCGTCCACTGTTCTGGCCCTTAAGATAATCGATCTTGCTCCCGCCAGGGCATTCCCCGGAGAAGAGATCACCATTCTGGCTAGAAACACTGCACCCCAGTACCGGTGTGATTATTGCAATAGCATTGCGGTCAAGATCTGCCCGGAATGCAGCTTTGACGGGAAGGGGTGGCTCTGTGAAAAATGTGCAGAAAAACATCCATGCGGCGAAGAGATGCTTCTTCCGGTAGCGAATTCACCGAGAGTGGGTGTTTGTGGCTATTCAGGCTAAGCAAGCAGGCGAGGGCAGTAGGGAGCAAGCTTCGAAAGCGTTTGCCCCGGGCCATGCTGCAGGGGCAAAATGTTCGACCTATTTTAAATTTACAAGGGCCGGCTCATCCCTGCGGTGAAGGGTCCGTATTGGTGCAGCAGTTGCGCCACCGAGCCACAGTAGATCTCGCGGGATATATAAACAGCGGCATAAGCTCACCAAAGGGCAGCGCATCGGGGAACGATCCTCTCACGGTCGAAATCAGTATTCATCAACCTTGCTTTCCCCTCTTAACATCTCCCAGTACCTTTCTAACCCTGGTGTGCCTATCCGGCAGGTTCGGTTTTATGGATCTTCAGGATCCGATCTACCCGGAAAGTGCGCAGGGCCTTTCTTTTATGGCAGTAAGCCCGCAGGCCGAGAAAAGTTTTACCCCTGTATTCCATCTCTCCCACGAACCTGGGGCTGATCAAGCGCTCTGTTTTTTCATCGCTGGACTTGAGGTAGGTTATCTCCAGCGGCGCTTTTTCTTTCGCCGCCTCTTCAATCAGGTTGATCTTGTCGTCAAGGGAGAGCTTTTTTTCTGAAATTTGGTACTGATAACCGGTGATGAATCTGATCACCCGCCAGTCAACCCAGATGTCTTTTTCCCGGATCGCTCTTTGCAGATAGATCCCTTCCAGGCTGCGGCAGCGCGACAGGGCCACATAGAGCTGCCCGGAGGTGAAGGCGCCCCGCCCCAGGTCAATTGCGACCCGATCGAAGGTCTTGCCCTGGCTTTTATGGATCGTAATCGCCCAGGCGAGCTTTAGGGGATACTGCCTGAAAGTACCCATTGCTTCCGAGGCTACAGATTTTTTCTCCGGATCCCAGAAATAGCGGTTAATATGCCATTTGAAGGGTTTTACCGTCTCTGTCTTTCCCTCGGCCATCCTGACCTCGAGGCTGCCTTTTTTGATCTTGCTGATTGTCGCGATGGTGCCGTTGATCCAGCGTCCCCCGGTATCGTTGTTCAGGAGCATTACCTGGGCTCCTTTTTTGAGCTGCAGCACCTCCGCGGCGGGAAAATACTGGCGGCCTATCTCACCGCTGCTCTCAGCAGTGAAGCAGTGAATTTTACCCGGCAGCTTCTTCAGTTCGGCCTGGTTTTTCTTCTCTGCCATGGCGTTGGTGGTGGTTAAATAGATCACCCCCCCGGGTAATTCGAGGTCGCCGCGGACGACCCGGTGGTTGATCGCCTCCAGCTCCGCATCGCCGACGGTTTTATTGCGTATCTTGTTGAGGAGCTTAATAAAAAGGGGATCGCTCTGGCGGTAGATCTTCTCCAGCTCTATAAAAGCGAACTCCATTTCACGAAAGGCGTGGGCGTCAAAAAAATACTCGCTCTCATAATGCTCTTTAAAGATCTGCCGCTCCTGGCCGGTAACGACAGGCGGGATCTGGTAAAGGTCACCGATGAAGATCATCTGGATTCCGCCAAAAGGAGTCTCCGGGGTTTTGCCGTTTACCTGCAAGAATTGATCGACGCAGTCCAGCAGATCGGCGCGCACCATGGAGATCTCGTCGATAATGATGGCATCGATGTTACGGTAGATTGTACAGGCTCTCTTTTTGGCGCTGTCTCTGACTTTTTCGACGGTTACATCGGGCCTGAAGCCAAAAAAGGAGTGGATCGTCTGGCCCGATATGTTGACTGCGGCTACTCCGGTGGGGGCGAGCACCACCACATTTTTACGGGTGATGGAGCGGAAATATTCCAGAAGTGTGGACTTCCCGGTCCCGGCCCGGCCGGTAATGAAGATGTTTCGCTCTGTCTGCTCCATCAGATGCAGCGCTTCGGCAAAGCGGGGGTTTATTTCGATCGTTTGATGCATGGATATATCCTCCCGACAGTATGAAACCCGGTGGGTTTTTTTTCAGTGATTTCCTGTCTCTGCTATCTTTTTTTTCTACAACCGGCCGGGGCATTCCTGCAATAGCTGCGCGGGTTTGTCTGTAATCTAAAAAGGGATACGGTTCATTAGCTGGTATAATCCCCGGGAACCGGTTTTGTAGATCCAGCTTTATGGGGAAACCTTATGAGCCCTGGGCATGCACCTGCAAATGATGACGGAGAGATCGGGTAGCAGGTTCTAATGCTTTTCTAATGTTCCGTTTGCTATAATAAGCTGAAGGGGGGAGCGTCCATGCGGATACTCGTCGCCGAGGATGAGCCGGCCTTAAACGAAGTTATCGCCAAGAAATTGAGCGCCGAGGGTTACGCCGTCGACCGCTGCTTCAACGGGCGGGAAGCGCTGGACTATCTCGGGTCGGTCTCTTACGATGCTGCTATCCTCGATATCATGATGCCGGAACTGGACGGGCTGGAAGCGGTCCGCAGACTGCGGGAAGAGGGCAATATGACGCCGGTTATCTTTTTGACGGCGAAAGATACGATCTCTGATAAGGTCAGGGGGCTCGATTGCGGTGCCAATGATTATCTGGTGAAGCCCTTCTCTTTTGATGAGCTCATCGCCCGAATCAGGGCGGTTACCCGGGCGGCCGTCCGAAACCCGACCAATCTCTACAGCATCGCCGATCTGACGCTGGATGCGGAGACTCACATTGTGAAGCGCGCCGGCCGAGAGATCGCGTTGACAGCGAAGGAGTATGCCCTTCTGGAATATCTGCTGCGCAACAAGAAGAAGATTCTTTCCCGCCGGAAGATCGAGGACAATGTCTGGAATTACGATTACGAGGGCGGGACTAATGTCGTCGATGTCTATATTGCCTACCTGCGCAAAAAAATTGACGAAGGCCATGCGGTAAAACTGATCCAGACCGTACGCGGCATCGGCTACCGCCTGTGGGACGGGGAATAAAGAAATTGACAATCAAGCTCAAAATAACCCTGTGGTTCACCATCTTCATGATCATCCTTTCGGCGGTGATCTTTGCCTTTATCGCTTTTTACAGCAGCTCCACCTCCGTGCACGAGCTCCGGGGTAAACTGATGGGCCTGGTGGAAAAAAATACGAAAGAGATCGAGTACGACGACGGCGAACTGGAGATCGATGACGACTTTGTCTCCTACAAGAACGGGATCTTTTGCTTTGTCTTCAGCGAAGAGGGTGAAAGGATCAGCGGCGCCGCCCCTGCGGCGGCGCTGGAGAAAGGGCCTTTTCAGGATGGGGTAATCCGCTCCGTGAGAGCGGGGGCCGAGCCCTACCTGATCTACGACCGGCTGGTTCCGCTCTCTAAAAGAAAGCGCGTCTGGCTCCGCGGCGCTGTCCCGGAGAGGGGCGGCGCCGTCGACACGGCGGCGATCTACCGCGCCGCCCTCATTGCGGTGCCCTTGCTCATTGTTCTCGCCGCCACCAGCGGCTATCTCATTGCCGGGCGTTCGCTGCGGCCGATCAAGGAGATCGGCAGGACCGCGGAGGGGATCAGGGAGAGCGGCGATCTTTCCAGGCGGATCAGGGTAGACAGCAGCGGTGATGAGCTGCACCGGCTGGCGGAGATCTTCAACGGTATGTTCGACCGCCTGGAGACCAATTTCGAGGCGCAGCGGCATTTTACCGCCGATGCCTCGCATGAGCTGAGAACACCGGTAAGTACGATCTTGGCGCAGTGCGAATATGCCCTGGAGAATGTCTCCGAGAGGGAAGAGCTTTACCAGCTTATCGGGGCCATTCAGGAGCAGGGCTATCGCATTTCGCATCTCATTGATTCGCTGCTCAGTTTTACCCGGATGGAGCAGCGCACGGAAAGCTACACCTTCGAGGATATCGATCTTAGTGCGCTGGTGCTCACGGTCTGCCGGGAGCAAGGCAGTAGCAGCGAGAAGGGGATCACTCTGAGTGAAGCGGTCGAACCGGGAATCAGGATGGAAGCTGATGGGGCGCTGATGGCGCGTCTGCTGGAAAATCTGATCCGGAATGCCTACCGCTACGGCCGGGAGAAAGGGAGGATCACGGTGGCCCTGGAGAAAGATGGGGGGAAGATCCGCCTCAGCGTGGCCGATGACGGTATCGGCATCGCCGCAGAGGAGCTCCCGAAGATCTGGAACCGGTTTTACCGGGTGGAGCGATCGCGCAGCTCTGCCATGGGAAAGGGATTGGGCCTAGGGCTGGCCATGGTGAAGCAGATTGTGGAGCTGCACGGCGGCCGGATCGAGGTCAAGAGCGAACCCCAGTGGGGAACCGTCTTCACGGTTTTCTTCGCTACGGCCCCCTAGATAATTTCTGGGATATGTTTGGATCGCACCGCTTCGGCGGTGTTTTTTTATTTCTCTAATTCTATTCTAATCTTCACCTGCTAAGATGGGGGCAAGATAGATGAAAGGAGCAAGGGATCATGAAAAGAGCAGTGTTTTTGAGTTTGCTGATTATCCTTTGTCTGGTGGCGGCGTGCGGATGTGCAGGCGGCAGTGTTGAAAGGGGAGCTCTGCTGCTGGAAACGGATCACGCCGCCGCCTCGAACGGGGGGGGGCGTGCCGAAGAATCCCGCTCGATGCGCACGGAGGTTGGTGAGGCCATGATCGGGGGAGAAAGGGCGCGGGAGATCGCGCTGAAGCATGCCGGGGTAGAGGAAGCGGCGGCCACGCGTATGAAGGTAGAGACTGATCGGGAGAAGGGCCGGCAGATCTACGGGGTGGAGTTCACTGCAGGAGCAAAGAAATATGAATACAAGATCGATGCTCATACAGGGGAGGTTATCTCTTTCGAGCAGAAGGCCGTGCAGAAGGCTGCTGTGAAGGGCGGCGCTGACACGAAGAAGTATGCAGGCGGCGGCGCCGCCGTGGAGAAAGGAACAGCCGGCCAGGGCAGCGCCCTTATCGGGAAAGATGCGGCCCTGAAGGTCGCATTGAAACATGCCGGGGTGTCGGACTCAAAGGTTTTGTGGCAGGAGGTGGAACTTGATTATGAGAAGGGCCGGCAGATCTACGAGGTGGAGTTCTCGGCGGGAGAGAAAAAATATGAATATGATATCGATGCCTGCACCGGGAAAGTAATCTCTCATGAGTACAAGGTCAAGCAGGCTGCGCCGACCGAGAAAGTGGAGAGCCTTATCGGCGAGAAGGCGGCCTGGGAGATTGCGTTGAAACATGCCGGGGTGGCGGCATCGCAGGCCACGAGGCTGGAAATAGAGCTGGACTACGAGAAGGGTCGTCGGATTTATGAGTTGGAGTTTTATGCCGGCGAGAAGGAGTACGAATACGAGATCGATGCCGGCACGGGAGCGATCCTTTCCTGTGGGGTGGAAAGCCGCAAGGCCCCGAGGTAGGGGAGCAGAGAAGAAACCGGGGCCCTTTTGACCGTGGGCCCCGGATCAACATCTTTGTGAACCATTGTCGCCAGGGGGCTCCTGGCGTTCTAATTGCAAAGAGGGCTATCCAGTCTTTTGTCTTAGGAGGGCTTCTCCCGGTTCTTTAAAATATTAAAATAAAACTATTGCAGGAACTGCTGTTTCTATGTAGAATAATAGAGAGTGTTACTAATAAATTATTAGTAGCATTTGCCGGGCGCTGTGGGGTATTATTTTTTTTACTTAACGGGTAGCACAAATGTCAACGATGATGTTACTACAGGATTTAACCGGTGCTGTCAGGGAGAAAGGCAGGTGAACAGGCTTTGCCGTCGGTTTAGAGCGGGGCCGGCGGATTAAGGATTACCGCAATGTTGTTTAGGAGGTAGGTAGATGAGTTTTGAAACAGATGAATGGCGGCGCGCTGCTGAATTTCACGGTCATGTCTGCATGGGGCTGACCATTGGGTACCGGGTGGCGAAGATCGCCCTGGCGGCTTTGAAAGAGAGGAGGGCTCCTGACGAGGAGCTCATCGCTGTCGTAGAAAACGACGCCTGCGGGGTTGATGCAATCATGGTCATGACTGGATGCACCCCCGGCAAAGGCAATTTTGTTTTCAGAGATACGGGTAAGAACGTCTATACCTTTGGCAGCCGCAATTCCGGCAAAGCGATCCGGATATCGGTGAACGGAGACATCTTTAAGGGCAGCCCTGAAGGGAGGGCGCTCCAGAGGAAAGTTATCGAAGGCAGTGCCACGGCGGAAGAAAGAGCTGCCTATGAGCGATATCGCGATGAGCAGATGAACCGGATCATGGATCTGCCGGAAGAGGAATTTGCCGCGATCAGGGAAGTGGACTTTGCTGTGCCCGGAAAAGCTCGCCTTTTCGCTTCGGTGAAGTGCAGCAGCTGCGGGGAGTATGCCATGGAGCCGCGGACAAGAAATCAGGATGGTAATGTGGTCTGTCTGGATTGCTTTGAAGATTACACCAGGACGATAAAAGTGTAGATTAAACAAGAAAGGGACTGAGCGATGAGAAAGTTGATGGGGTTGATCCTGGTTGTTGTTCTTATAACTGCAGTTCTTTGCGGTTGCGGGGAGGGCCCAGCGGGGGCGCCGGAGGGGGAGACGCGCACAATCACCGATATGCTGGGGCGTGAAGTGGAGATACCGGCAACGGTGGAGACGATCGTGCCCCTGGCGAATACGCCGCGCATGATCACCTACCTCGGGCTGGCCGACCGCGCGGTGGGTATCGGCGGGATGTCTTTCGACGATATCGATCCGGTGACCGCCTACGCGTACGCCAACAAGGAGCTATGGTCGAAGGTGCCCATCGTCGGCACTGACGCCATGGGCGCCACCGATTATTATCCCGAAGAGATCATCAAAGTGAATCCCGATGTGATCCTCTGCTCCTACACCGCAGAGCTGGCTGATGAGATCGAGACACAGACAGGGATCCCTGTTGTTGCTGTACCAATGGGGACGCTCTTCGGCGAGGATTACGAGGAAGCGTTGCGGCTGCTGGCCGATGTTTGTGGTGTGCCGGAAAAGGCCGAAGCGGTCATCGATTTTATGAACGGCTGCCTGCAGGATCTGGCAGAAAGGACGGCCCATATTCCTGAGGCTGACAAGCCCTCGGTCCTGGGGGCGGCGGCTACCTACAAGGGCGTACATGGGATCGAGTCTGTCTATGTGCGATATGCTGTCTTCGAGGCGATCAATGCCAAAGATATGACCGCTGGTGTCACCGGGGAGGCCGACGCCGTCCTGCTCGATAAGGAGAAGATCATCGAATGGGATCCCGACTACATTTTCCTCGACAGCGGTGGGGTAAAGCTGGTGCAGCAGGATTTCGAGGAGAACCGCGATTTTTACACCCACCTTGCTGCTTTCCGCAACAAGAAGGTCTACCAGTATCCCAGCTCTACTTCGTACTATTCCAATGTGGAGATTCCCCTGGTGAATAGCTATTATGTGGGCAGCATTCTCTTCCCGGAGAAATTTGCGGATATAGATTTTGCAGAAAAAGCCAATGAGATCTTCAAGGTTTTCCTCGGTGCCGATGAATATCTCAATGAACTCAACGCTTCGGGGTTGGGCTACAGGCAAGTAACTTTCGGAGAGGACTAATTGATGACCGGTGAGCAGCAGATGACCCAGCTGGAAGCTTACGCAACTTATGTGAAACGAAAGCAGATTGTCTTTGCGGTAGCGGTTATCGCCACGATTGCAGTTGCGCTTTATGCCGTCAGCGCCGGGTCGATGCGGATCCCCCTGCCGGAAGTGATCCAGACCCTTTTCGGTGGAGGAGACCCGCAGACCCAAACGGTTATCTGGAACATCCGGTTGACCAGGGTTACAGCGGCAATCCTCGTCGGCGGTGCCCTCTCTGTTTCCGGCGCCGTGATGCAGTGTGTCCTGCAGAATCCGCTGGCCTCGGCATCGACGCTGGGCGTCTCGCAGGGCGCCGCCTTCGGTGCGGCGTTGGGGATCATCGTCTTCGGCGGCGGGGTTGTGCAATCCGACTCCGCCGCTGCGGCGATTGCCATAAGCAATCCCTACATTGTCACCCTTTGCGCCTTCGCCTGCGGCTCGCTTTCGACCCTGGTGATCATCGTTCTTTCGCAGTTCAAACGCGACCTCGGCCCCGGAGGGCTGATCCTCGCCGGCGTTGCTTTGAGCTCACTCTTCTCGGGGGGGACCGCTCTGCTCCAGTATTTTGCCGACCAGACTAAGATCGCCACCGTTGTCTTCTGGACTTTCGGAAACCTGGGCGCAGCGGGCTGGCGGGTGCTTATGATCCTGGCGGTGGTATTTTTTATCGCCCTGCTCTATTTCATGCTCAACCGCTGGAACTACAACGCCATGGAGAGCGGGGCCGATACGGCCAAAAGCTTGGGCGTCAATACGAGGATGGTGATGCTGGCGGGGATGGGCATCGGTACGCTGGCAGCGGCGGTAGCGGTCTCTTTCGTGGGTATCATCAGCTTTGTGGGCCTGGTGGCGCCGCATATCATGCGCCGTTTTGTGGGCAACGACTACCGTTTTCTGATCCCCTGCTCTGCCGCCGCCGGGGCCCTGCTGCTCATTTTGGCGGATACCTTCGGCCGGCTGGTGATCGCGCCTGTGATCCTGCCCATCGGGGCGATTACCTCCTTTCTGGGTGCGCCCATGTTTCTCTATCTACTGTTCAGGGGGTTGGAAGGCAGTGCTTAGAGTCGATAATCTTACATTCGCGTACAAACAGGGCGGCTCCAATGTGCTCAAGGACGTCAGCTTCGCCATCGATAGGAATGAAACTGTCGCCATACTGGGGAACAACGGGGCCGGCAAAAGCACCCTGCTTAAATGTATCAATAGGATCTGCCCTCCCCAGAACGGTGAGGTGAAGATTGACGGGAGCAGTGTTGCTCAGATGACGCGTAACGAGATGGCCAGAAGCATCTCTTACGTCGCCCAGAATAACGTGTCGCTGAATATGACCGTCTTCGACGCCATTCTCCTGGGCCGGAAACCGTATATCACCTGGGATGCAACGGCGGCCGATCTGGAGATCGTGCAAGGGATCATCGAGCAGATGGGGCTGGTTGATTTTGCCCTGCGCCCCGTAGCGGAGCTTTCCGGGGGGGAGAGGCAGAAGGTGATGCTCGCCCGGGCGCTCGCCCAAGAGCCGAAACTGCTGCTGCTCGACGAGCCCACGAGCAATTTAGATCCCCGGAATCAGCATGAGGTGCTCCGGATGGTGAGAGTAATCGCCCGGGAACACCATATCTCCGTGGCCATCGTCATTCATGATCTTAACCTGGCGATTCGCTACTGCGATCGCTTCCTTTTTCTCAGGGATGCGCAGGTCTACGCCTGTGGCGGGCGGGAGGTCATGACGCCGCAGAATATTGAGGCGGTTTACCAGATTCACGTTCATATCATGGAGCACCGGGGCATCCCCGTGGTAGTCCCCTTCCCCGATGAAGAGGGGGCGGTTAGCCATGGCGCCGCCCGCCGCTGTGCTCTGCCGCTGTAAGAAAACCGGGACCGCCGCGCTCTTGACGGGGAAACTTTAACTGCCGCTTACCGCCTTATAGGGAAGCGGCAGTTTGGTGTACTGCAGGGCCCCCTGCATGATCCGGAGCAGCACCGGCGTGATCACTTTGATATCGGGGATCTGCCCGCTGGGGACAGCATTGACCCGGGCGAACTCGGCAAAATCGGGGAAGCTGCGGATTCTCAGGGTGAGCCTGTTCTTCTTGAAGGTGAACTCGAAACGCTGGGTGGCGACGGTATTGATCGGCTTCACGACAACGATGAGCCGGGGCCCCTCCCAGTAGCAGTAGCTCCACAGTAGATAGGGGTAGCCGCATCTTTCGATCTCCGCCAGGCGGGGCTCACCGTCCATCCCGCAGAGCAGGCGGATCATGCTTTCCCCTTCCTGCCAGGAGATGGTGCAGTCGTTTTCGCCGAATTCAAAGGAGAGCCGGTCTGCGCTCCCGCGGGGCCTCTGGGCAAAGGTTACATTCAGGGCCATCGGTATGATCGAGGCGGGGTTGTTGAGCATCCCGGTGAGGCTCTTCACGGCTTTGTTCAGGTGATAGCATCGCCCCGCAATTTCCTTCTCCAGGGGGCTTCTCACCGAGCGGGGTATCTTTACCTGCTCGTCTCTTTCCTTCAGGAAGTGCTCCAGAGAGGCCGCCGCCCCTTCGCCGGTTGCCCTTTCAAAGGCCCGGGGAAAGTGTTTTTCGTAGATCTTTCTGAATCCCTCTTCATCTACGGCGCAGCTCGTCAGGGCGACGACGGCGTCATACTGCGGATAGATCACCCCGTATTGGCCGAACATGCCGCCCATCTTATAGTTGCCCTCATCGTCACACCAGAAGAGGTAGCCGTAATTGTGGTCCTCGCCTGTCTCCACCTTGAATCTGCCGGCGCTCTGAGCCCACTCCTTCGGGATCACCTGCCTGCCTTCTTGGCGACCCCCGTGAAGGTAACAGTTGCAGAGCCTGGCGATATCTCCGGTTTTCAAATAGATCCCGGTACCGCCGACGCAATAACCACGGGCGTCTGTCTCCCAAAAAGGTTTTTCAATCCCCAGGGGTTCAAAAAGGCGCGGCATCAGGTAATCCACCAGCGGCTCGCCAGCCGCATTCGCTACCGCCACCGCCAGCATATGCGCATCGTCGTTGCTGTAAAGAAAACCGCCCTTTTTGCGGAAGGGCGCTTTCATGAAATCTTCTACGTAATCACTTCTGGACATGTCTCGCAAAAAGCTGTATTTTTTGCCGCTGTGCATGGTGAGGAGAGACTCTACGGTAAGCCCGTCCCATCGCGGATCATCGCTGCGCTCGTAGGATGGGAAAAGGTCGACTATCTTTGTGTCCAGTGTGAGCAGCCCCTCGTCGATGGCGAAGCCTACCGCCGTGCCGACAATGCTTTTTGTCACCGAGAACATCATATGGGGGATTTCGGTGGTGTAGGGGTAGGCGTACCTTTCAAAGATGATCCTGCCGCCGCGCATGATGAGCAAGCTATGGTTCTCCATACCCGCTTCGGCTGTCTCCCGCAGAAAACCTTCAATGCAGGAGCAGTCAACAGCAGTTGTTTCGCTCGCCCTGTTAATCTTTTTACCCTTCTCTGCATCAATACTAAAAGTGCCGGGATCTGTTGGGGG
>DUVX01000167.1 GCA_012840855.1 Bacillota bacterium | reverse complement strand
TGCCCCGCCATTACCGGCGCGCTGGTGGAGGCAGATGGAAAGAATGAAGCCTACTACCGATCCCGGCTCGCTGCATACCAGGCAGCGCTCACCGACCTTGACGCCGGGCTTCGCGCCGAGCTTTCCGCGCTGCCGCAGAAGAGCTTTGTCTCCCTTCACGCCGCCTGGCACTATTTTGCCGACCGTTACGGCCTCGACGAAGCGGCTGTAATCACAGATTTTCCGGGGCAAGAGCCGTCGGCAGCAGCGCTGGGCAGTTTAGTGGACTTCTGCCGGGAGCGGGGGATCACCGTTGTCTCGGCGGAGCCGCAATTTCCCGAGCAGATCGCCGACACCATCGCCCGGGAGATCGGCGGCAGGGTGGTTCTGCTCGATCCCCTAGGCGGCGGCGGGTTGGAGGGAAGGGAGAGTTACCTTGATCTGATGCGCTACAACGCGGCGGTGTTAAAAGATGCCCTTTCTAAATGAAAAAAGCCCGGCCGTTACTTCCGAAAGCCTTTCCGTCAGGCAAAATGCCCACACGGTGCTGGAAGAGATCACTTTCCAGGTAGCCCCTGGTGAGATGATCGGGGTAATCGGGCCCAACGGGGGCGGCAAAACCACCCTTCTGCGAACCCTACTGGGGCTGATCAGACCCTTTGCGGGGCGCTCCACCCTGCTCGGATGCCCCTCGGCGCGTCTCGGTCCGGTCCGGGCAAAGATCGGCTATATCCCACAGAAACGGACTCATGATCGCCGCTTCCCCCTTTCTGCCGCCGATGTGGTCCAGACAGGCCTGTACTCACCTGAGACGCTGCTCAGACCGATCAGACGTCCGCAGCGGGAGCGGTGCCGGGAGATGCTCGAGATGGTAGACGCCCTCCCCCTGGCGGAGCGCTCCTTTGGTGATCTTTCCGGCGGTGAGCAGCAGCGGGTACTTCTGGCAAGAGCCCTGGTGCGCCGTCCCCTGCTGTTGCTTCTGGATGAACCTGCAGCAGGCCTCGATCCGAAGGCACAATATCTTTTCATGGAGAA
Organism: Bacillota bacterium; assembly: GCA_012840855.1. Taxonomy (GTDB): domain Bacteria; phylum Bacillota; class Dethiobacteria; order DTU022; family DTU022; genus JAAZPQ01. The sequence continues at coordinate 23,346 of DUVX01000167.1, read as the reverse complement.
GCTGCGGCAGCTGCGGCAGCGCTTTGCCCTCACCATCCTGCTCGTCTCCCACGATCTTGCCTCGCTGGCCGCCTATGTGGACCGGATCCTCTGCATCAATCGCACCATGCATATCCATGGCGAACCGCAGCAGGTTTTGCAGAGCAGCGCCTTAAAGAAGATCTATCGCTGCTCCTACGATCTCTTAAGGATGGCCGCCTCCAGGGAGGATGAAAACCGATGATCTCCGCAATGCTCGGCTACGGATTTATGCAAAGGGCGCTGCTGGCGGCGGTGCTGGTGGGCGCTCTCTGCTCCACGGTGGCCTTCTTCGTTGTTTTAAGGAGGCTCTCTTTCCTCGGTGTCGGTATCGCCCATACCGCCCTGGGTGGGATTTCCGTGGGGCTGGTAACCGGGCTCAACCCCTTCCTCTGCGGCAGCGTTTTTGCCCTTCTCTCCGCATTGGCCATCGGGGATATCAGCAGGCGGGGGCGCTACGATGAAGATACCGTCATCGGCATCTTTTTTGCCGCGGGGATGGCTTTCGGCATCGCCCTGCTGAGCAGCTTGAAAGGTTACTACCCGGAGATATTCTCTCTTCTCTTCGGCAATATCCTCTCCGTCTCTACGGCGGATCTCCTCATACTTGCCGCCGTAATGGTAGCGGTACTGCTCTTTATCAGCCTTTTTTTCAAGGAACTGCTGGCGATCTCCTTCGACGAAGAGGCCGCACGGGCCGGCGGGCTGCCGGTGGCTCCCCTTTATTTTGGACTCCTCGCGGCGATGGCGCTGACGATTATGGTCTCAGTTAAGCTGGTGGGTATCGTCCTCGCTTCGGCCCTGCTGGTAATCCCCGCCGCCACGGGTTATCGCCTCAGCCGAAATTACCGGGCCATGTTTGTATTGTCCCTGCTCACCGGGATAGGGGGCAGCGCCGGCGGCCTCGTGATCTCATACCTTTTCGATCTACCCTCCGGCGCAGCCATCGTTTTATTCATGGCTCTGCTCTTCGGCGCTTCCATGTTCTACCAGCCGCGCACCATCAGGCGGAAAAAGGGTGGAGAGCAAAAAAATACAGGGGATGGACCCCTGTATAAAAATATATAGTGTAGGAGGTTAGGTTTCATCGAATAAATTGCTTCGCTATCTATTCTATTCAACAGCGGCTGGCGAAATCCTTTAAAGATTTAAAAATTTCTTTATTCCCTTAACAATATAATTATTTGCTCCATTTGCGCTCTCACAGTTCCCAGGGTTGGCTCTCAGGACAATTATATTATAGATTTAGCTTTTATGGATAAACTAAGAGTGAAAACAGAGGTCTGTCATGACCGAGCCCAGATTTCAGCAAGGTCAACAGGGCTTTGCTGAAGTCGGCCAAAGGTTGATCCCGGGTCTTTAGGGGCTCGTGATCAGCCGGCGGGAAGATCGTAACCGGTTCTGAGAGGCTCTGTCATAGTCCTGACGATTATGGCAGGGTCTGCAGGGATCTGTTACGGTCGAGCGAAGATCGGTGTAGGTTCTTCCATACATGGTAAGAGGCGACCACTTGGGATCGATAACGGCCTAGCGGCGGTTACCGGTTCCAAAGGGATCTATACCGGTCGGGCAAAGGTTGATTTCGGTTCGAAAAGCGGTCTGCTACAGCCCAGCAGTTGTATCAGGCTGTTGCCGGATCGGAATCAGCCGGAGCTAAGATCATGGCAGGCTTCTGTTTTTCTCCGCTACCTTGCCTGCATTTAAACATTTTACTTGCCCTTTCGCACTTGACAGACGATAATAAAGTAAAACAAAACTACCAAAGGTTAATCGGGAGGAGCTTACGAATGGACAGCCGCGATATAGCCAGGGCAGCCCTGAAGATGGCAATGACCCCGACCCGCGAGGATGAAGCATCCCTAAAAGAAGAGCTTTCCGGTAAAGGGATCAGCTCGTCTGCGGTTAATTATGGCGGGGAATTCTCTATCTCGCTGCAGAAGGTCGTTGAAAGAGCCGTCGTCGCCGCCCGGCGAGAGCAGGTCATCGGCGGTTCTCATCAGGAAGAGGGGGCCGTCGCCGGAGCGGCCCGGGAAGCGCTTGCCCAGATCATGCCCAAAGCGTTGGGGTTAAATGTGGGCGGCAAGGTCGGGATCGCCCACGGCGGCGACCATGTGGCCGTGGCTGTCTTTTTTGCCATCGGCCTGCTGCATCTCAATGAAGTGGCCGTGGGGCTGGGCCACCGGGCCATCTGAGAGCATGCCGCTGTGGATACAAAAAAGGAGGTGCCCGGAAGATGATTATTGTTAACAGAAAGGCTCTACCGCTGTTGCTTTTGGTGCTCCTGCTCTGTATCGGGTTGTCGGTTGTCTCCGGCTGCGGATCCGCCAAGAACGCCGGCGGAGCAGATCTGACAGCTGAAGAGGCGAGCATGATGGAGAGCGGCAACGCTGCAGATCGCTCCGGGGTGGAGCCTCAGCAGGGGGAAAAAGGGGCCAAACCCCGTTTTGTTATCCGGAACGCTTCGATGGAGCTGACGGTCCCGGATACGCGTAAAACGGTAGCCCGGGTGGAGAAGATGGTGGAAGAAGGCGGCGGACTTGTCAGCAGTTGCTCCGTCTACGAGCTCCGCGAGGGTCAATATGCCGCTGACCTGAACCTGCGCATCCCCGAAAATGACTTCGACAGCTTTCTTGCCCGCCTGGAGGGGATCGGCAAATCCGCCGATATTTACAAAGATTCCGAAGATGTCACCCTCCCCTACCTCGACCTAAAGGCCCGAATCAATAATTTAAAAGCCGAAGAAAGCCGGCTGCGCGAGATCCTAACAGAAGCCAGAAACGTGGAGGAGATCCTCAGCGTGGAGCGGGAGCTCTTTCGCGTGCGCGGTGAGATCGAATCTCTGACCGCCGAATTCACCCATCTGCAGGACCAGGTCTCTTTTTCCACCGTGAGGGTCTCCATCAAGGAAGAAGCGATCGCCAGCGGGGCCATTTCGCAGAAGCCCTTTTCCCGTATTGGGGAGCGGATGAAAGAGGCGCTCTTCCGCAGCTTCAATTTCATCTCCTCAGCCGCCGCTTTTCTCCTCGTCGCCCTGACGGCGCTGCTGCCGCTTCTTTTGGTGCTCGCGCCCGTCGTTCTGATCATTGTCTGGCTGGTGCGGAGAAGTCGTCACAAAAAAGATATCGCCTCCGGCGGGCAGCCGCCGGCGCTTTCCTGAGCAATTGCCTGACATCAAGAGAAATTCGCTGATTATTTACCTGGCACCGCTGCTGGGGGGAACAGCGCTGATCCTGGCCTTCCCCCCTTTTGAGCAGGGGTGGTTAGCCTGGTTTGCCCTGCTACCGCTGCTCTGGTTTTCCTTGCAGACGGAGCCCCGCCGGGCCTTCTGCAGGGGTTTCCTCTTCGGGCTGCCGCTCCATCTTTACCTGAACCTCTACCTCAGCAAGGTCCTGTTCGGCTATCTCTCCCCCACTCTTGCCGTGATCACAATGATCCTGATCGTCGTCATTCTATCTTTCTTTTATGCTCTCTTTGCTCTAGCAGCCAGCTTGAACCGGCGCCTGGGCAATCCCTTTCTGCTTACGGTAGCGATCCCCGCTCTGTGGGTGCTCACCGAATATCTACGTTCCCTGGGCTTCATCGGGTATACCGTCGGCTTCCTGGCCCACACGCAATGGCGCTACCCGGCCCTGCTGGGCCTGGCCTCCACCTTCGGCTCTGCGGGCCTCTCTTTTATGATCGTCTTTTTCCAAAGTGTTCTGCTGCTGGGGTTGAAGCGGACCCTGCGGGGGAAAAACTTGTCGGTAGCGATAGCTCTCTTTTTAGCGCTTCTTTTAGGAGGGGCGCTGGCACCCGCGCTGACGCCCGTTGAAAAAGCGGAGGCCCCACTCCATACCGCCCTGATTCAGGGCTGCAGCGACCCCGATGAGATCCTCTCCAGAGGGAAGGGGATCATCCTGAAGCGCTACCTTGCCCTGACCCGTGAGGCGCTGGAGAAAGAGCCCCGCACGGAGCTGGTTCTATGGCCGGAGACAGTGGTAACCCTGCGGAGCGGGGAGGAGGGCCCGCTGCAGCGTTGGGAGATGGTGTCGCTGGCTGAAGAGCTGGAGATCGAGATCCTCTACGGGGCCCAGCTCTATACGCAGGAGGGCCTCTACAACGCCATGATCCTGCTAGCGCCGGGGCAGCGCGAGCCGCAAATATATCGAAAGCAGCGCCTCGTCCCCTTTGTCGAATCCTTTCCCCTGGAGGATCTTCTGAACAGGTGGCTCGATCTCGATATTATCATCGGTAGTTACCGCGCTGGCGATGAATACACCCTCTTCGATCACCAGGGTATCCCCCTGGCCGGGGTGATCTGCTTTGAATCATATTTCGGCGACTACACCCGCCATTTTGCCCGCCGGGGAGGACAGCATCTCTTTATCGCCACCAATGATGCCTGGTTTGGTGAAACTATCGGCCTGGAGCTGCATGCCCAGGTGGCGTCGCTGCGGGCGGCAGAGCTGGGAACGGGCGTCACCCAGGTCGCCAACAGCGGCATCTCCGTCTCCTTCGATTACCGGGGCCGGGAGCTTCTGCGCACAGGCAAGGCCGAACGGGGCTGCTATATCCTGACGCTGGATCTGGCCCGTCGGCCCACCCTTTACCGTTACGGCGGAGATTTTGTCCCCTTACTTTGCCTGCTGCTAGCGGCGGGGGCATTCTTTGCGGCGCTGTGGAGGCCTAAAAACCTTTCACCACCACCAGCGGCGTCCCCGCATCGGAGGAGCCGCTGACGAGATCAGCCAGGCTGGCGACAACATCTTCCATCCGCCGCGGGGTTGTTCCCTCGCAGGCTTCCCCGCCCTCTCCCCCCGGGGGGTTCTCCTTCTGCTCCTGCAGCAGCCGCTCCACCTCGGCAACACTTTTGCCCTCTTCAAGGTAGTACTGATCGGCGAGGTACTTGTACTTGATCCCTTCACGAAAGCGATTCAGGCCTGCCGTGGCGGCCACCGCCGGTTGGGGATCAGCCAGTTCGTAGATGCCAGTGGTGGGATCGCAGTACGCGCCGTCCCCGTAGATCATCACTTCCACCGCCACACCCAGTTTTTCCTGAACCTTCCGCTGCAGCGCTGTCACTACCTGAGGGCCTTCGCGCGGGGCCAGCTTGATCTTCTCGCCGGCGGAGATATTGCTGCCAAGAAGACCCCATTCCGAGTAGATGGCGCCGCTGTTGCAGAGCTGATCAAGAGTGATGCAGCGCGGGTGCTGGGTGCTTATGGCGGCGCAGGTCCGGGCACGAGAATGGATATCGGCGGCGATGACAGCGTCGGGCTCATAATCGAGAATGCGCCGGGGATCGTTGCAGAGGATGATCCGCGGGGTGGCGCCCGCTTCGCGGATGATCTTTTGGTAGTAGCGAATATAGTCGATCTCAGTAACAGGATGGGGAAATTCTTGTCCGCCCAGGTCCTCGAGCGTGAGCAGATCGCGGCCCAGGGAACGGGCAAAATCGGGATCGATCACCTGGTTCCCCACCTCGTCAGAGGGAAAGGAAAACTGCACGATCACCTCGCCGCGAGGCAGGGCTAAAGAGAGCCCCCTCAGGACCAGAGCGAAGCGATTGCGACTGGCGATGGGGAAAACGAGGCCCAGCCGGCTCTCCGGTGCGAGCTGTAGCTTTTCCTTAACCTCCCGGGCCACATCGGCGGTGGTCACATAGTTATTCTGGGCACGGGCTACCACCGACTCGGTAATGCAGATGATATCGCCCTCCCCCAGCAACCCATCGCGGTGGCAATGGACGAGTTGCTCAAAAACAGTCTCGACGATATCCATCCCGGGGACAATAAGCCCCATCTTCACCCCGAAGGCAAGGGGTCCCATATATTCCGGTAATTTTAGCACAGTTGTTAGCGCTCCTTCCCCGGTAATGTGTATGGTTAGCGGCCCGGCAGCAAGCGCTGCGCCCGATGGTAGTCCTCCCAAGTGTTCACGTTGAAAAATGAACGCTGCCCGGGATCAAAGCGGGCTATCTCGGGGTAACCGATGGGCCGCATCTTAATTTTATCATAATAATCGATGATCTTGCGATGGCCCTGCTCGATGAACTCTTTCATCGAGTCAAGGCTGGAGCGGTTGTAGAAAGCGTGCAGCGGCTGATAACGGTTATTGCTCAGGGGGACCACTGCATCATACTGCGGGGCAAAGCGGGCCATATAGCGAATCAAATCAAGGTTGACAAAGGGCATATCGCAGGCGACGACGAACTGAAAGGGCCGCCCGGAGACGCTCAAACCGGCGTGGATCCCCCGCAGCGGGCTTTTCCCGTAACCGGTCAGCAGATCGCCCGTCAGCTTAACCGGCAGATCGGCAAAAAGATCCTCGCGATCGGTAACCGCCGTGATCTCTTCGAAAAGGGGGCTGAGACGGCGGACGAGGATCTCGATCAGGGTGACCCCGTTCAATTCCAGCAGGTATTTCGGGTAGCCGAGGCGGCTGCTGTCGCCACCTGCCAGGATAATCGCTCCTCCCAGTCGGGAGCTCTGCAAGGTTAACACCACCATTTATAGATTCCAGCTAAGAGGGCCTGCACGCCTCCTCTTTGGTGCAGCCACGGCCGCCAAGCTGGACCATGAGAATGCACAGCTCGTAAAGCAGCACCAGCGGCAGCGCCAGCAATATCTGCGTAAGCGGGTCAGGCGGGGTCAGAACCGCCGCCAGAATCAGGATAATCAGCAGGGCATATTTACGGAAGCGCCGCAGCTGCTGCGCCCGGAGCAGGTCCAACCGCCCCAGAGCCCAGGCCACCAGGGGCAGCTGAAAAACGGCCCCGAAAAAAAGATGAAAGGAAAAAAAGAGGGAGATATATTCGCTGATGGCCAGCTTCGGAGTAGCGCCATCACCGCCGTGATGCAGCAGAAAGCGCAGCACGGCGGGAAAGAGCACCCGGTACGAAAAAACGATCCCGGCGCCAAAAAGGGCCACCACCCCGAAAAGGGAGCGCAGGCATATCTTTTTTTCCAGTGCTGTCAGGGCCGGGTAGATAAAAGCAACCAGCTGGTAAAGGATTACCGGTGAGGCCAGAACAACCCCGGCGAGCAGCGCCAGCTTGAATTGCGCCATCAGCGCTTCGGGAGGCGAAAAAAATACCAGGCGCAGCCCCCCTGCGGGCCGGGTCAGAAAGCGGCGCAACGGCTCTGCAGCGATGAAGCAGGCAATTGATACTGCAAGAAAAACCGCGCCCGCCACGATCAGGCGATAGCGCAGTTCGGCAATATGCTGCAGCACCGTCATGTTAGCGTCTGCATCTCTGCTCAAATGTGGCAGCGCCTCCTGTAAACAAGTTCACCCTATAGATTTATCTTCTCCAGCAGCGCCGCTGCCGAACGCATTAAATAACAGCTTCTACCCGATCAGTCCTGGTGCTCCGCCGGTGTGGAGGGCGGCTCGGGCTTGCTTTTCATCCCGTCTTTCAGCTCCGTCACACTTTTACCGATAGCCCGGGCCAGCTCCGGCAACCTGTTCGCCCCGAAGAGCAGCAAAATAGCAAAGAGAATCAGGAGAAGTTCCGTTGCACCAAGTTTCATTCTAACCTACCTCCTTTGGCTGGTTGCTTTGACACCGGCGCCGTCTCCGCGGCAGCCTGTTTTTTCTCCCCGGCATCCTCCTCTTCTTCCAAAGAAAAAGCCTTGCCCATGTCGCTAAAAGCATGTCTGAATTCACGGATGCCGCGGCCGATGGAACGACCCATCTCGGGAAGCTTGGCCGGCCCAAAAATGATCAACACTACTACCAGGATCACCACTATCTCCATTAGACCGATAGAGCTGCCGAAGGGCAATGCGCTTCACCCCTAACCTGGACGATGTCGATTCAACGGACACATAGAAATATTTCTACACGATTTGAAAAATTCCTCTTTTGTCGCCACACCGCCAAAAATAAAGCAGCCCCGGGCTCTCCCCTATTGTGAGAAGACACCCGGGGTTTTCCCCAAACGCGCCGGCTGGGTCGGTAAATAGATCTATTCTTTCGCTACACGCGGCGTCAGCCTGAGCGCGACGAAAAGCGCCGGGGCCAGCAGGGTGGCCCAGACACCGACAAGCCCATAACGTAAAAAGTAGAAGGCTACCTGTAAGGTGGCGCTGTCGGTAGCGAGAAGGGGCTTCAGCCCGATGACGATACCGAAGAGAACCGCCAGGCCGATCACGATCTTGATCACCTGAAAATACCAGCGTGTCCGCGGCTCGGAGCGTACTTTATCCTGCTCGATAATGTAACCCGCAGCAGCACCGGCAAGAAGGCCCATCAGCTTGGCCATATCATTTGCCTGGCTCAGGGCCGTCAGGCACAGGGGAAGGAGCAGGCTGAGCGTCAGGAGAAGGGGCCTGGAGCTGTTCTGCCCCCAGCCTCTTAGTACAAAGAGGCTGCTCAACCAGGCGAAAAGGAGCAGCAGGGGGATCCCCATGGCGTAACCGCCCAGAATATCACCGGGGTAATGATAACCGAGGATGATCCGGGAAAAGGGTGTAAGTACCATCACCACCAGCGTCCAGATCCAGAACCACCTGTTTTTAAGGCGAATCGCCAGATAACCCCAGACCGTTACCGCAGTGAGGGTGTGGCCGCTGGGAAAAGCATAGCTGTCGAGTAGCGGCTTCCCGTCCATCAGGGGCCGGCTCAGGGCGAAAAGATCCTTGGTTACGCCGCTCACCAGGCCCGAGACCAGCAGCACCGCCGCTGTCCAGAAGCCCAAAGACTTGTTGAAGCACCAGATTATGGCACCAAAAAAGATCATATAGAATTCATCTTCGCCGAGGAAGGTAAAAAACTGAAAAAGATACTCCACCGGCTTGATCGTCCGGAATTGCTGCAGGTAATCGGTCATCACCATGCTACGAGTCCAGTCCCAGTAGCGCAAAAGCAGCGCAGTGGTGATCAGGACCACAGCCCAACAGAATATCAACCAGAATATCTCCCGACCCCGCTTTGCCGAAAAGTAGGGTCTGGTTACAGGGGGGCTCTTCATAACCGTTCACTCCTTTCATGGAATTATGTAAATATAGCCAACGTCGGCACAATTTATAGGTTCGCCGACATAAAAGCGCTTTCCTGCCCCAGAATGGGTCAGCCGGCAGTTCTTTGCAGGCGGTGAATAGCAATTTCGTAAGCAGTGCGCACGGGATCCTCGGGTACCGCAACGGTAACAGCAAGGCGCTTTTCGGTAAACAGATTGCTCTGGAGGAGCTCTTCGATGAAAGCGAGGGTGACGGGGCGGCGGGGGTGCGAAAAGTAGATCGCCCCGCCGGGGCTGCTCACTCCAAGTAGCACCGCCTTCAACGAAGGCAGCAGGCGCGGTTCATAGGCGATATCGGACGCAAGGATCAGGTCAAAGCGCTCTTTGCAGGCAAAATCCCGCCAGTCCGCCAGCAGAAGGCGATAGACGCTCAAGCGGTGCAGCCGGGCATTGGCCTCGCAGAGCTGGAGAGCGCGGTGCTGGAAATCGGAGAAGGTCACCGCCGCGCCGCGCAGGCCGCAGGCCACCCCCGGCAGCCCCACTCCTGCGCCAAGCTCGAGAACTGTTTTCCCCTCGAGATCAGGGCCCTGCAAAAAAAAGGCGGCCAGCCCCCGCGCTGCTGGCCAGGGCTCGGCCCAGCAGGGGCTTTGATCGGGGTCAGCGGGATCGTCAAAGAGCGCCTCCAGATTAGCGGCCACATGGAGCGGCAATATTTTTCCCTCCAGGTCGATATGGATCAATTTAGTTTCCATGGTGCTCACCGTCCCCTCCCTCCCCTTCCCCACTATTGCGCGCGGCGAGAAGAAGCGCCCGCGCCCGGGGGAGCATCACTTCAGGGACATAGATATCTATTTCATAAGCCTGGCCGCCCACCACCCGCATCCCCCCGGCGAGGGGATCGCTTGCCTGGCGGAGCACCGGGATCGAGGCCGCCTCGAGCAGGCCGCAGACAACCGCGGCCTCGAGATCATTATACGCCTGCATAAGAAATATCCAGTCTTCCGTTTTTGCCGCCCCCTGTTCTGCTGCTGCAATATTACAGATTTGCGCTCACCCTCTCCGCTCGCATTTGACGGAGCGGTCGATTGAATCTATGATCGAGGCGAAGGAGGCGCTGATCATGAGCAAAGGGCTGAATAATCTATCCGAGCTAGCTGCGGCAGCCGGTCTCGAGATAGCGGGGGTGGCGCCGCCCACACCCCCCGCCGCGCTGGTAGGATGGCTGCAGCGCCGGGCTAAGGAAGGCCGGGAAACACCTTTTGAAGAGAAAGATCTGCAGCTCCGCCTGGCCCCGGAGCGCCTGCTACCGGGATGCCGCAGCATCATCGTCTTCGGGGTATCCCATGCCGGCCCGGAGCAGGAAGAGCATCCGGTAAAGGGGGGTCCACGGGGAGAAGTGGCCCGCTTCGCTAGGGGCCCCGACTATCACCTCACCCTGAAAGGACGGGCGGAGCGGCTCCTGGAGCTGCTTAAAAAAGAGCTCCCCGGGCCGCTGGAGGGCCGGATCCTGATCGATCGCAGCCCTCTGGTGGAGCGCGAACTGGCCCGCCAGGCCGGGCTCGGCTGGATCGGGGAGAACTGCACCCTGATTACACCGGCGGGCGGTTCTTACATCTCCCTGGGCACGCTCCTGCTGAACCGGGATCTGGAGCCTGACAGTCCTCTGCAGCAGGACTGCCGTCGGTGCGGCCGCTGCCGCGAAGCCTGCCCCACCGGAGCGCTGCTCGAACCCTTTATCATCGATCCTCACCGCTGCCTCTCCTATATCACCCAGTCCGCGGGGATCGTCCCGGCAGCCCTGCGACCGCTATTGGGAGCGCGCCTTTACGGCTGCGATCGCTGCCAGGAAGTCTGTCCGCAGAACGCCTCCGCCGGCGGGGCTGTCCCGGCCCCCTTCACCTTCTTCCCGGCGCGGCCCCTTTTGCCGCCGATCCTCGAGATTACCAAAACAGAGTTCGCCCGCACCGTCGGCGTCACTGCAGCGGGATGGCGCGGCAAAAGCATCCTGCAGCGCAACGCCGTTATCGCTCTGGGAAACAGCGGCAACCGGGACGCAGTCTCGGCGCTGGCACATCTTTTGAAGTGCGATCCCCGCCCGCTGCTCCGCCTACACGCTGCCTGGGCCCTCGGCAATCTGGGCGGGAGGCAGGCGCGCCGCCATCTAGAGCAGCAGCTCCATCGCGAGGAAGAGCCGGCCGTACTGGAAGAGCTGCGCCTGGCGCTGGCCCCCGCCGGCCCTTAGCAGACAGCGCTATTCGAGCATATGCCTCAGTAGCTGGTCCGGCCGGTCGGTGATGATCCCATCAACCTTCAGCTCGAGCATCCTTTTCAGATCGGCCGCCTCGTTTACCGTCCATACATTGACCCGGTAACCCTTCTTCCGCGCCCATTCCATATATTTTTCGTCCACCATGTCGTGCCTGGGGTGAAGCTGTTCCGGCCTGAGGATGGGGATAAACCATCCTTCACTCAGGTAGCGCGGCAGATCGGGTGCGTAGAGCAGCCCCACCGGGATGTCCCTGTCGGCCCACTTCACCCGCAGCAGCGCAATGGGGTTAAAGGAAGAGACGACCACGCGGCCGTAAAGATCGTAATCCTGGATCACCTTCACCACCGCCTTCTCGAGCCCGTCGGTAGCGGGAGTCTCTGTCTTAAGCTCGATATTGATCAGTGTCCCGGGATCGATAATCTCGAGAACCTCCTCCAGTGTGGGAATGTGCTCCCCGGTAAAAGCCTGATCGAACCACGAACCCGCATCGAGCCCTTTGATCTGATCCATGGTGTAATCCTCCACCAGGCCCTCGCCGTCAGTGGTCCGATCGAGCTCGAAATCGTGGATCACAGCGAGCTGATCATCCTTGGAGAACATCACATCGAGCTCGATCCCGTCCGCACCCATTATCTCGGCAGCCAGAAAGGCCGAGAGCGTATTTTCGGGCGCCGCTTCCCGGGCCCCGCGGTGAGCGAAGTTCAAGATCTCGTTTCCTCCGTAAAAGTCGTCCAAAGGATCGGGGGTCCAAATCCAGTAGCGCACCGCCACAACCAGAGCGACCAGGACGATCACCCCGATAAGCGATGCGATGATCCATAGAATGGTCTTGCCGATCAGTTTAAGAATCTTCAGCATAGTTCAGCCATCTCCTATCAGATAAAGGTTAACCATATGCCTTTACAATTTTTCACAATAATGATGCCCCCTGATAGCATGAGAACACCGCACTCTTATAAGCAAAGATCACCTCCCCCACTTGAAATAGCTCCTTTGAACCTGTATCATGCATCATAGAATTTCTTGATCCGACGGCATAATCCTTTTTTTGGACAGAGAAAAAGTCTGAAGAAATTTTACTAAGAGAATACAGCTAGAAAAGGTCTGCAGCAGGTAAATGGACAGATCTGGGGAATGAGTATCAATAGTAAGTAAGATTAAATCATGGGGGCCTTTCGGTGACCGGTCTACTCGAGCCAATCAAAAAAGGATTAAAAAAGAGCCTGCAAACGCTCTGGTTTCTGGCAAAAATCATCATTCCGATAACCTGCGCCGTCCAGTTCCTGGAACATTTCGCCCTCCTGGAACCGGTGGCCGCCTTTTTCGCGCCGGCCACCTCCTGGGTGGGGCTGCCAGGGGAGGCGGTGTTGCCGCTGATGCTCGGATTCTGGACCAACTTTTACGCCGCCCTCGGCGTAGTCACCGCCCAATCAATGAGTGCGCAGCAGATCACTATCTTCGCGCTGATGCTGGGGATCTGCCATGAGCTGCCCGTAGAATCGGTGATCTGCCGCAGCACCGGGTTAAAGATCTATCAGTCGATCCTGCTGCGAATGCTGACCGCTTTTTCCGCCGCTTTTCTGCTCCATGCGCTCTACAGAGTGATCGGAGGATGACGGGATGACAGTGGTACTCACGGTACTTAAAGAAGGCCTTCTCGGCGGAGCCGGAACGATACTGCGAATAGCCCTTTTTCTCATCCCCATCATGGTGGTTGTAGAGATCGCCCATCACTACAATCTTCTGGGGATGCTTTCCGGGAAAATCGAGGGTGCACTCGGCTTCTTGACCCTCCCTCTGGAGGCGGCCTTTCCCCTTCTTGTCGGCGCCTTCTTCGGCATCGTCTACGGCTCGGCGCTAATTGTTGATTACGCCCGCGAAGGGCACCTCGGCAAAAGAGATCTCCTGCTTATCGGCATTTTTCTCAGTATCAGCCACTCCCTGGTGGAAGACACGCTGATCTTCACCGCTTTTGGCGCAAACCCTCTGGTGATCATAGCAATCCGTTTCTGCCTGGCGGTCCTCCTTACCAGGCTGGCGGCATACGCGATCGATCTTAATTCCCGCCGAAGCGATACCAAAAGGAGTGCTAAAAAGAAAACCCCGCTCTAGACGGGGTTTACCGGGGATGGGCGAGGAAAAACCGGAGCCAGTTCAGCCTTTTTGAAGGGTTAAAGCTGCTGCATTCCAGGCCGCCTCTACCGCTGTAGCTGCCGTGTCGCAGACGATGAGCCCGCGCTCCGGCTTCTCAGGAGCTTCAATTTTCCAGGTCTTCAGCCCGATTACCGCTTTGCCCATCTTTAAAGCGAGGGCGATCTCGGAAAGGGTCCCGTAAGCGCCGCCCACGGCGATGAGGGCATCTGCGGTTCGGGCGATAATAGCATTGCGCGCTTCGCCCAGGCCGGTAGCCACGGCTAGGCTGAGATGGGGATTACCCTTGCGCCGATCCTTCACCGGCAATATCCCCAGAACAACCCCGCCCTGCTGCCGGGCTCCCCGCGAGGCCGCCTCCATAACCCCGCCGCCGCCACCGCAGACGAGGACCCCTCCGCGCTTGGCTATTCCCGCCCCTACCTCCTCGGCCAGCAGGGCTAGGGCGGGATCACAGTGCGCACCGCCGACAACTGCAATATAGTAGCTCATGGACGCCCCCCCCAGGCGGAAAACCACAATCCATCGGCGCAGTTCCCCGTAGAATCGGACCATAACCATTATACCAGCTATCCGCAGTCGCTCCAAAATTACCCGGTGCTCAGCGCCTGTTCAGAACCAGTTCGTAGCGGGGCAGCTTCAGGCGGCGCTCCCGGGAAATGTAGTTTTTTTTCTGCTCATCCTTTCCGGAGACAACTACTTGCAAGCGGCGGGTTCGTCCACCCAGGCGCTCCAGAAAACGGACAAAAGCGGCGGTCACTTTGTTCGAAGCGAAGCGCAGCCCCTCCACGTTAACGACCAGATGCAGGCTGCGGCCCGGCAGAATGGAGCGCACTGTGCGAATGAGCTCGGGGAGATTGATGCTGTCGATGAGGCCGCGCAGACGCAGATGGAGTATCCCCTTCTTTTCGATGAGGTAGACCTGCAGGGTAGCGATCTTCCCACCGGGTTCCTGCTCCGGCTTCGCTTTTAACCGCTTGAACAGAAGCGCCACCGGCGCCGGGTCGATCGCCTGCAGCCGCGCCAGGGCACGCTCGTACCAGCGGTTCTTCCTTTCAAAATGGCGGGTGAGCCACCAGCCCACAGAACGATAAAAAGAGGTCGCCCAGTGTGCCTGGAAAGCGTTGCCGAAGATATTCCGGAAGGAATAGAAGCGTTTGAAAGCGGCGATAGTCTCCCGCTGCAGCTCTTCGGGTGAGAGCCGGGCCGGTTGAAAAACAGCGTGATGGCCGTCGTAAAGGGTCCACTGCCGGGTAAGAAGCCGTCCCTCGGACTCGAGCTGCTGGAAGAGGGGTGTACCCGGTAGCGGCGTGAGGATAGCGAATTGCAAGCTATCGATCTGGGCGTCGAGGGCAAAATCGACGGTGTCGCGAATTGTCTGTACCGTATCGGCCTCGCTGCCAAAAATAAACATGCCGTGCACCCTGATCCCTGAATCATGAAAACGGCGCACGCATTCGCGGACATCTTCCACACTTTGCTGCTTGTTTAAAGCTGCCAGTGTAGCGGGATTGATCGACTCCAGCCCCACAAAAGCCATATCTCCCCCGGAGCGCCGCATCAGCTCCAGCATCTCCGGATCCCGGGAAGCTTCCACGCGCATCTGGGCACCCCAGCTTTTCAACCCGATCTTCTCATCGAGTATGCCCCGGAAAAGTTCTTTGCTCCGTGCGGGGTGGGCTGTAAAATTATCGTCGCAAAAGAAAACGCTGCGCCCCCGGTACGCCGCGAGCTCCTTGAGGACGTTTTCCGTGCTGCGAAAGCGGTAGCGGCGCCCGAACATCAATGTAACACTGCAAAAATTGCAATTGTAAGGGCAGCCGCGCGAGGTTATCACCGGGACGGTGCGGAAGGGTTTTTGCCCCCTGAAGAGGGCAAAATCGGGTGTCGGCAGGGGATCCAGCTCCACCGCTTCCGTGGCGCAGGGATTATGTATCACCTCGCGGCCGTTCCTGAAAGAAACACCCGGAACATCCCAGGGCAACTGCTCTCTTTCCAACGCCTGGAGCAGAGGGACGATCGTCAGATCGGCCTCACCGCGCATGACGTAGTCGGCGTGGTTTAGCGCCTCATCGGGCATAAAATGGGGATGGATCCCGCCCAGCACCACCGTTTGGCCGCGTGAGCGCAGATAGCCGGCGATGCGGTAAGCCTCGCTGCTCGTCGCTGTTATCGTGGAGATACCAACAAAGTCGGCGTCGACAATCCGGGGCCAGGGCAGGGTCTCACCTGTCCCCAGGTAAAGCTCCACCCGGTAACCGGCTTCTTTTAGCCGGGCTCCCAGCAGCGGCAGCCCCAGGCGGGGCATGCGCACACTTTTGTAAACATGATCCTCCCGGGACTGCGGTTCAATCAGTACCACCTTTTTCATCAAGAGCACTCCTTTCTTTTACTTGCGGCCTGGCCGTCAATAGGAAAGAATAATTCCGCCGCGTGCTCCCGATGGCACTGAACGTCTCCCAGAATAAAGATCGACACCGGAAAAGGGCAAACAAAACAAGAGGGATGATGAGACCCCAGGCGTTTCAGGGAACGCTCCTAAAATAGTATTCCCCTCTCTTCGCCTTAAAAAAATAATCAGTCCGTTTAAAGCACCTGTTTAAATTATGGCGCTTCCATTGGTTTGGGGCAAGATCCTTTTAACAGCGCTTCCCCTGCTGAAGCAGGATTAGGCCGGACATCCTTCCTTTTTCTTCCCCTTCAATACAATTACCGCCCTTTCTGTTTATTACCGGTTACCCGCGGGAAAATCCAGCGCAATATGCCGGCTGAAAGAGCAGGGTTAGTGATAGGCATGGTGAATTATTTTGTAGAGGTGATCTCTGTTGACCACGTTACTGGCAATCTCATCGACGCCGCGGCGCGGCGGTAACAGTGAAGCGGCCCTGCACTCATTCTGCCGGGCCGCGGAGGAAAACAATATCTCTGTGGAAATCGTCCGCCTTCAGGAGCTGCGATTGGAGCCCTGCCGGGGCTGCGAACGCTGCGAGGCTGATGGCATCTGTGTCATCAAGGACCGGATGGTACCCCTTTATCAAAAGGTGGCTGCCGTTGATGGCCTTGTTTTGGCCACCCCGATCTACTTTGGATCGCTTGCGGCGCAGCTGAAGATATTTATGGATCGTTTTCAATGCTGGTGGCAGGCCAAATATCGTCTGAAAAAACCTTTTGTTGAACTGGCACAAAACAAGGCGGGCTTTGTTCTCTGCACGGGGGCGCTGCATCGGAAGGACTTCGGCGACAATGTGGAAGCCGTCAGCAGAGTTTTTTTTCACAGCATCAATTACCATTTTGGCGGTTTTCTCTGCCTGCAGGGTCTTGATAGAAAGGGCGAGATCGAGAAAGATACCGCCGCCTTACTGGCCGCTTACGAGGCCGGTAAAAAGTTTGTGAGCACCTACCTGCTTTAGTCTGGAGGGATCCGCCCCGGGCCGCACCCGGGGCGGCGCTTATGGTACAGCTACTCTTCGAGCATCTCCCCGGCCCGGCACACAATATTTTCCACCGTAAAGCCCATTTTTTCCATAACCTGATCACCGGGAGCGGAAGCGCCGAAACCGGTCATGCCGATGATACTACCGCAGGCACCGGCGTAGCGCTCCCAGCCCATCGGCTGCGCTGCTTCAACAACAAGCCTTTTTTCGATCTCTGCGGGCAAAACCTCTTTCCGGTAATTTTCATCCTGCCGCTCGAAAAGCTCCCAGCTGGGCATGCTGACGACACGGATGGAGTAACCCTTTGCTTCGAGAGCGCTCGCGGCCCTCAGTGCAAGGGAGACCTCGGAGCCGCTGGCAATGATGATCAGATCGGCAGGTGTGCTCTTTTCCGGCCCTACGATATAAGCACCCTTCAACGCCCCTTTACCGCTACCGGGCAGCTGCGGCAGCCCCTGCCGCGTCAGCACCAGCGCTGTGGGCCCGTCAGTTCGCTCCAGTGCATGGAGCCAGGCCGCCGCCGTCTCCCGGCCGTCGGCGGGGCGCAGCACGTCCAGATTGGGCAGGGCGCGAAGGCTGGGCAGATGCTCCACCGGCTGGTGCGTGGGGCCGTCCTCACCCACGGCGATGCTGTCGTGAGTAAAAACATAGATCACCGGCGTGCCCATCAGCGCAGCTAGCCGCAACGAAGGCTTCATGTAATTGGAAAAAACAAAGAAAGTAGAGCCGAAAGGGCACAGCCCGCCGTGTAGCGCCATACCGATGAGGATCGTCCCCATGGCATGTTCGCGCACCCCAAAAGCGATATTGTTACCCTGGGGATTGTCGGCCTGGAAGTCACCCATTCCCTCGAGATAGCTGCCTGTGGAACCTTTTAGATCGGCGGAGCCACCGATGAGGTTGGGCAGGTGTTTCGACAGCGCCTGCAGAACCTGGCTTGAGGCAGCCCGCGTAGCGGACGGTCCGTCAAATTCCCAGAGAGCGGGATCTTCGAGCAGCGTTTTGGGAAGCTCGCGGGAGTGCCAGTCATCCCAGCGGGAAGCCAGTTTGGGATATTCGCTGCGGTAGTCGCCCATGAGCCGGTCCCATGCAGCTTTTTGCCCGGCAAGAGACTCCCGGATGTTTTTGAAATGCGATTTCACCTCAGCGGGTAGATGAAAAGCCGGCTCCAGGGGCCAGCCCAGATTTTTTTTGGTCAGGCGAACCTCATCCTCACCCAGAGGGGCGCCGTGCGATTCTGCCCTGCCCTGTTTGTGCGGCGAGCCGTAGCCGATCTCTGTCCGGACCGCGACGAGGGTAGGGCGATCGCCGGCGCGAGCCTCTTCAAGGGCCGCAGCCACCGCCTCAACACTGTTACCCTCTTCAACCCGCAGCACCTGCCAGCCGTAGGCTTCAAAGCGTTTCCCCACATCTTCAGTGAAAGTGATCGCGGTAGCGCCGTCGATGGTAATCCTGTTGTCGTCGTAAAGGCAGATCAGCTTGTTCAAACGGAGATGACCGGCCAGCGAGGCTGCTTCGGCAGTAATCCCTTCCATCAGACAGCCGTCGCCAGCGTAGATATATGTATAATGGTCGACGACGGGAAAATCGGGGCGATTGAATTCGGCAGCAAGCCGTCTCTCAGCAAGAGCCATCCCTACAGCAGCAGCAAATCCCTGCCCCAGCGGCCCGGTAGTCACTTCAACTCCGGGGGTCAGTCCATATTCCGGATGCCCCGGTGTCCGGCTGCCCCACTGCCTGAACTTCTTGATCTCCTCAAGGGGGAGGTCGTAGCCGGAAAGATGCAGCAGCGCATAGAGCAACATCGACCCGTGCCCGGCGGAAAGAATAAAACGATCGCGATCGGGCCAGTCAGGAGTGCCCGGATCGTGTTTCAAATAACGCGACCAAAGGGTATAGGCCATCGCCGCCCCCCCCATGGGCAGACCCGGATGACCGGATTTTGCCTTCTCGATAGCATCTACGGCGAGAAATCGGATAGTGTTCACAGAAAGCTCATCGATAGATTGCTTCAAGTATGTCACCCTTTCTTCTAATTTCGGCATTTAATACTATAGTTCTGTCAACGCTGCGCGAAGGCCTGCTTAAGGACATCATGTACCAGCTGCTACGGAAATGGTGGTTTAAAAAATCAAGGTTTCCAAGCGATCACCGCTTGAAAACCTTGAGCCGGGTGGTGGGGACGAGAGGTTTCGAACCTCCGACCTCTTGAATGTGAGTCAAGCGCTCTCCCCCTGAGCTACGTCCCCTCGTTAGCAATTCTTGCAGGCACCCTCTCCTCTATATTATAAACGAAAAGAAATGAAAGTAAAGCAAAAACGGGGCCGCTGTAGCCGGAAGCCGGGCAAACCTTTAGCTCCCTTCACCTTCCCGGCGCAGCTCATCCATATCGACGACTCGGTTTTCATGCTGGGCCCTATCGGCCGCGAAAGCCAGAAGATGGCTTTCCAGGGAGGCGCGGGCGGAGGTGAGCGTCTCCAGATCATCGGGGACGGAAGGATCCCCGTCAAAGGAGGCCAGCAGCGACTTCATCAGCCCTTCATCACCGCCAGCATGGCCGCGCAGGTCCAGGTCAAGATCGAGCAGTATCTTTTTTTGCACTCGCCGATGGTCGTAAAGGACGATCTCCTGGTGTTCGGTGGTGAGCTTGCCGAACAGGGTGCCCGCTGTCCCCTCGACACGGATCCAGCGGCCCTCCGAGGAAGCAAAGCCGTGCAGCGTCAACGTGGCAGTGACCCCATTGGCAAACTCGATACCCACCACCTGATGATCGTTCACATCGTTATCGCAGAAAAAAACGCAGCGCCCGTAAGGGCCTTCCCGTAGCGCCCGCATCTTCGCCTCCCTGTCAGCGGGCGCATCGGTGATCGTGGATACCGGCCACTGATCCCAGTTTACCAGGGTTTTCAAAGAAGGGCTCAACCTGCTCAACCCCCTGAACAGCCAGGGCTGACGCAGTGCCGCCCCGGCGAGGAGGCGGTTGTGCAGATAGCGCGAGCGCAAGCCCGTCTGCAGCAGCGGCACCGCCCGCAGATAGATCCGCGGCGCCGCCCACTGGCAGTCGTCCAGATGCGGGCATCCGTCGAGACAGCGAGCGGTGGCGCCCGGCGGGGCATTTTCTTCCCGGTAGAACGAGAGCCCGCCGAAGGAGCTCACCTTGAGCGCCGGTGCGCCGATGAACCAGTACAGGAGATCGAGATCGTGACAGGTCTTGGCCAGGACAACGGGGCTGGCCTCGTCGGTCCGCCGCCAGTTGCCGCGCACGTAGGAGTGGGCAAAATGCCAATAGCTGACATTCTCGCTATGGTTGATATTGACAATCCTACCGACGGCCCCCCCCGCCAGGGCCGCCTTGATGGTGCTGAAAAAGCGGGTGTAGCGGAGCACATGAGCGACACGCAGCTGCCGGCCGGCCCTTTCTGAGGCAGCGACCAGGAGGCGGCAATCCTGCTCGGTTACCGCCATCGGCTTTTCCAGCAGGACATGATAGCCCAGATCCAGCGCCGCCAGTGTGGGTTCGGTATGCTGCCGGTCCTGGGTAGCGATGACGCAAAGATCGGCCAGTTTGCCCACGGCAAAAAGTTCATCCCAGTTTGCAAAGCTGCGCTCTGGTAAAATATCCTGCGCTCCGGCAAAAAGGTTTCGCCGCTCCGCTGAAGGCTCGGCAACGGCGACAAATTTCAACTGATCTCGGTGTGCAAGGGCCCAGGCACCGTAGGCGTCCTTGCCCCTGTTTCCAGCCCCTACCAGTACAGCGGTAATCATAAGCAGAAGAGCACCTTCCCTTACTTAATATTGCCCAAATATCATCTTACCGTAGCTGCCCAAATCCAGCGCTGTCCCGGATTCCCCGGAACGACAAACTACTAAAAATTTATATTCGCGGTAAGCCTAAACTAAACCTTTAAAATAATCGAAAATTCGTTGCAACTACAGGCAACGCGGGCAGCTATCATCAGCCAATCGCAAATCGATTTCGCTATTTTGTACAAACAAGGGCATAGCTTCCCTGACCGGAAAACTATGCCCTTCTGGTGGACGTGAGGGGACTCGAACCCCTGACCTCCTGGATGCGAACCAGGCACTCTCCCAACTGAGCTACACGCCCCCATCACCGGTATTATAGCAGAGGAGAACCTGGAGAGCAACCGCCGGGCATTCGTCGGCAACAGCTCATGCCCGGGCTTTTCCTCCCTTTTCCAAAGGGGCGAGCGCGAAGCCCGCCCCCAAAATTTTGCCGCCGGCAGCTCACTACCATCGCCTCTCAGCTGAAGAAAGATGCCATAGAGCTAGGGCATCTCCACGGTACAGGCGATACCCTGGCCTCCGCCGATGCAGAGGGTGGCCAGACCGCGTTTTACCCCCCGCCTTTTCATTTCGTAGAGCAGGGTTACAAATATCCGAGCGCCGCTGGCACCGATGGGATGGCCTAAAGCAATAGCACCTCCGTTAACATTAACAATTGACGGGTCGAAGGCGATCTCCTTTAACACGTAAAGGGCCTGTGTGGCGAAAGCCTCATTGGCTTCAACAAGATCGAGATCGTCCACATGCCAACCAGCCTTTTCCATCGCTTTCCTTGTCGCCGGCACCGGGCCCGTACCCATGTACGCCGGATCAACCCCAGCGGATGCATAGCTACGGATAAAAGCAAGCGGCTCCAGTCCCCTTTCCCTGGCCTTCTCCAGGCTCATGACAACCACAGCAGCAGCGCTGTCATTGATCCCCGAAGCATTGCCGGCGGTAACAGTGCCGTCTTTCTTGAAAGCAGGCCGCAATTTGGCAAGGAGCTCTAAGGAGGTGTCCCGCGGGTGTTCATCCACTTCAAATATCTTCGGATCCCCTCTCCGCTGGGGCACAGCCACAGGGACAATCTCATCCCTGAATCGACCGCTTTCGATAGCAGCGCGGGCTTTCTGCTGGCTCTCCAAGGCAAATTTATCCTGCATTTCCCGGGAAATATCATATTTTTCGGCAATATTTTCAGCGGTGATCCCCATGTGATAATTCCCAAAAGCACACCAGAGGCCGTCCCGGATCATCATGTCGACAGCTCCGGTATCGCCCATGCGCAACCCCCAGCGCGCTCCCAGCAGGGCGTAGGCAGTGGCACTCATATTTTCGGTACCGCCGGCTACGATGATATCGGCCTCTCCCGCACGGATGGCTGTAGCGGCCATGGTGATAGTTTTCATTCCGGAACCGCAAACTTTGTTTACCGTCGTCGCTGGAACGCTGGCGGGAATACCGGCCTTGATCGCCGCCTGCCGGGCGACGCTCTGCCCCAGTCCACCCTGGAGAACACAGCCCATCAGCACCTCATCCGGATCTTCAGGCGCAATGCCGGCCCTTTCCAGGGCCGCCTGAATGACGATACTGCCAAGATCGACAGCCGGAACTTCCCGCAGGGAACCGCCAAAGGTTCCCACCGCTGTCCTCGCAGCGCTTACTACCACAACTTCTTTCATCTTAACAACCCTCCCAGATATCTAACGGTAAGAAAGCTTATATCCCGATCGGCATCCTCCTGTGCCGGAGCCATGCTTCGATTTCGCGATCGCTTCTCCTCTTTCCTCTTTTAGAGACCACCGATCATGCAAAAAAAGCGGGCGGTACCGCTAGAGCAGGTATTCTGTTCTCATTTCAGGGGTAAGCAGTTCATCGACGCTCTGGTATTGCAACAAGAAATCGGCGAAAACATCGGCCAGATCAGGGTCAAACTGGGTCTTCCGATTTCTGGTGATCTCGCGGATTGCTTCCCGATGGGGCTGCGCTTTTCTGTAGGGCCGCTCTACGGTCATGGCATCAAAGGAGTCCGCCAGCGCCATAATCCTGCCCTCCAGGGGAATATCCTTCCGGACCAATTTAAAGGGATAACCGCTACCATCATAACGTTCATGGTGAAAGAGAATGGCGGGGACAGCAGGGGTGAGGGAACGGATCTGCCTGGCTATATCGGCACCCCAGATAGGATGTTTTTTCATCACTGCCCATTCATTTTCATCCAACTTCCCCGGCTTATTCAAGATCGCCCGATCGATCTCCAGCTTACCGATGTCGTGAAGGTAGGCACCGTATTGCAAGTTTTTTTTCGCCTGTAGGGGCATCCCGATCAAGGAAGCGATAATGCTGGCGTATATGAGCACCCGTTCGGAGTGACCGTACGTATAACGGTCCTTGGCATTGATTATTGCCAGAAATGCATCGAGCTTGTTGAAGGCTTCTATTTCGTAACCGTCCAGCCTGGCTCTGAGGCATTCCAGAACGGAGTGGTATGCCTCAACCTTGTTGCCGCTTATCTCCTTCGCTTTGTAGAGCGCCTGCCCCGCCTTGGCAAGCAACTCTTCCCCGGTAGCGGCATCCACAGGGTAGAAAGCCAGCCCCAGGGAAACAGAGGGGTCATACTCGTAATAACTGTTTCGCGAGGGGACAGAAACGTTTTTTATGCTCTGCCGCAATGTCTCCGCCAGGGTCAGCGCCCTGTCCCGATCATCATCTTCCACTATAATGGCAAACTCATCGCCGCTATAGCG
>DUVX01000166.1 GCA_012840855.1 Bacillota bacterium | reverse complement strand
GAGTTCAAAAAGGTCGTCGAGGATGATCCCGACCTCATCGCCGGCCATGTCTGCCTGGGCCTCTCCAGCGCGCAGCTGGGCAAAGTGGAAGAGGCTTTTCGGGAGCTTAAGCTGGTCTTGGCGCTGGATCGAAACCAGATCATCCGGGCCCTGGCCCTGAACACACTTGGCATCATCCTCACCCATAAGGAAGATTATCACCAGGCGGAGCACTATTTTAAACGGGCTACTGATGAAGATCCCACTCTGGCGGAGGCCTGGTTCAACCTTGGGGCGACGCGCTACAATCTGCGCCGCTATAGCGAGGCAATAGAAGCTTTCCAAAAAGCAGCCGCTTTGTCGGGTGAGGATTGGGAGATCGAGCTCTACCTGGGCCGCGCACAGAGCTACCTCGGGCAGCATCGCGAGGCCGCCAGATCGCTTCAGAAATCTTTCCGGATTAATCCCGGTGAGCCGCTCATCGCCTTTGAGCTGGGCTGCGTCCACCGTTTGATGGGTCAGGACAACCGTGCCCAGTGCTACTTTCACACCACGCGTCAATTGATGAAGCAAAAGCAGTAAACTGGAAACTACCCCGTTCCGGTAGGGCAGGATTTTGGTGCCCCTTCCGCGAAAATAGTAAAGGGAGCAGGACTAATTTTTGGGGATCTTGCCAGCGGAAAGGGGCTGTTATAGTGCCGGTAAAAGTAGCGATAATTGGGGGTACTGGGCTCTATGAAAACCCCCACCTGGAAAAACCTGAAAAAGTGATCGTGGAAACCCGGTTTGGCCGGGCCCTGCTCTACCGAGGGCGCCACCGGGAGCAGGAGATCTATTTTTTGGCGCGGCACGGGGCCGGACACGGCCTTCCGCCACACCTGGTCAATTACCGGGCCAATATCGCCGCCCTCAAGATTCTGGGCATCGATGCGGTGCTCGCTACCGCAGCGGTGGGCTCGCTGCGTCAGGAGATGGCTCCGGGAGACCTAGTGGTGATCGATCAATTTATTGATTTTACTAGGGGCCGCCCCTCCACCTTTTTTGAGGGAGGTGGGGCCGGCGTAGTCCATATCGATATGACCGAGCCCTACTGCCCGGCGCTGCGTGGAGCTTTATTACGCGCCGGCGAAACTTTAGGCGAAGATATTGTCGACGGAGGCTGCTACGTCTGTACTGAAGGCCCCCGTTTTGAAACGCCGGCAGAGATCGCGATGTTCGCCCGCTGGGGCGGCGATCTGGTGGGGATGACCAATGTGCCCGAGGTGGTCCTTGCCAGGGAGGCGGGGCTCTGCTACGCCACCATCACCTTAGTCTCCAACTACGCCGCCGGCATCTCTGCCGCTCCTTTGAGTCACCAAGAGGTTCTTGATGAGATGGCGCGCCGAAAGGGCGCGCTAGACCGTCTGCTCCTGGAGGCCGCCGGGGGTATCGCCGCCAAAAGAACCTGCAAATGCTCCCCCGGCGCCCTGAAGCTGGAGGATATCACCGATGAAAAACCCTGAACCTTTGAGAAGCCTCTACTGGGAAAAGGACGCCCTGTACCTGCTCGATCAGCGCCTGCTGCCAGGGAAGATAGATTATATCCGTTGCTGCACCGCCGACGCCGTAGTTGCCTCGATCCGGGAGATGGCAGTGCGGGGAGCGCCCGCCATCGGAGTTAGCGCCGCCTATGGGATGGTGCTGGCGGCGCGGGAGGCAAAAGAGAACGCTGTCACTGCTGTAAAGACGGCGGCTACGGAGCTGCGGAGCACCCGGCCCACGGCAGTGAATCTGGATTGGGCTGTCAGCCGAATGGAGCGCTGCCTAGAAAATGCCGGGGCAAAAAGCGGTGAAGCGCTCACCGATATCCTTCTGAAAGAAGCCCGGACGATCCACGATGAAGATGTGAACGCCAATCGCCGCCTCGGTGCTTACGGGGCCGCACTTATCCCCGAGAGCGCCGCAATCCTGACCCACTGCAATGCCGGCGCTCTGGCCACCGCCGGTTACGGTACCGCCCTGGGGGTAATCCGCGCCGCCGCGGAGGGGGGTAAAAGGGTGCACGTCTACGTTGATGAGACCAGGCCTCTGCTGCAGGGCGCCCGCCTCACCGCGCTGGAGCTGCTGCAGGAAGGGATTCCAGCCACGCTCATCGTTGACAGTAGCGCCGGGCACCTTATCTCTACCGGCAGGGTCAGCCTCGTTATCGTCGGCGCTGATCGGATTGCCGCCAACGGGGATACCGCCAACAAGGTCGGCACCTACACCCTGGCGGTGCTGGCGGAGCGGCATGGGATCCCCTTTTATATAGCGGCGCCCTGCTCCACCATCGATCTTGCAGTGGAGAGCGGAAATGAAATCGTTATCGAAGAACGCGATCCCGATGAAATAACTACCTTTGCGGGGCAGGCCGTAGCCCCGGCGGGGATCGATGCATTCAACCCGGCCTTCGATATTACGCCGGCGGCGCTCATCGATGCACTGATTACCGAGCGAGGCGTCCTCCGGCGGCCCGACCGGGCGGGCCTGGAGAGACTTATGGCAAAAGGGGAGGGTCAGGATGTCTAGAATTCTTTTTACCGGAGCAAGGATCATGACCATGGATCCGGAACGGCAGGACTGTTTTGTTGGCGATCTGCTCGTTGAAAAAGATCGCATTGCATCAATCAGCGAAAAAAGCGGGTCTATCGAGGGAGAGCAGGGCGATCGGATCATCGATGGCAGCGGCCTGCTGCTTATGCCCGGGCTGATCAACACCCACGGCCATGCAGCCATGGTGCTTTTACGGGGCTATGCCGATGATTTGCCCCTGCAGCAGTGGCTTGAAGAAAAAATCTGGCCCGTAGAAGCAAACCTTTCCGGGGATGATATCTACTGGGGGACGCTGCTGGCCATCTGCGAGATGCTCCAAGGCGGCACCACAACCTTTACCGATATGTATTTCTTTATGGAGAGGGCCGCCGAAGCGGCGGTGGAAGGGAAGATTCGAGCCGTGCTTTCAAGGGGGCTGGCTGGCATCACCGACAGCGATGAACAGGCTCTCCGGGAGGCTGTCGCTTTCCAAAAAGACTGGCATGGCGCTGCGGATGGGCGCATCAGCGTCACCTTTGGGCCGCACGCTCCCTACACCTGTCCGCCCGATTACCTGCGCCGGGTAATAGAAGAGGCGGTAAAAACAGAGAGTGCGCTGCAGATCCATCTTGCCGAAACCGCCCGTGAGGTGGAAGAATGCCGTGCAGAGTACGGCTGCACGCCCGTGGAGCACCTGCAAAGGCTGGGCCTCTTCGAGCAGAACGTCATCGCCGCCCACTGTGTCCATTTAAGCGAGGGGGATATCGCTATCCTGGCGGAGCATGGGGTGGGGGTCTCCCACAACCCCGGCAGCAACCTGAAGCTGGGCAGCGGCATCGCGCCCCTAGCGCAACTGCTCGAAGCTGGGGTGCCGGTGGGGCTCGGCACCGACGGCGCAGCAAGCAACAACAACCTCGACCTGCTTGAAGAGATCCGCCTGGCGGCGCTGCTGGCCAAGGGGAGCACCGGTAAACCGACCGTGGTTCCGGCGAAGAGGGCGCTGCAGCTGGCCACCGTAGAGGGCGCGGCCCTGCTCGGCCTGGACGGCGTGGGCATGCTCAGGGAGGGCTACAAGGCCGATCTGATCGCCTTCAATCTCCGCACACCGCAGGCGACGCCGCTTTTCGATGCGGCGGCTTACGTGGTCTACGCGGCAGCGACGGCTGATATCAGCTTTGTCATCGTCGACGGCGAGATCGCGGTGGATGGGGGTCGCCTTGTTGCCCTGGACGAGGAGAAAATCTTAAGCGAATGCCGTCGTAGGGCAAAAAAACTTACGGGCAGCGATCTGTGAAGAGGATGAACCATGGCCATAAAGATTCTTGTAACCAATGATGATGGCATCCATGCCGAGGGGATCCAGCTGCTCAGCAGGGTCCTCTTCGAAGACGGCCGTTACCGTATCATGATTGTCGCACCTGATCATGAGCGCAGCGCTGTGGGCCACGCAATCACGATGCACCGGCCGCTGCGGGTGGAGCAAGTCAACTTTTTGCATAACCCCGCCCTGAAGGGCTGGTCAGTGAACGGGACCCCCTCCGATTGCGTCAAGCTGGCGGTGGAGGCGCTGCTGGAAGAGAAGCCCGACCTGGTCATCTCGGGGATCAACCGCGGCAGCAACCTGGGCACCGATGTGCTCTATTCGGGGACCGTCTCCGCTGCGGTGGAAGGAGTGATCCTGGGGCTGCCGGCGGTGGCGATATCTTTAACCGGGGGAAAGGAGAGCAGCGACTTTATCCGCGCCGCTGAATTTATCCGCGATCTGATCCCCCCGCTCATGGACGCAGGCCTCCCCGGGGGAACACTGCTCAATATAAATGTTCCACCGGGCGGTAATTCGATCAGGGGAGCCCGGGCAACCAGGCTCGGCACCCGCCGCTACCGCAACAGTTTTGATCGGCGCACCGATCCGCGGGGGCTGACCTATTACTGGTTGGCCGGCGAACTGGTCGAAGAGGAAGAGGAGGCAAATAGCGACGTGCGAGCTGTGGGAGAGGGCTATATTTCGGTAACACCAATACACTTCAATCTCACCAACGAGGCGATGATCCCCGATCTGGAAAAATTGATCGCCCGAGTCTCCCGCCGGTGAGACTAGCAGTCAAAAATAAGAAAGCCTGCCACGGATATTGTTCCGAATAGAAAACTATATAAGGAGTGGTTAAATGACTCTGTTGGAGCGGGACGGTGCTAATCGCTACCGGGTCCGGCGCCGCGGCAATATGCGCGTTGACGCGGTGCTTTACCTGAACGATGCGCTTAAACGCTCTTTTGATGATGAGAAAGCGATCGAGCAGCTCTGCGATGCCGCTGCCCTGCCGGGCGTGCAGGATCCGGTGGTGGGGATGCCCGATATTCATCTCGGTTTCGGGCTGCCCATCGGCGGGGTCATGGCGGTCGACGCCGCTGAAGGGGTCGTCTCTGCCGGAGCGGTAGGCATGGATATAAATTGCGGTGTGCGGCTTTTGCGCACCAATATCGAGGCGGATTCCCTGGACAAACCCACCTTGCGCCGCCTCATCGACGCCATTGTGAAGCGTGTTCCTCCGGGGGTGGGGAAAATGAGCCGCCAGAGTTCTCTGGTAAAGAAGCATCTTCAACGTTACCTTGTTGAGGGGGTCCCCTTCATGATCGAAGGCGGTTACGGCCGTCCCGAAGATCTTACCTCTATCGAGGAGGGAGGGGTGCTAGAGGGTGCCGATCCCATTGCGGTGAGCGATCGGGCGATGAAACGCTCAGCCCAGCTGTCCACCATCGGCGGCGGCAATCATTTTGTGGAGTTGGGCCGGGTCGACCGAACCTTCGGCGCCGATGCAAAAGAGAAGCTGGGGCTGGCCGAAGGGCAGCTGACGGTGCTAATCCATACCGGCAGCCGCGGTTTTGGCCATCAGATCTGCAACGACTACACCGACCTGATGCTGGAGGCGGCAGCACGGATGAAGCTGGAGATACCGACCAAAGGGCTGGCGGCGGTACCGATCAGATCTTCTGAGGGGCGGCGCTATCTCGCCGCGATGGCCTGCGCGGTCAACTTCGCCTTCTGTAATCGCCAATGGATCACCCATGATGTCCGGCAGGCTTTCAGCGAGGTGCTCGGCGGCAATGACCGTGATTACGACCTGGGCCTGGTCTACGATGTGGCCCATAATATCGCCAAGTTTGAAGAGGTGGGAGGCAAGCGGCTGCTTATCCACCGCAAAGGCGCCACGCGGGCGCTGCCGGCGGGGCATCCCGCTAATCCGCCTCGTTATCGCGATCTGGGACATCCGGTCCTGGTGCCGGGGAGCATGGGCACTGCTTCATATGTCATCGTCGGCGAGCCGGCGGTGGAGCAGACCTTCTATTCGGTCAATCACGGCGCCGGGCGGGTCCTCTCGCGAAGGGCAGCACGGCGTGAAATTGAAGTGGAAGCGCTGCGTAAGTCGCTCGGCGAGGTCATGGTCCCAGGCCGCGATTACCGGGCCTATCTCGATGAAGCTCCGCAGGCCTACAAGGATATCGAAGCAGTGATCGACACCTTTACCGAAATCGGCTTTACCCGCCGTATGGCCCGGCTCCTGCCGGTAGCAGTGATCAAAGGTCAGCGTTAAATATTCATAGATAGCCCCCTTCATGCATAATCTCTAGATGGGATTTTCATGGAGGGAGGCGTTCCGAAATGCGTGGGACAACCCGGGCCAAACAGCAGACTCTGATTGCGATGGTTGGTGTAGCCCTGCTGGCCCTGGCGTGCTGCTTCTTTATCTTTGTTACGGAAAGCACCCGGGCCCGCAGGGCCAGGATGTTGGAAAGGGCGCTCGCTCAACTGGAGCAGGAGCGCAATTACAGCCTTGTCATTATTGAAAAGGCACCTCATTACGAACTGTCCTTTCGGGGACGGGTGGAAAGCGGTACCGATCTGAAAGGGGTGCTTCCAGATTTTGATCTGGAGGTAGCCTTGCAGAAAGGAAAACTGCGGCTGCGGCGGGAAAATTCGGCGGAGTGGCTCGACCCTGATGCCCTAAAGCTGGAGGGTTTACCTGGTTTCCTAGTAACCCCCCTGGAGCTTCTCCAGGCCAGGAAAGATTCTTTTTCAGAAGCGGTGAGCGGGGAAGAGGTTACCCTGGAGCAGGGCTCCTGTGAGACTGTCTACTTTATCGTTTCCGAGCCTGAAAAACTGGCCCGGTTTCTTTTTCCGGACATCGATTACGCCGGGATCTCCAGAATAGTGATGGGGGCGGCGCTCGCCAAATCCGATGAAAGTGTTAAGCAGCTGCGCGTTCTCGTCGAATTCGACAGCCGGGGCGAGCAGATCGAGCGAAGCTATTACCTGAATTAAAAGTTATCTTTTGTGCTTTTCGGAAGGGCCCGATAGAGGGTATACTTTTGTAAAGGGGGTGTGAAGATGCCGACGATATTCTTTTACGGTCCCCCTTTGCCGAAAGCAAAGAAGAGCGAGCTTATCCGCAACTTTACGGAAGCCGCCAGCGAAGCCACGGGCATTCAAAAATCGGCTTTTGTAGTCTACCTGCGGGAAACCGATTCCGGAGAGGTGGGGGTCGGTGGAGAGCTGCTCGAAGATCTTCAGAAGAAGTAGTTCTGCCGAGTGGGTTTACCCGGTGCCAGCGTGCCGGGGTATTACGGCAGCGGAGGAGCCCCGGTTCCACCCGCAGGAGTATAGCCCCCGAGGTCGAGGGAGACCTGTTGAAAGCCTAGCTCCTGCAGGCGGGAAAGAACCTCCCGCCGCCTCTCCAGGAGCATGACCATCTCCCCGGGGTCCACCTCGATGCGGGCGCTGTCGCCCCAGCTGCGCAGCCTGATCTCGCGCTTTAGCCCCAGCGAGCGGAGAAAGGACTCCCCCTGCTCAACGCGACCGATCTTCTCAATTTCCAGCCTCTCGCCGTAGGGAAAGCGCGTCGCCAGGCAGGATTCGGCGGGCATGTTCCAGGTGGGCAGACGATAACGGCGGGAGAGAGCGCGAATCTCCGCCTTGGTCAGGGCGGCCTCCTGCAGCGGGCTGCGGACACCGGCGGCGCGCACCGCAGCTGCGCCGGGGCGGTAGTCGGAGAGGTCGTCGTGATTGGCGCCGTCAATGATGACTTCAAAAGACTTTTCGACAGCAAGCGCTTTCAGCTGCCGGCAAAGCTCCTCTTTACAGTGAAAGCAGCGGTCCGACGGGTTTTTCAAAAAGTTCTCCAGGGAGAGCTCGGCGGTCTCGATGAGGCGGTGGGGGACCCCCAACTTCACGGCCAGTGCACAGGCGGCTTCAGTTTCCGCCACGGGACGGATCGGCGAGGCGGCAGTGACGGCAAGTATATTTTCCTTCCCCAGCAGCGCTACAGACCGGTGGAGTAAAAAAGCGCTGTCCACACCGCCGGAAAAAGCGATCAGGGCTTTCTCATAGCTCTTGATCAGCTGCTCCAGTTTCTCCTCTTTTTCATGAAGCGGTGCTTCTACAGTGATCTTTGGCAACAGGTATTGCTCGCTCCTTCAAAATAGTACGT
>DUVX01000165.1 GCA_012840855.1 Bacillota bacterium | reverse complement strand
TGGAGTACGGCAAGACCGGCCCCGGCAAGGGGTCGGGAGAGGATCGTTATACCCGGGCCGCCGGTTTTTTCCAGCAATGGCTATCTGAGAATGCGCTGCTTCGCGAGGAGCGCCCTTCTTTTTATCTTTACCGCCAGAGCTTTACTTACCAGGGCGACGTTTACCACCGCAGCGGGCTTATCGCCGCTCTTAAGCTGGAACCTTACTCCAAAAAAGTGATCCTGCCCCACGAGGATACTCTCGCCTCCCCCAAAGCCGATCGTTTTGCCTTGCTGCGTCTCTGCCGGGCCAACTTTAGCCCTATCTTCGGCCTTTTTTCCGATCCGGCGCGGCGCTTTGCCGAGATCTGTGAGCCGCTGGTGCAAAAAACGCCCCTTTACAATTTTACCGACCAGGGCGGCGAGATACATGCGCTCTGGCAGGTGGCCGGGGCGGCGGCACAGGAGGCGTTGAGCCGGTTGATTGCGCCGCTGAAGATCTTTATCGCTGACGGGCATCATCGCTACGACACGGCGCTGCGCTACTCGCAGGAATCCGGCCCGGAGAGCGGCCCGGGGAGCGGTTATGTTCTCGCCGTCCTCGTGCCCTTGGAGGATCCTGGTCTGCTGGTGCTGCCCTTTCACCGTCTGCTGAGGGATCTGTCAGAGGGGCAGCTGGAATTGTTGAAGGAAAAGGTAAAAGAGAACTTTCAGGTGAAGCGGTGCCGTTCGCAGAAGGATCTTCTTTCTGGACTCGCCGCCGCGCCTTCACCGGCGATGGGGCTGCTTCTTGCCGGGGGCGAATTTTTACTTACAGCAGCGGAAAGGGGAATCCCAAACGAGCTCGATGTCTCCCTGTTGAAGCGCTTGCTCCTTGATCCTCTTTTTGACGATACCGCTACGGAGAGATATCTCGATTTTACTACCAGCGCTGAAGAGGCTGCTGAAGCGGTGGCCGCCGGAGAGGCACAGGCCGCCTTTTTGCTTAACCCCACCCCCGTGGAGGCGGTGACAGCACGGGCGCTAAAGGGTGAAAATATGCCCCAGAAATCCACCTGTTTTTACCCCAAGCTGCCCTCAGGGCTGGTTGTCCATCACTTGGACCTGAGCCATTAGCAGGGGTTTCTATTTATCTGCGGGGCTGTCTTCCAAGGCCTGGAGCAGCTTCTTCCACAGAAAAGGGTTTTTCTTGCGCAGAACTATCGGCCGGCCCTTTTCGTTGACAAAGGCATGCTCCGTGTTACCCCGGGCGATGAGCTGCTCATCGCGGTGGATCTCATAATTGAAGGCTACCCGGACCCCGCGCAGGCTCTCGATCCAGGTGATCACGGTAAGCTCGTCATCGTAGCGGGCCGGTGCCTTGTACTGGCAGGAAACCTTGATCACCGGTAAAAAAAGTCCGCTCTGCTCCAGTTCGCTGTAGGACGGCCCTAGGGCGCGCATCCACTCTGTCCGACCCACCTCGAACCAGATCAGGTAGTTGGCGTAGTAGGCGATCCCCATGGCGTCGGTATCTTTGTAGCGCACTCTCACCCGGGTTATATTTTTCAGCACAGCGGATCATCCCCCAATTAAAAAACCGCGGTCCCGGCGGGGCCGGGGCGATGCCTAGAAGATCGCCGCCTCACCCCGGTAGACCAAGCCCCTGACGCTGTCCACAGTGATCGGATCGCCGGAAGAGATGAGCCGAGTGGCTTTGCCCGCCCCGACGATAGCCGGTTTGTCCAGGTGTAGGGCCATGATCGCACCGTGCGAGGTGAGTCCTCCTTCTTCGGTCACCACAGCCGCTGCTTTTTCCAGGGCCGGCAGGTAGGAGCTATCTGTGGCCCTTGTAACGATGATCTCGCCCTCCTGCACAGCGGCCAGCTCGGAAGCCTTTGTGATCACCGCAGCCCTGCCGAAGATTGCGCCTTTCCCGATGCCGGTTCCCTGAACGATGATCTCGCCCACCGTCTCCACCCGTAGAAGGTTCGTCGTCCCGGAGACGCCCACCGGTACACCGGCGGTAAAGACAACCAGCTCACCATCGCGGATCAGCCCTGCCTGCTGGGCCGTGTGGGTAGCGTTGTGGAACATCTCATCGGTGGAGCCCGCCGGTGGGCAGAGCACGGGGAGCACCCCCCAGATCAGTTTAAGCTGGGCGGCGACAGCATAACCCGGTGTAACGGCGATGATCGGTGCACGCGGCCGGTATTTTGAGACCATTCGCGCCGTCTGCCCTGACTCTGTGGGCGTGATGATTGCCGCGGCGCCCAGCTCTTGTGCCGTATGGCAGGTGGCGTAGCTGATCGCATCGGTTACATTTTTTTCGACATGTTTCTCGGCATCGGCCAGCATATTCTCGAAATTAAGCGCTTCCTCCGTTCGCCGGGCGATCCGGGCCATCGTCTGCACCGTCTCCACGGGGTAGCCGCCCACCGCCGTCTCTCCCGAAAGCATCACCGCATCTGTGCCGTCGAAGATAGCGTTGGCCACATCGCTGGCCTCGGCCCTGGTGGGACGGGGATGGTCGATCATGCTTTCCAGCATCTGGGTAGCGGTAATCACCGGCTTGCCGGCATGATTGCACTGGCGGATGATCCTTTTTTGCAGCAGCGGCACCTCTTCTTCGGGGATCTCCACCCCCAGATCGCCCCGCGCAACCATAATTCCGTCGGCTATCTTCAGGATCTGCTTAAAATTGGCGAGGCCGCTGTCGTCCTCGATCTTGGCGATGATCTTCGCTTCGCCGCGCTCTTCTTCCAGAAACCGGCGCAGCTCCAGGATATCATTGCGGTTGCGGGTGAAGGAGACCGCAATATAATGTATGCCCAGCGATAGGGCTTTTTTCAGGTCGGCGCGATCGGCCTCCCCGAGGGTGGGCAGCCCGATGCCGCTTCCCGGCAGGTTCAGTCCCTTGTTGCTTTTCAGGGGACCGCCTTGGAGAACCCGGCAGCAGATCTCCTCTCCCTCAATTGCTTCCACCTGCAGCGTGATCAGCCCGTCATCGATGAGAATACGCCTTCCCGGAGCCAGATCTTGTGGCAGCCCGGGGTAATTGACCGGCACCTTCTTTTGGCTGCCCTTCATTGCTGCGGTGGTCAAAATCAGATCGGAGCCCTTCTCCAGGAGATATCCCTCATCCCCGAGCTGACCGATCCGCACCTCCGGCCCTCGCGTGTCCACCAGGATGGCGACCACTTTATTCAACTGGCGGCAGACCTCACTGATTGTCTGCAGGCGTCGCCAGTGCTCCTCACTCTCGCCGTGAGAGAGGTTCAAGCGCGCCACATCCATCCCTGCTTCGATCAATGCGGCCACCGCTTCTGGCGATTCCGAAGCGGGCCCAATAGTGCAAACTATTTTTGTACGTCTCAAAAGCATTCCTCCTTCCGCTCATGTGGCGGCTCTCCCCGAATTAACGTGCCAGTATCTGAGACAATTCATAGAGATCTTTGGGGAAAACCCTTCCGCTGATGAAACTTTTTGCCAGCGGCACCGCCACTATCCCGCCGTCGCGGAGCGCCGTCATCAGCCCGCTGGAGTCACGGCGCAGCAGCTCCACCGCCGCAGCGCCCATACGGCTGCCAAGGAGCCGATCGACGGCGGAAGGGGCGCCGCCCCGCTGCACATGGCCCAGCACTGTCACTTTTGTTTCCAGATCGGTCAGCTGATGTACTGTTTCCCCCACATCGTAGGCGCTGGCCGCCCCCTCGGCGACCAGGATCAGGCTGTGCGTCTTTTTGCGGGCGATCCCCTCCAGGAGGCGGCGGCAGATCTTCTCTAGGTCTGCTTCCACCTCGGGGACGATGATCGCTTCAGCACCGCCGGCTATCCCTGCGGCCAGGGCGATAAAGCCGCTCTCGCGGCCCATCACCTCTACGATGAAGATACGCTCGTGGGAGGTGGCGGTATCGCGTAGGCGGGTGATGGCGTCGAGAATTGTATTCACTGCCGTGTCGAAACCGATAGAGCTGTCGGTGCCCGGGATATCGTGATCGATGGTGGCGGGGACGCCGACAACTTTTATCCCCTGATCCTGGAGCGCCTGCGCTCCATAGAAGGAGCCGCCGCCTCCGATTACCACCAATCCCGTGATCCCCGCATCCAGGAGGCGGCGGGCTGCTTTTTCCTGGGCGGCCTGCTCGCAAAACTCGGGTGAGCGCGCCGTGTGTAGGATTGTGCCGCCGCGGTGAATGATCCCCGCCACCGATCCTAGGTTAAAAGGCTTCATTTTGCTACCGTTGACGAGGCCGCTGAAGCCCCGCTCCACCCCGAACACTTCTAATCCGTGATAGAGGCCGGTGCGGACTACCGCCCTGATCGCTGCATTCATCCCGGGGGCATCCCCGCCGCTGGTCAAAACTGCAATCTTTTGCACCCTTCGCTCACCCTTTCGTTAGCCTGTGCCACAGGCCCGGTTTTAACTCTTCCAGGCGGGCCGATTCCGGGCCAAGAAGTCTGCCGATCTCCTCCAGGAATGAGGGCTCCGCCGAGCCTTGAAAATTTTCATCGAGAAGGATCATCTTCTTCTCTTTCTCAAAGTAGAGGTAGACGGGCAGGCCGCCGCGGGCCGAGCGGAGCATCTTTCTCAGTTTTGCCAGCGTCGCCGGCGCTGTGCCGGCGACGATCTTGATAAAGAGCTGCCGTGGTTCACGGGGTAGCAGCACGGCGGACTCGGCGATGATTTTCGCCTCTTCCTCCTCTTTCAAGTCTACTTTGCCCTTCACCAGCAGGGGGCTGTCCTCCTGGAAGATCTCTGTGCGTTTCTCATAAAGATCGCTGAAGACGATGATCTCCACGCTACCGGTGAGAT
>DUVX01000164.1 GCA_012840855.1 Bacillota bacterium | reverse complement strand
TCGCTGCCGCTTTGCCAGGGCCTGCCGCTTTCTCTCTGCGACGGCGGCATCTTCTTCGAACGGCTCCTCTTCCGAACAGTTCTCTACGTTCTCCAAGTAGCGCTGGAAGCTGCCTTCGTATATAGTAAGCCGGCCCTGACGTAACTCGAAGACCCGGTTGACCAGATTTTTCAGAAAATAGCGGTCGTGGGAGATGATCAAAAGGGTGCCGGGGTAGCGACGCAAGACCTCTTCCAGTTCCTCCAGAGCCGGCAGATCGAGGTGGCTGGTAGGTTCATCCATCAGCAGACAGTTGCCGGGGTGGAGGGCCAGACGGGCCAGAGCAAGACGGCTTTTCTCACCGCCGCTGAGGGCGGCTGTCTTTTTGAAAACATCGTCGCCGCTGAAAAGGTAGCGCCCCAGGTGGTTGCGGGCCTGTGCCAGATCGAGATCTGAAGCGGCAGTAATCTCGTCGAGGACGCTGCGCTCCGGATGGAGCTGTTCCCGCTCCTGGGCAAAGTAGGCTGTGCTCACCGCGGGGCCCAGACGAATTTGCCCGGCGGTGGGCTGCTCTACCCCGGCGATCATCTTCAGCAGGGTACTTTTGCCCGCGCCGTTCGGCCCGATCAGGGCGATGCGCTCGCCCCAGCGAATTTCAAAAGAGAGTTCTCTGAAAAGGAACCGCTCCCCGAAAGACTTGGCCACCCGTTCGAAGATGATCACCTTCCGCCCGCTGCGACCGGAATAGGCCAGATCGAGGTGAAATCTTTTCTCGGCGTCAGGCCGATGCAGCTTTGTCAGCTTCGCCAGCTGCTTCTGCCGGCTACGGGCCTGTCGCTTGGAACGGCGGTCCGCTTTCGATTCGCGGATCTGTTTCTCGGTGCGATTAATAAGCCGCTGCTGATCCTGGTAAGCCCGTTCCAGACTTTTTTTCTCCACCTCATATTCGCTACGGTAAGCGCTATAGTTGCCCCGGTAGCCCTGAACGCCCGTTCCCTGGAGGGCAAAAATCTGCGTGGCAACCCGGTCGAGGAAAAGGCGGTCGTGGGAGACGACCAGCAGAGTAGTAGCAGAATCGAGCAGGTAATGCTCCAGCCAGGTGAGCCCCTCGAAATCTAGAAAATTGGTCGGCTCATCGAGAAGCAGCAGATCGGGATCGTTTAAAAGCAACGCTGCCAGATCAGCCCGGGCCTTCTCTCCGCCGCTGAAACGGGCGAGATCGCGATTCAGGTCTGTCGGAGCAAAACCCAACCCTGCGGCGACAGCGTCGATGCGGCTTTCAAAAAGGTATCCGCCCCCGTCTTCAAAAAGGCGGCGGCACTCGCCGTAGCGGGAGAGAGCCCGGTTTAGCTTTTCGCTTCCGGGATTTTGGGCCCGGAGGGCGATCTCCTGCTCAAGATCGGCGATCTCTTGCTGCAGATCCAGAAGGCGGCGGAAGGGCGCTTCCAGGTGGCAGCGCAGGGTTCCCCGGGCCTCCGAGCCCGGCTCCTGCGGCAGATAGCCCACCTTTGTCCCCCGGGCGAGGCTGACTATACCGCTGTCCGGTTCCAGCCGACCGGCGATGATCTGCAGCAAAGTGCTCTTGCCTGAACCGTTCGCCCCGATGAGCCCGGCCCTGTCCCCAGGCTGCAGCTGTAGCGAGACATCCTCCAGAATTACCTCCGCCCCAAACGATTTGCTGATTTCAGTAAGTGTTAATAAAGCCATAACCGCTCCTTTTTAATTCAATAACCTGCCCCCCGCTATGCCATTATATCAACCT
>DUVX01000163.1 GCA_012840855.1 Bacillota bacterium | reverse complement strand
GCCGTCCAGATCCCCGATGGGGAAGCAGACGATATTCATCGCCGTTAGCGGCCGGCCGCCCATGGCGTAGACATCGCTCAGCGCATTGGCCGCGGCGATCCGCCCAAAATCGAAGGGATCGTCGACGATGGGCGTGAAAAAATCAAGGGTTTGGATCAGGGCGATCTCGTCGCTGAGGCGGTATACCCCGGCGTCGTCGGAAGCCTCGAGTCCAACTAGGAGATTGGCGTCCTTTTTGGGTTTCAGATCTTTTAAAATATCGGTTAGGTCACCCGGACCTATCTTTGCCGCTCATCCGGCGGCGCGGGCTTTTTCTGTTAGCCGGGGGCAACTATCCATATCCTTCCACCCCTTTTCAGTTTTCCTTTTACAGCACTTCCTCGAGAGCGCGCGGTATCTGCCTAATGATATCATAAACCTGGGTTGCCGGGGTTGGCTTGGCATAGAGCCCTGCCAACCGGTTAACCACCGCCGCCTTGCCGCAGGCGGTGGCGATATCCATGCCCCCATCAATGAGGGCGGAGACGATCCCGGTAAGGGTATCGCCGGTACCTCCGATCGGTTCCAGGATTTCCTCGTTGGGGCGGTCCACTACTTCGATGATCCCTTCTCTGTTGGCGATATAATCTTTCGGCCCCTTCACCAGCAGGTAGGTGGCGGCGTTGTTGTGCCGGTACGCCCGTTTGATCAGATCGGGGATGAGATTCTCTTCATGCAAGATGAACCCGCGGGTGTAGAAGGGGTGGGGCGCTTTCTCATCGGCGAGGTAGGCCAGCTCTCCCGCGTCAGGGGTGAAGAGATCAAAAAAGGGGGCTTCACCGCCCATTTTAGCGACATACATGAACCCGGCATCGGCGATGAGGGTGGGCCGGGGGACGATCTTTTCGATGGCGGCGACCACCTCTTTGAACAGCACCACATCAGGCTGAAAATAGTGGAAAGCGAGGGTATCGAAGGAACTGCCCGGAAGGTGTGCAGACAGATGCCTGTACAGATCCTTGCAGCCCTTGCCGCTGCCGACGTCACCCACCAGGTAGCAGTGGGGCGCCGGTCTTTCCAGCAGTTCCAGAGTCGTTACCGCCGCCGCGATCATCGCCGGGGTGCCCCGGTTTACCGCGATCCGGTTCTCTCCGATTATTAACATATTTCCCTCTAGGGTAACGGTGCTGGAAAGGAGCGGGAAATCGTCTTTGGGGACAGCACCGATTAGTCCGAGCATCGTTCTACCATCCTTTCATAAGCGATCTGCAGCGCGTAGGCGCAAAGGGTGTAACCGACATCGCGCGGCTGAGGGGCGCTCTCCAGGTGTTGACCCACCATCTGCTCGGCAAGGTAGGGGACGTCGGGGCAGCCGCCCCCGGAAACATTCACGATCATCCCTTTCTCCCGGTCCACGGTGATCTTCATATTTGCCGCCCTCACCATCAGGTAGGGCCCGTACTCCTTTTCATGAAGCAGGTCCACGGGCTCGAGTAAAACGTCGTGTATCGGCACAACCTTTAGCGGTTTGATGCCGTTTTCGGCGAGTGTACGGATAATTGAAAGCTCTTCCACCAGGGGAAATTCGATGACGAGGTCACAGCCGTTGCGTATCTCCGGCGGCGGCCCCATCACCTTTATCTTCCATCCCCCTGTTTTTAAAATGTTTTCCGCCTGGATCACTGCGGTCGTGTTCTCAAAAACGAGGATGCCTCGATCCTGCGGTAAAGGAGCGGCGGGTTTGCTTATTTTCTTCTTCCAAAGGGCTCTGAGCATCTCAGCCTTCCTTTCTTATCGTAATCCTGTATCCTTCGTCGTCCCGTTGAATTTCGGCCACTTCCCAGCCTCGGGAAAGGGCCGCCCGGCTCACATTCTCCTTTGCCGTATCGGTATCGACCAGAACGATCAGCTCATCGGCGTCCTTTTTATCGATCCCCTTCATGGTCATGATCACCGGCTGGGGGCAGGAAAGCCCCCGGGTATCAACGATGCTGCTCATATCTTTATCCTCCCATGATTTGATTTAATTTAACTCAGGCAATCTTTTCGCGCATGGTGAATCCGATCAGCAGGCAGACGACCATCCCGATCCCCACGGCGACCATCCCCGCTGTGGTGGCTCCCTCGCCGGAGCTGGCCAGACCGAAATTATGCGCAAAGGCTGCACCGGCAACCATGCCGACTACAAAGATAGCAGCGTCGCCATCGCCTTCGCCCGAGAGGAAAAGCTGCCGTCCGGGGCAACCGCCGGCCAGGGAGAAAGCCAGGCCTGCCAGCATCATCCCGGCGAAGTTCCAGATATGCATGGTGTGAGCGACAGGTTGTCCCACGAATCCGGGGTTAAACTGATGGAGCACGAGATTCGTGACAAAGGCAGCCACCGCCAGGCTGATAAATCCAACAAAAAGGTGAGTCTGCTTGAACAGGATGAGGTCACGGATCGCACCCATGGTGCAGAAACGGCTCTTCTGGGCGAGAAATCCGATACCCAGACCCACGATGAGGGATACAGCGAGGGGTGCATACATCGAACCCGGCCCTTCCACGCTGTAGAAAAGAACACCGCTCTGGGTTTCGCCGGGGATAGCCGGGTAGACCAGCATGAGCGCCAGAAAACCGACCATGATCAGGGGAAAGATCCATCCCACCGAGGAGTAGGTCTTGTGGGTGGGCCCCAGATTGTAACCTGCCTTGAGGAACCTGGTGCCGATCCAGATGCCTGCGATTAGCCCAAGCAGGCCGAGGATGGCGTTTCCGTCGCCGCCGGCGAGCCGGAGCAGCGCCCGCCAGGGACAGCCGAGGAAGATAAGCGCGCCGATCATGGCAAAAGCGCCGAGGATAAACCTGACAATGGGCGCCGACCCTAAGCGAGGCCGAAATTCTTTGAACAGGTAAGCGGCGCCAAAAGATCCCAGAACAAAACCGATGATTTCAGGACGCATATACTGCACCACCGGCGCCCGGTGCAGGCCGAGCGCCCCCGTCATATCCCGGACAAAACAGGCTACGCAGATGCCCATATTTGCGGGATTGCCCCAAAATTGTAGCAGCGAGGCCAAAACACCGATCGCCAGCCCTACACCGATAATACCGCGTTTCGTCGCCAAAATGTTTCTCATCTCTCGACTCCTTCTGTATTTATTCAGGAAATTGTTGAACTGTGCATGTTTATAGCATAATGCTATTAATTGAATAATGAAAATAGATATTTTCTATAGAGTGGCTGTCTTTGATAGCTTCCCGCTATAGCAGCGCCGCACTGCAGGAAGGGGGGCCAGGTTGCTGCGCCCGCGGCCGTCGATGGTTT
The DNA here is from genome assembly GCA_012840855.1 of Bacillota bacterium. Lineage (GTDB taxonomy): Bacteria > Bacillota > Dethiobacteria > DTU022 > DTU022 > JAAZPQ01. The sequence continues at coordinate 5,112 of DUVX01000163.1, read as the reverse complement.
CGCCGGCACTTTAGGTTTGACTTAATCGCTATTTCATGTTATTTTAACTCTTGCGGGGCGATCTGCAGCAGGGCAATGAAGCAAAAGTGAGCCCGGCGAAGGCCCACCGAAGATGGTTCGTGGCCCCATAGTCTAGTGGTTAGGACGCCGCCCTCTCAAGGCGGTAGCGGGGGTTCAAGTCCCCCTGGGGCTACCAAAATAATAACCGGGGTGCATTAGGCCCCGGTTTTTTCTACCCGATTTTCGGCTTCCCTTGCCCTTCATGGTGCAATCAGGGCCACAGGCGGGAAAGATCTAGCGAGAGCCCCTTGAAATTGGGGTGCTCCACCATGTCCCTCTCCATGCCGCAGGCGACGAGGCTGTAAAGGGAGCCCTGCAGGGCGAAACATTCCAGGGTTTTTTCTTCCGGGTCCACGATCCAGTAGTGCTTTACCGCTGCCTTCTGGTAGAGCTGCATCTTCTGGAGCCGATCTTTGCGCCTGCTGGAAGGTGAGATAATCTCCACCACCAGCGTCGGGGCGCCGTCGATGCGGGTCTCCTTGATGATATCTTCCTGCTCTGCAGAAACATAAAACAGATCAGGCTGGACTACGGTCATATCACCAAAGGTTGTATCCAGCGGTGCGCCGAAAACCTCTCCCCGGCTGTCGGTTTCCCAGAAGTAATCCTCAAGAATCCTCATCAATCGGCGGGAAACTCGCTGGTGCATCACATTGGGGGAAGGTTCTCTGATCAGCATCCCCTCGATAATCTCAAAACGGTAGCCCGGCTCTTCCGGCATTTTCAGGTAGTCCTGGTAGGTGTACTTTTTCTCCGGTTCCTCTTCGAAACCGCTTTCCTCCTCGCGGACTTTTCCTCCCGCAAGCGCAGCGAGCACCTCCTCGAGCCGATAGCGGTACTGCCTGGGGCCCAGCTCGATAAAAGGGATCGCCTTCTGTCGCGTATATCTCCAGATCGTCTCCACCGAAAGGCCGAGCTCCCGGGCCAGATCATGGGCCGTGACTAGGCCGCTTTTTTTGACCATGATCTCACCTCCGCTTTTATTATAAAAAGGTCTTCAATAGAAGTCAAGTTATATCAACCTGTAGCAGCTCAAGGCAACCGCTCTGATGACGGCCCTGTTGGTTAAACTGCTACGGGCGGCAGATAATAGGGATAGTAGCGGATTCCCTCAAAGGAGGTGAGGCTGTGCACAGGCGTCATTATTTTTTGATCGCCGCCATCGCCGCTCTCACTGTGTTGATGAATATTTATTACAGCGGGCAGCTTATGCAGGTCAAAAGAGAGCTGCAGGAATCGCGAAAGATGGTCCGGGAGTCGGAACAGTACCAGGTCCAGCTGATGAATATAACGATGTATGCGCCGCTCGATGCTGGCGCTGTGGGGGGGCATGACTTTACCGACGATCCCGCTAAGAGCTACAGCGGCGAAGCGGTGGTGCCGGGGGAAACTGCCGCCGCTGGCCCCAATATCCCCCTGGGGACGGAGATTTACGTAGAAGATCTGGGCTGGCGTCGGGTCAACGATCGCGGCGGCGCTATCGGCCCCAACGATATTGATCTTGCTGTGAAGAGCAGGGAAGAGGCGATCAGGTTCGGGCAGCAGCAGCGTCTGGTCATCCTCAAACTACCGTGAAATCGTCCCGGTGTTTGCTCCCTAAAAAGCGGTGCGGTATAGATGCAGTGAGTAAAAGGAACCGTCCCCCTTACTCATTCGCTGCGCTCAGGGTGATAGGGTCCCCCTTGCTCAAAAAACATCTTGACAAAATGGAAAGATGCAGTAAACTACATTACAGGACTAATGCACTATGGTGGTGCGGGCAGGGGTGTTTACTCCATGATTTTCGATACCGGCGGTACGCAACCGATCTACCTTCAGATTTCCGAATGGTTGGAAAGGGAGATCCTTTCGCATAATTTCGCCACGGACGAAAAGGTTTATTCCCAGTATCAGCTGGCGGAAATGTTCAATATCAATCCCGCTACGGCGGCAAAGGGCTTGAACATCCTGGCGGAAGAGGGGATTCTCTATAAAAAAAGGGGGTTGGGTATGTTCGTTTCACCGGAGGCGGGGAGAATTATCCGTGAAAAAAGACGGAAGCAGGTTCTCCACCGCCTGCGGGAGCTGATCCGGGAGGCTGAACTCCTGGATATCACCGAATCAGAGCTGCTCGCCATGTTCAAGGCGGCGCAAAAGCGGGAGAAAAAGGAGGAAAGGGTATGAATGCGGTTGAATGCCGGGAACTGACCAGATACTTTGGGCGCACCGTAGCGTTAAATGATCTCTCTTTTGCAATCAAAAAGAATACGATCACCGGGCTGGTGGGACCGAACGGCGCCGGCAAGACTACACTCTTGAAAATTTTATGCGGACATCTCAGAAAAACAGCGGGGGACGTCAGGGTTTTTTCCGATGACCCCTTCAACAGCTTGAAAGTTTCGGTAAATACGGTCTTCATCGATGATCATCTGGCACTGCCCGCCACCCTGACTATCTTCGACACGCTTGAGGCGGCGCGGCTGTTCTATCCAAATTGGGATCACCGGCTTGCCCTGCGTCTCTTTGAGTATTTTTCTTTTGAGCCCCGCAAGCTGCACAAAGATCTTTCCAAGGGCCAGAAGAGCACTTTCAATATGATCCTGGGTCTCTCTGCCCGCTGCGCCCTCACCATTTTCGATGAACCGACCGTGGGCATGGATACCGCCGTGAGGCGAGATTTTTACCGTGCTTTGTTGCAGGACTACCTGCACCATCCGCGGACGATCATATTTTCCAGCCACCTGTTAGGTGAAATTGAAGATATCCTCGAGGAGATCCTACTCCTCGGGGAGGGGCGCAAGTGCCTGCATCTGCCCGTTGCCGAGCTGCGCGGATACGCCGTGGGCGTGAGGGGCCCTGCGGAAACGGTGGAGCACTTCATCGCAGATCGGGATCTGTTTCGCCGGGAGCGGTTCGGCAGGGATAAGATATTTGTGGCGGTGAGAAACAGTTTTTCCGGAGAGGCGCTGCAGGAGGCCGGAGCGATGGGCCTGGAGGTTTTTCCTATCCCAGCCGAGGATCTCTGCGTCTACCTCACCGCAAGGACCAAAGGGGGGATCGATGATGTCTTTAGCGAGGATTAGCCTTGGCGGGGCGGTTAAGCAACAGTATCTGTTCAAACTCCGCGCCTACGCCAATCTCTTTGTTTCCCTGGTGGCGGTGCAGATAATCGCCCTGCTCTTCACCACCGGCGGCATGGTGGGGATGAGCGGCATGGGATCGGAGTATCTTGATCTGGAGATCAGATTTTATTCGGGAGCGATCCTGTTTGTTTTCACCGCCCTCTGGATAGCGGTCAATGCGTTCGTCCTGACACTTCCGCTTTCCCGCCATGTCGATTTCTCCTTTGTGACCAACCGGCTCAGCAGCAACCTGGCCAATTTCGGTTTTCTCGTTACCGCCGCCGTCGCCGGCGGGGTTACCGTTAGCCTGGGCTCGCTCCTGCTGAGAAATGTGCTCTACTACACCGGCGGGGGCAGCTCTCTCATCATCGGCGCCAATTTTCTGGTAAGACCAGACGAGCTCCTCACCGGCGCAGCCGTGGGTTCGCTCTACCTGCTCCTCTTTGGCGCAGCCGGTTACCTGGCCGGCGCTCTGATCCAGCTGCACCGGTCGCTCTATGTTCTTCTGCCTGCTCTGGTGCTGGGGGTGCTCTTCTATGAAGCGGCCCATGAACAGCTTCGGTTACTGCAGGTGATCAATTTTTACCGCCTTGAGGCGCTGCCCATCCTTTTTATTCTTAAGATCGTGAGCAGCGTTTTGCTGCTGTGGAGCGGTGCGGCGCTACTTTCCAACAGAACAGAGATCGGTTGAGCGGAGGGATGAAGATGCAGCTTAAAATTTACCGGTATACTATTGTTGCCTACGGCGCTGTTTTGCTGCTGTCGCTGATGCTGTTTTACCTTTTTCCGAAAGAGGCTTTGCTCGATTTCGACCCGCGAGCCGGCGCCGGGATCGAGCAGGACACATACCTGGAACTTCATAAGAAGTGGGCTTCAGGAGAGTTGGACCGGAAAGATAATCTGGCGCCGTACAGAAAATGGCACTTCGATTACGATGGCGGTCACCTGAGGATCGTTTCAGGGGGCGGCTGCACCCCTCAGATCCTGGTAAAGAGAACGGCGGCTGATACGAGTGCAATAACTGTAGCGGAATACCGCCTCTTTCGCGGTGATTTTTTCGAGGATGAGCTGAACCCGTACACCGTTGATTTAGTGGGGGAAAGGCTCATAGTCCGGGGGCCGGAGCAGATTGCCCTAAAGTTTAGGGGTTTTGAGCGAGATTTCACAATCGATCAGTTTAGGGAAAAAAGAGCGGGCCAGTACCAGGAACAAGATTGGGACTCCCCAACAAGCCGATTTATCCAGGGACTTTATCTCTATATTCCCGAAACGGTAAAGATTGACTACGATCCCGGGGATATCTTCATTTTACCCGATGATGAAGAGTAGCAGATTTAAGCCCGTCTTGCGGCGGGCTTAAATTTAGCTGGTAACAGAGATGGGGGATAGGACAATAAATAAGAGATCATGCCGAAAGTAATTATAAATCATCGACAATTGCATCGCCGTCCGATCAGATCAGGCTGTCGATGAGCCCGGCCAGGTATTCCTTGCGGACCCGCTCACTGCTGATGATTCGGCCCGAAGCCTTCTTCGTGCCGGAGTAGATCAGCGTGGGGTAGACTACACCGGAGATCAGCTGCAGCACTTTGAAGGAGAGCAGGTTTTCTTCGCCCACTCCGGTGAGTTCACCGACGACGGGGTTCAGCCTAGTATCGGAGATGCTGAGATAGTCGGAAAGACCGTCGCTTTTGTTATCGCTTTGCAAAACGCGGGTGCCGATCATGTAGATAATTCCCGGGTAATCGATGAGGTAGCTCATCAGCTCATCGGCCCAGGTTATGAGCCGCTCGCGGGGGCTCTTGCTTTCGTCGAGCAGCCGGTTATAGATCAGCTGGGTCTGCTCGACCGTGACCCTCTCCACCTCTTCGATGAGATTCTCCTTGGAGCTGAAATAGTAGTTGATCGCGGCGATATTTACCCCGGCCTTCTCGGCGATCTCCCTGATGGT
>DUVX01000004.1 GCA_012840855.1 Bacillota bacterium | reverse complement strand
GCCCTCACCAGCAGCACCAGGCGGCGGGGCGTGCCCCAAGCGCTGCAGCGCTCAAAGCTGAGGTGGTGCTCTTCCAGCCGGGCGGCCATATCGCTTTTGAGCTGCTCCAGCGCCCCAAGGATGAAGCGGGGCGGCAGCTCTTCGCAGCCTATCTCCAGCAACAGATCTTTTGTGGTACTTTTCTCCATCGCTTAACCCTCCTCTGCCCCGATCGGGCTGCTCTCTGCTTTCAACTGTCGCAGGTAAGCTTTGGCGCATTCGCGGGAGAGGTGGCGCACCCGGCCGATATAGCCCGTGCGTTCAGTGACGCTGATCGCTCCCCGGGCCTCCAACAGGTTAAATGTATGCGAGCATTTTAGAATATAGTCATAGGCCGGCAGGACCAGCCCCGCTTTCAGGATCCTTGCCGCTTCGGCTTCGTAGAGATCGAAAAGCTGCAAGAGCATCTCCTGATCGGCTTTCTCGAAGCTGTAGAGGGAGTGCTCGCGCTCCGCCCTCTGAAAGAGATCACCGTAGCGGATCTTCCCGGTCCAATCCAGATCGAAGACGCTGTGACGATCCTGAATATAGACTGCAATCCGTTCTAGGCCATAGGTGAGCTCCACCGGCACTTTCTCTACATCGATCCCGCCCACCTGCTGAAAATAGGTAAACTGGGTGATCTCCATGCCATCCAGCCAGACCTCCCAGCCCAGTCCCCACGCCCCCAGCGTGGGAGATTCCCAGTTGTCCTCGACAAAGCGGATATCGTGCTCCCGTAGCGACAGCCCTAGGGCAGCCAGGCTTTCCAGGTAGAGCTCCTGGATCCGGGAAGGCGCCGGTTTGATCACCACCTGGTACTGGAGGTGCTGGTAAAGCCGGTTGGGGTTTTCACCGTAACGCCCGTCGGCGGGGCGGCGGGAGGGCTCCACGTAGGCCACCGCCCAGGGATCCGGCCCCAGGGCTCTAAGAAAAGTAGCCGGGTTCATCGTGCCGGCCCCCTTTTCGACATCGTAGGGCTGCCAGAGCAGGCAGCCCTGCTCGGCCCAGTAAGATTGCAGCCGGAGAATAATCGTTTGCAGATCCATCGCCGGATCATCCCCTTTCCTGAATAAAGAAAAACCCCCGGCCCCTGGCTTTCAGTTCCTAGGGACGGGAGGCCTCTTCCCGCGGTTCCACCCTACTTGGTTCACCATGGGGTGAACCCCCTCATATAGAAGCGCGCTCCGGGACGCCTTCGCCGGAGACCCTGCCGGGCTTGCACCTTCCCCCAGCTCGCTGATGAGGGCCCGAACCGGTTACTCCTCCCCTTCATCACACCAAACAGGTTTTCTTGGATCCGATCGTAAACCAGGGTTCTCCTTTTTGTCAAGAATTTCTTTGAACCGCCGCCTGCTCCCTAGTCTGGCAATCAGGCGCTCCTTTATCCCCGCAGCGCAAGAAGCAGAATCGTTTAGGGCGCCAGGTTCATCGATTTGATCAGCTGAAGCGAGCGCAGCTTGCCAATATCGAGGTGATAGCGCCGGAAGGCTGCCGCCATCCCCGCCAGCTCCCTGCCCTGAGGGGCGGAGCAGCGCAGCAATTTAACCCGATCGAGGGGCGCTTCGAGCAGCCGCCGCGCCAGAGCCACCGTCCCGGCGCTCAGCCTGAAGGCATCGCTTTCGGCGCAGCGTGGGCAAAAGAGCCCGCCCCGCCGGGCGCTGAAAAGAAGCGCTTCGGGTGAACCGCACTGCAGACATCCCTGCAGATAGGGGCAAAAACCGGCCAGATCCATCATCTTCAGCTCGAAAGCCCGGCAGAGAAGGGCGGGATCGGGAGGATCTGTGCTGCTCAGGAGCCGCCAGCCCTCCAGGAGGAGGGCGCAGGGGGCTGGGGAGGGTTCCTCGCCGGAGATGAGCCGATCGGTGATCTCGGTAAGGAAGAGGGCATAAGGGTAAAGGCCCACATCATCGCGGAAAATAGCAAAGTGCTCCCTGACCTGCTGGCCCGTGAGCAGATCGAGGCTGCGGCCGCGGTGAAACTGGTAGTGCCCGTAGGTGAAAAGATCAACCCCCGCGGCCAGCTTGCTTTTGATCTTGCGGGCACCGCGGGCTACCGCCGTAAGCTTTCCTTTTTCCCAGGTCAGCAGGGTGATCAGCCGGTCGGCTTCGCCGAGATTGCGGCTGTAAAGCACCAGGGCATCGCTTTTATAGCTGCGTTCGGACAATGCTCTCCTCCGCTCTAGGTTTCACTGTAACCAAAATCGTGCAGCGTCCGCTCGCGGTTGCGCCAGTCCCGCCGCACCTTCACTCGGAGATCGAGGTAGATCTGCCGGCCGAAAAGCGCTTCCATCTCGCGGCGGGCCGCAGAACCGGCTTTCTTCAGCAGAAGTCCCCCCTTGCCCACGATGATGCCCACCTGGGAATCGCGCTCCACAAAGATCTCCGCTCTCATCTCCAGAAGATCTTTTCCTCTCCGGAGGGTGAGCTCCTCCACCACCACGGCGACGGCATGGGGGATCTCTTCGCGGGTCAGGTGGATGATCTTCTCGCGGATGATCTCTGCAGCGATGAACCGCTCCGGCTGATCAGTAACCATCTCCGGGGGGTAGTAGCGCGGGCCCGGGGGCAGCTGCGCTTTAATCGCTTCAAGAAGCGGCTCCATCTTCTCCTTCCGCAGGGCCGAAAGGGTAAAAGCGGCGGCAAAAGGAAAGAGTTCTCCATAGAGCGCGGCGGTAACGGCGAGCCGCTCCGGCGGGGCGATGTCCAGTTTGTTCATCACCAGAAACACGGGGCCCGCCGCTTTCTCCAGCGCGGTTGCGATATAACGATCCCCCGGCCCCGGGGACAGATGGGCTTCGACGATACAGCAAACCAGATCAGCCTCGCGCAGCGCCGCCCGCGCCGTCCGAACCATCGAGCGGCCCAGCTTATGCCGGGGCCGGTGCAATCCCGGTGTGTCAATAAAGATAACCTGGGCGTTTTCCGCAGTAAGAATGGCACGGATGGCGGTCCGTGTTGTCTGCGGCTTCGGCGAAACAGCGGCGACCTTCTCGCCTACAAACGAGTTCACCAGGGTTGATTTGCCCACGTTGGGCCTGCCCACCAGGGCGACAAAGCCGGAACGATGTGCAGTAGAGCTACCTTCGACCATATATCACCAGACCGATCTGTCTTCAGTTATGTAGCAAAGAAATCCAAAACGGCTGCCTAACGCTGGAAATCGGTTTTCAGATCGAGGACGGGGGTGCCATCGATAAGATCGAGGCCCCGTACTGTTAGAATGGAGCCACGGCGCGAGAGAAGTTCAACCTCCGTTACCGAGAGCGAGTTGGGCCGGTAGCAGGTACGGCAGGCAAAAACCCCGTAGACACCGCCGCCCCGCCCCCGGCGTTCCGCTTTCAACCGGTAACCCCTCGCACGATGCAGATAGCCGATCACAATAATACGGGATTCTTCCTCCAGGCGGTAAAGGCCTTCTTCAAAGTGAGGCTCCAGGTGAATCTCCGCGATGGACGTTTTGTAATTGGTAACCGCCCTGGGTTCTTTAAAGCTGCTGTGCACCCGCCCGATGGGGTGCAGTGTTTGCGGCAACCGCCACAGATCCGCCTCCGCCTCTTCGGCGGGCTGGCTCCCGGCAAGCATCTGCGGGGGAGCGGCAAAGGGCAGCGGCAGCAGCTCGCTCAGCTTTTTTCGAACAACCTCTCCCTGCAGGTTCCCCATGATCACCTCGATATCGCCGGCCAACTCAGCGATGACCTGGAGACAGGCTCCGCAGGGCGCCGGCGGCGGCGAACAATCGGCTACCACCGCCATCCTGGTAAAATTCCGAAAGCCAGCCTGGTAGGCGCCCCAGAGCGCCACCCTTTCGGCGCAGACCGTGAGCCCGTAAGAGCTGTTTTCCAGATTGCATCCGCTAAAGATCGCCCCATCGGCCGTCGCCAGGGCGGCGCCGACAGCAAAACGGGAATAGGGCGCATAGGCTCTCGCCCGCGCCGCCTTCGCCGTAGACAAAAGTTTCTCACACATCCGGATCTGCCCCCTACTGTTCAGCGCTGCGCGAGTAGGCCGGCAGCGTGATCACTTTTTCGCGCTCCACCTCAAAACGCAGCCCGCGGCTGAGCTCCATATTATTCTTGATAATGT
>DUVX01000162.1 GCA_012840855.1 Bacillota bacterium | reverse complement strand
CCGTCTCGGGCTGTACTGCCGAAAGAACGATATGGTTGCTATCGGCGATGATCACCGCCCGGGTCCGGCGGCCGTAGGTGGCATCAATAAGGATACCCCGATCTCTGGCCTCGCTGATCAGTCTTTTAATCGGCGCTGATTCGGGGGCAACGATGGCGATAATCCTCTCAGCAGCTACAATGTTGCCAAACCCGATATTGACCAATTTGGTAGACACCCTCACCAACCCCTTTTTCTGTTTTACGCTTTACTCGATGTTCTGAATCTGCTCCCTCATCTTCTCCAGTTCGCTTTTTACCTCCACCACCAGGGCGGTTAACCGGTGATCCTGCGCCTTGGCTCCCACCGTATTCACTTCACGGAAGATCTCCTGGGCAATAAAGTCGAGGCGTCGCCCCACGGGGCCTTCCCGCTGCCGCAAGGATCGATCAAAAGCCGACAGATGGCTTTTTAGGCGGACAATCTCTTCGTGAACATCCATCCTCTCCACCAGAACAGCGCATTCGGTAAGCAGGCGGTTCTCATCAAAATTATCTGCCAGTGCCTCCTGCAACCTGCTCTCCAGGCGTTTTCTTTGCTCCTCCAACGCCAGGGGTGTGAGCCCGTCAAGCTCATCCACCAGCGCCTCGAGACTGGATAGCCGCAGCTGCAGATCCCGCATAAGATTGCGGCCCTCTGCGGTGCGCTGCTCCAGCAGCCCCTCTAAGGCCTCCTGCAACGCCTCCTCGAGAGGAGGCCAAAGAAGTTCTTCGTCAGCAGGGAGCCCCGTCTCCCCGAGCACTCCGGGTAGCTGGACTAGCTCGCACAGGCTTATATCCGGGGGTAGGTCGAGGGCTACCGCCAGATCCTGAAGGGTCCGGTGATAGGCTGCGGCAAGTTTTTCATCCAGCGCCACACTTTCCCTGCCGGCGGGCGAACGGTGCAGGGTAATATTGACCTCGATGCGGCCCCGACCGATCTTACCCTGCAGCAGGCGGCGGATACGGTCCTCAAAAAAATAAAATTCCCGGGGTACCCGTAAAAAGTAGTCCGCATAACGGTGGTTCACTGAGCGCAGCTCGGCGGTAATATTGAAGGTCGGCCCGGCATAGTTTCCCCGTCCGTAACCGGTCATACTTTTGAGCAAGATGGTCAGTTCCTTTCCTTGGCCAGATCAAGGCGTGGTGCGGCGAGTATTAACTGCGGAGCGCTGATGCACAGGGACGCAGCGCCGCCTTTTCATTTTAACACCTTGACTGCTCCAACTCAAGAAACTTCGAGGATAATTCAACCAGCGGGGATTCAACCAGGCCCCGGGCTAACCGACAGCTTTGCGGCGGAAAAGGCCCTCTATCCGTGTTTTTAGGGCGGAAAAAGCACGATCTACCATCGCAGGCAGGAAAGCGGCGGCGCAAACCACCGCCCATTCCTCAGCAGCGAGGGCGGCAGTGCCAAAATAGATGCTCAAGCGGGGATGGTGGATCACAACAACCATCAGCAGGCAGGATGAAAGCACGGCGGCATCGAGAAGGAAATTGCGGGGCTGTTTCCGGGAAGAGGGCCCCTCGCTGCGGCAGTCATAAACATAGACCAGCTGGGCTGTGATCAAAGCAGCAAAGGCGATGGTCCGGGCCCGGGCCATACTCTCCCCCATAGAGAGAGCCAGACTGAAAAGAGCAACGGTAACCACTCCGATCGCGATACCGCGCAGGAGCAGCTTTCCCCAGAGGCCGCGGCTGAATAGATCTTCATCGCGGCGGCGCGGCGGCGCCTCCATGAGCTCTTCACTGGGGAGATCGACCCCCAGGGCCAGCGCCGGAAGGCCGTCGGTAACGAGGTTGATCCATAAAATCTGGATCGCCCGCAGCGGTAGCGGCAGCCCGCAGAGCACCGCCAGCAGCATCGTCAGCACCTCACCGGTATTGCAGCCCAGCATGAAGCGGATAAATTTACGTATATTGCTGTAGATGGTGCGCCCTTCTTCCACCGCAGCGACAATAGTGCTGAAATTGTCATCGCTGAGGACGAGCGAAGCGGCTTCGCGGGTCACATCGGTTCCGGTAAGGCCCATGGCGATGCCGATATCAGACTCTTTCACTGCCGGGGCATCGTTGATCCCATCGCCTGTCATCGCCACCACCTCGCCCTCTCCCTTGAGAGCGCGAACGATCCGCAGCTTGTGAAAAGGGCTCACCCGGGCAAAAACCTGGACCTGCCCGATGATTCTCTGCAGCTGGCGATCATCGAGGGCATTGAGCTCCCCGCCGGTAAGTACGCTGCCGCCGGGCTCCAGTATCTCCAGCCGGCGGGCGATCGCCTCGGCTGTGGAGCGATGATCGCCGGTGATCATTACCACCCTGATGCCAGCGCGGCGGCAGAGGCGGATCGCCGGCAGGGCCTCGGGCCGCGGCGGATCCTCGAGGCCGAAGAGCCCGGTCCAGGTCAACCCCCTTTCGATCAGCTCCTCCCTCTCCGCTGCTGCTCCGGTCCCGCCGTCCGGCGGGAGATCGCGGTAAGCTACCGCCAGGGGGCGCATCGCCAGCCCGGCCATGATCTCCAGCTGGGACAACAGCTCCCGGCGTATCGATGCCGTTAAAGCGACGACTCCCTTTTTGGCGGAAAGATAGTAGCGGCAGCGCTCCAGGACAATCTCCGGTGCGCCCTTCACCAGCAATTGCCGTCGGCGGCCACGGCCCCGCTGAATTACGCTCATCATCTTGCGCTCCGATGAAAAAGGGTACTCCCTTTCCCTGAAACGGCCGTCGGGTTCGATCCCCGCGGCGGCAGCGATCTTGAGGAGGGCCACCTCGGTGGGATCACCCCGGTAGGCCCCGCCTTCACGGTAGGCATTATTGCACTGTGCTGCGATAAAAAGCGAGCGGTACAGGGCGCTGCCGCGGGCCGGAATGCCAGAACCGCCCTTGCGCCCGCTGTTTTGCCCCTTAATCTGCTGAAAACGGGATTGGGAGAAACCAAAAAGGGTATCCCCGGCGAAGATGCGATTGACGCTCATCCTGTTTTCTGTAAGGGTGCCGGTTTTGTCAGAGCAGATCACCGTCGCCGATCCCAGCGTCTCCACCGCGGGAAGTCGCCGCACAATCGCCCGGCGCCGGATCATCCGCTGCACCCCCAGCGCCAGGGAGACGGTGACGATGGCTGGTAGCCCTTCGGGAATGGCGGCGACAGCCAGGCTGATCCCGGCCATCAACATGGTGTAAGGGGCTTCACCCCTGATTATTCCGAGCAGGGCCATCACCGCGCATATCGCCAGACAGGCCCAAACCAGGATCCGGCCCAGCCGGCCCAGGCGTGCCTGCAGGGGGGTCACGCTGCGCTCCGCCTCTTTGATTAAATGGGCGATCCGTCCTATCTCCGTCTGCATCCCCGTGGCTACAGCCAGCCCCCGCCCCCGCCCGGCAAGCACCTCCGTGCCGCTGAAAGCCATATTTACCGCATCACCCGGTGAGGCGGCGGGAAGGGAGAGCGTGCCGATACGCTTATGAACGGTATCAGACTCCCCTGTCAGCGGGGCTTCATTGACCATCAGATCTTGCAGCTCCAGGAGGCGCAGATCGGCGCAGACCCGGTCACCCGCTTCCAGGTAAACGATGTCGCCGGGGACCACCTTCGCGGCGGCAACGACCCTGATCTTCCCCTCCCGCAGCACCCTGGCGCGTGGTGCCGCCAGTTTTTTAAGCGCCTCCAGGGAGCGTTCAGCGCGGTATTCCTGTACCAGACCGAGCACGGCATTGAGCAGAACGATGATCAGGATGGTCAGCGCATCCGAAAACTCGCCGAGCAAGGCGGCAAGCAGGGTGGCCCCCAGCAGCACCAGGACCATAAAGTCCTGAAATTGGTTCAAAAAAAGCAGCGGCAGCGACAGCCGGGACGGCTCCGCCAGGATATTTTTTCCCCAGCGTCGCTCTCTTTTTTCTGCCTCCAGCAGGGTCAAACCCCTCTCTGGAACCGTCCCAAAACGCAGCAGAACCTTCTCAGCGCTTAAAGCGCTCCATCCCGAATGCATCGTGTCCCCCCGGTATCTTAACTGCTACATTGATATGCCCGGTAAGATGCACTGATGACT
>DUVX01000161.1 GCA_012840855.1 Bacillota bacterium | reverse complement strand
CGGCGGAAGCGATTAATTTTACATTTGCGATCAACTGTGCTAAAATTTCTATTACTGTGATCCGCAGGCCCGGTCCAAGGCCCTCCCGACCTTTTACTGGGCCCGGCGGTAACTAATAAGGTAAAGGGAGGCAGTGGCAATGCTGGATCAGGAGAAGAAAGAAGAGATCATCGGGCGCTACCGGGTGCACGAAACCGACACCGGATCGCCGGAGGTGCAGATCGCCCTTCTAACGGAAAGGATCAACACACTCACCGAACATCTCAAAGAGCACAAGAAGGATTTTAACTCGCAGCGGGGTCTGCTCAAGATGGTCGGCAGAAGGCGCGGACTGCTCAACTATCTGCGCAAGAACTATCCGCAGCGCTACCAGGAAATCGTCAACAAACTGGGCCTGCGGAAATAAAGGACAATGCACCGAAGAAATGAAAGGAGGTAGTTATCAGCTTGGAAACATTTACATTGGAACTAGAAGGCCGCACCTTGAGACTTGAGACAGGCAGACTAGCCCGGCAGGCTGGCGGTTCCGTTTTGATCAGTTACGGAGAGACGGTCCTTCTTGTAACCGCTACCATGTCAGACGAACCCCGTGAAGGGGTTGATTTTTTTCCGCTCACCGTAGATTACGAGGAGAGGCTCTATGCGGTAGGCCGTATCCCCGGCGGTTTCATCAAACGCGAGGGGAGGCCCACCGAAAAAGCAACCCTCAGCGCCCGCCTGACCGACCGGCCCCTCAGGCCGCTCTTTCCAGAGGGCTTACGCAATTCCGTTCATATCGTGGCGACAGTACTTTCTGTAGATCAGGATTGCCCACCGGAGATACTCTCGATCATCGGAGCTTCGGCAGCGCTTTCGATCTCACCGATTCCCTTCGAAGGCCCTATCGGGGCGGTAATGATCGGCTTTGTCGACGGCAAAGCTGTGGTCAACCCGGGGTTGGAGCAATCCCAGCAGAGCGGCCTTCATCTCACCATTGCCGGAACGAAAGACTCCGTGACCATGGTCGAAGCGGGGGCAGAGGAGATCGGCAAGGACAATCTGCTCACCTGCCTTGCTGAAGGTCACAAGGTAATCCAACAGATCGTCTCTTTGCAAGAGGAGATGATCGCCAAAGTGGGCCGGCCCAAGGTGGAGGTGGAGGGTTTTGAACCGCTTCCCGAGCTTGTCGAAGAGCTCGAACCCTTCTTCCGCGAGCGCATCGATGAGGCTATGCGCACTCACGAAAAACTGGAGCGCGAGGAGAATCTCGCGGCAGTTAAAAAAGAGGCGCTGGAGAAATTCCTGGATAAGTACCCCGATCATGAAAGTGAGATCAAGGATATCTTCGGCCGGGCGCTGAAAAAAAGCATGCGCGCGATGATCATCGAGGAATCGCTGCGCACTGATGGCCGCAAACCCGATGAGATTCGGCCTGTCAGCTGCGCCGTATCGGTACTGCCGCGGACACACGGCTCGGCCCTCTTTACCCGGGGGCAAACCCAGGTGCTCAATGTCTGCACGCTGGGCGCCCCGCGGGATGTCCAGATCCTGGACGGGCTGGGTATTGAGGAGTCGAAGCGATTCATGCATCATTACAACTTCCCGCCCTACAGCGTGGGTGAAGCGGGATTTATCCGCGGCCCGGGACGGCGGGAGATCGGGCATGGCGCCCTGGCGGAGCGGGCCCTGGAAAAAATCATCCCTCCGGAGGAGAAATTCCCCTATACCCTTCGCCTTGTCTCCGAAGTTCTCGAATCGAACGGCTCCAGCTCCATGGCCAGCATCTGCGCCGGTTCCCTTTCACTGATGGATGCCGGAGTTCCCGTGGAGAAAGCGATGGCCGGTATCGCTATGGGGCTGATCAAAGAGGGTGAAAAGGTCGCCATCCTCTCGGATATCCAGGGGATCGAGGACTTCCTCGGCGATATGGACTTTAAGGTGGCCGGTACCACCACGGGGATCACCGCCCTACAGATGGATATCAAGACCAGGGGGATCCCTCTGGAGATATTATCCCGCGCCCTCGAGCAGGCGATCACCGGCTACTGTCATATCCTGGACGTGATGAACGAGACTATCGCCGAACCGCGGGCCGATCTTTCACCCTATGCCCCGCGGATGATCACCATGCAGATCGATGTGGACAAGATTCGCGATGTCATCGGCCCCGGTGGACGGGTGATCAACAAGATCACCGAGGAAACAGGGGTAGAGATCAATGTCGAGTCCGATGGCAAGATCTATATCCTGGCCGTCGATCTGGATGCCGGCAGCAAGGCGCAGGCGATAATCGAAGAGCTCATCGCCGATGTGGAGCCCGGCCGGGTCTATACCGGCAAGGTAACGCGCGTTGAAAGGTACGGCGCCTTCATCGAGGTCCTCCCGGGCAAGGAGGGGCTGCTCCATATATCGCGTATGGATCATCATCATGTGGAAAGAACCGAAGATGTAGTCAATCTGGGTGATGAGATCGAAGTCAAGGTGCTCGATATTGATGAGAAAGGAAGGATCAACCTTTCACGCAAAGCGCTGCTGCCCAGGCCGGCTTCACCGCCGCCCCGCGACAGAGAAAGGGGCCGCAGACAGCGCCCTCCACAGCGTTCCAAACAAAAACCCTAGTCTCTAGGGTTTTTTCATGCCTGCATACGCCGGGGAAGGGGCGCATAGACTCTAGCAGATGCTCATAACCGGCGAAAGTAGAATCGTTCAATGCTCAGATCGTGGCGATGGTTTGAAAAAGCGGCACTGGGCCTGATCGTGATCCTGGGAGCGTTGGCGGTGACAAGCGCGCTGCTGGAGCTGCGCCCTCTCCCTGCGGAGCCGATCTATTTTGTACCGGGCCGGCCCTTCCAGGCGGCGCTCACTTTTGAAACCCGCTGGAGCAGCAAGGGCCTGACCCGGCTCCTTCAGATCCTGAAGGATGAGGGGATCACCGCCACCTTTTTTTTGACGGGAGCATGGATTGAGGAGCACCCGGCGGAAGCGGCCCGAATTTTGAAGCAGGGGCATGAGATCGGGAACCACACCCTGAGCCATACCCCTTTGCTGTACCTGTCCGAAAAAGAGATCAAGGAGGAGCTCGACGGCTTCAATGAAACAGCACACAATATCCTGGAATACCGGCCCCGCCTCTTCCGGCCGCCCCGGGGTCTCTACAACGGCGTGGTCCTCGAGGCGGCGCGGCGGCGGCGCTGCCAGACTGTGCTCTGGTCTATCGACTCCCGTGACTACCTGATCAAAGATCCCGCCCTACTGGAGAGGCGGATTGAGAGCAGGCTGCATCATGGAGCGATCATTGTTTTCCGGGTGGGAGCCCCCTCTCTGCCCGAAGCTCTGCCGGGGATACTGGCCCATATACGCGAGGCGGGCTACCACCCGGTAACAGTAACGGAGCTTCTCAAGAATGAAAGCCGGGCTACAGACAGATAGCCTGCAGAGAGGTTTCCGATGGGAGGCGGACTATCTTCATGACTCACCGCAAAAGAGAGTGGTGGAAGGGTGCTATCCTCATCCTGCTCTTAGTGGGGGCGGCGGCGGTGCTTATATTTCAATTTGGCGAGCCACTGCGGCGCCGCTTTCAAGGGGTGAAGCCGGGAGTGACCCTGCAGGGCCGGCCTATGGAGGGGCTGTTGCACCATGAGGTAGCCACTGCGGTCTCCCGGATGGCCGCCCATGAGAGGCGCGAACCCGTCAACGCACAGGTGGATGAGGGAAAGGAGCGGATCATACCGGAGTTAAACGGGCTTGAAGTGGACCGTGAGGCCACCGTAGAGCGGATTATGGGGGCACAGCCCGGGGAGCGCCTCGAGCCAGTCTACAGCGAGATCACTCCCTCGCTCTGCTGGGACCATTATCCCGGGCTGCCGGCCGAAGAGGGCAACCCGCGAAAACCCTGTGTCGCCCTGATGATCAACGTAGCCTGGGGAGAGGAAGAGCTTCCGGAGATGCTCGATGTTTTGGAAAAGGAAAAAGCCCGCGCCACTTTCTTTCTGGTGGGACGGTGGGCCGAGCAAAATGAAGCTTTTATTGAAAAGATCGCCGATGACGGCCATGAGCTGGGGAATCACGGCTACTCCGACAGCGAGACCTTTCCGGAGCTCGATGCCTGGGGCGCCGCCCGCTCGCTTCGGAAGACCAACGAGATCATCCACGATGCGGCGGGCTGTTACCCCCGCTATTTTACGCCGCACAAGGGCGAATACAACGAGCTCACTCTGGAGATCGTCTCCCGGCAGGGGATGCGCACCGTGCTCTGGTCCCTCGATACCGTCGATTGGCAAAAACCTGGGGTAAAGGCGATGGAGGAGAAGATTATAAATAATCTGGCTCCGGCACAGATCATTTTGATGCATCCCACCGCCGATACGGTGCAGCTGTTAAAGGTGATCCTGCCCCGGATCAGGGAGCGCGGGCTCGCTGTAGTCAGCGTGGGCGAGCTGCTCGATGCCCGATGGTGGCGATGAACAAAAATGCGGGGGGGCGTCTCTGGGGCGCCATCGCTTTCTGCTGCCTAGTCGCCGCCCTTTTGACGGCGGGGGGCTGTAGCCCCCTGCGCTTCTTTCAACAAAAAATCCGCCGTGGCGTGGAGCTGGAGGGGCTGGCGATGGGGGGGCTGACTCGCAGCGAAGCCGGTGATCTGCTCCTGGAGATGGCGGAGGAGCGGGCACAGCTGCCGCAGAACGCCTATATCGACCGGCGAAGCGGGGAAATAATTGCGGAATCGCCGGGCTGGCAGCTCGATCTCCCCCTGACCCTCGATCGGCTCATGAACGCCCCCGCCGGCGGCAGCGTTTTGCCGGTAGCTATCCAGCTCGATCCGGAAATATCTGCCGCCCATTTCAGCTCCATCCGGAAGGAAAGCGGCGCCTACCGTACCTGGATCGGAGGGGGGGGGAACCGGGCCGCCAATATCATCCTGGCCACCACTTCGCTGAACAATTACCTCCTCCTGCCAGGTGAGATCTTCTCTTTCAACAAGGCTAATGGTCCGCGCACCGCCGAAAGAGGCTACCTGCCGGCGCCGGTGATCATGGGCGGCACAGTGGTCCCCGGGCTGGGCGGCGGGGTCTGCCAAGTCTCCACTACCTTATACAACGCCGTTTTGCAGGCGAAACTGGAGGTAGTGGAGCGCTACATGCACAGCGAACCCATCGGCTACGTTCCCCGCGGCATGGATGCCACCGTGGCTGACAGCCTCGATTTCCGGTTTCGCAACAACAGCGATCATCTTATCCTGATCCGCGCATCAAACTGGGGTGGAAGCGTAGATGTACAGATCTGGCAGGACTAAACGCCCTTTTCGCCGTATTCTTATATGATGCCGGGACCGATTTTTTCCCCTGCAAATAAATTAAGGAAGATGATCAAGATGAAAGAGCTAACGGTAGATCTGCCGATCAGGGTTCTGGACCACGGTGCCGGCCTACCCCTACCCGCTTACATGAGCGCCGGTGCGGCGGGAATGGATCTTTGCGCCGCCCTGAACGATACTATGGATATTGAGCCGGGAGCGATCGAACTCGTTCCCACAGGGCTACAGGTGGCGGTTCCGCAGGGATATGAACTGCAGATTCGCCCCCGTAGCGGGCTGGCGGCCCGCTACGGCATCAGCCTGGTCAACTCGCCGGGGACCATCGATGCCGATTACCGGGGCGAGATCAAGGTTATCCTGATCAACCTCGGCCGGGCTCCCTTCACGGTCCGGCGGGGCGATCGGATCGCCCAGATGATCCTCTGCCCCATACCCCGGGTGAAGCTTCTCCCGTGCACTGCACTGCCTGAAACCAGAAGGGGCGAGGGCGGATTCGGCCATACCGGCACCAGCACCAAGTAAAAAGAGGGAGAGTGGAAATTGCGGCTCAGCGAACTGTCCCGCAAAGAGCTCGTCGATCTGGGGGGAGGCGATTTCTGGGGTCCTGCCGGAAAAGCGGATCTGCTGATCGACCGGAGCAGCGGTAAAATCAAAGCGCTGCTATTGCCCGGCAAAGGTGGTCTCTTCGGCATCGGTTCCCACGAAGAAGTTAAGATCCCCTGGTCCGCCGTGGTTAAGATCGGCGGCGATACGATTATAGTGCAGATCGAAAAGAGCTGACCCGGAGCTCCTGCAAGCATAAGATTGCACCGACAGGGAGAGTATATCGATAAGGGTGTAAATATGCTTGAAGGAGGCAGGATGATGAGCAAAGTCGTTGTCGGGATTTTCCATGACCACGGCCGGGCGGAGGAAGCCCTCGAGGATCTGAAGAATCATGGATTTGAAAAAGACATTTCCCTGGTGGCCAGGGATGAAGAGGAGCAAGAATCCGGCGGGGGCGCCATCGGAGGGCAGGATCTCAGCGAAGGCACCTTTGCCGGAGGCACCGTGGGGGGGATTGCCGGGCTTCTCGCCGGGGTAGGCGCGCTGCTTATCCCGGGGATCGGGCCGATCATCGCCGCGGGCCCCATCGCCGCCACCCTCACCGGTGTAGTTACCGGCGGCATTGCCGGGGGACTGATCGACCTGGGGCTGCCCGAAGAGAGAGGCGAATTTTTCGAGGAGCAGGTCCGGCAGGGCGGGATCCTCTTGAGTATGAAGGCCGAAGATGAGCGGGTCGAAGAGGCCGCCTCAGTTTTGCGGCAATACGGCGCTTCCGATGTAGAGGTGCACCAGGTGGGCTAGATACCCACAATAAATTGAAGGGCCCAGAAAAACCCGGGTTTTTAAACCCGGGTTTTTTTAACTCTGGCGCAGGGGCGGACATATATTAAAGTAACAGTTCAGGAGGCGGCAGCGATGCCAGGGAACAACAGGACAATTATCCTCAGCGGCGGGGACCGGCGCGAGCTGGAGCTTTACCGCAGCTGGAAAAGAAAGGGCGTCAGCGTGAAGGCGGCGGGCTTTGCACAGATCCCGGAGATGGAAGAGGCATCGGAGCAAGATTGCCGGGAAGCGGCCATCTTTATCGCCCCCCTTTCTGGCATCGACGCCGACGGCTACGTCAGGGCCCCTTTCGCCGGGGGGAAGTGGGCGCTCGGCACACACCTGGATGGAAGGGCGCCGGGTACAATCCTGCTCACCGGGAGCGTCGCCGCCCCCCTTAAAGAAAAATTGGCAGCGCAAACTACACTGATCATCACCGGCGACGACGAGGAGCTGACTCTGCTCAACGCCATCCCCACTGCCGAGGGGGCCCTTCAGAAAGCGATGGAGCTCTCCGCCGTAACTCTGCACGGCAGCGACGCCCTCATCTTCGGCCTGGGCCGCTGCGGCCGCGCCCTGGCGGCGGCCCTGCTCGGCCTGGGGGCCCGTGTAACCGCGGTGGTGCGGCGGGCTGAGAACGCAGCGCTAGCCTACTCGATGGGGGTCGCTTCCTGCCCGCTGGAGGAGGCGGGTGAAGCGGCAGGGCGGGCTGATTTCATCTTCAACACAGCCCCGGCACCGCTTTTAACGGCGACGCTTCTAAAGAAGGTCAAAAAGGATGCAATTATCCTCGATCTGGCTTCTTCCCCCGGCGGAACTGATTTTGCCGCCGCAGCCCGGCTGGGCCTGCAGGCGGTGCTTCTGCCGGGGCTGCCCGGCCGGGCCGCCCCGAAAACTGCGAGCCGGATTCTGGATAAAGTGTACCGGCGTTTGATTGCAGAGACCGCCGGATCGAAGAACATAGAGAGAGGAAGTTAAGCGATGTCCCTGTTAAAAGGCAAAAAGATCGGGGTGGCGCTGACGGGATCACACTGCACCATCGATGCAATACTGCCCCAGTTCAGAATCCTGGCCCGGGCCGGTGCAGAGCTCTATCCCATTCTTTCTCCGGCGGTACAGCTTACCGATACGCGCTTCGGCAGCGCCGAAGCTCTTCGCCGGGAGATTGTGCAGATCTCAGGGCGCGAGCCCTGGTTAAGCGTCGTCGATGTGGAGCCCATCGGGCCGAAAAGACTGCTCGATCTTCTGCTCATTGCGCCGTGTAGCGGCAACAGCATGGCGAAGCTGGCCCGCGGTATCAGCGACAGCGCCGTATTGATGGCGGCAAAGGCCCAGCTGCGAAACGGGCGGCCCCTGCTTCTGGCCATCTCTACAAACGACGCCCTCGGTCTGAATGCCGGCAACCTCGCTGTGCTGCTGAACACAAAAAATATCTATATGGTCCCCTTCGGCCAGGATAGCCCTATGGGCAAGCCGAACTCGATGGTGGCCCGACCGGATCTGATCGCTCCCGCCGCCGCAGCAGCCCTGGAAGGGCGGCAGCTGCAGCCGCTGCTGGTGAATCCGTCTTAGATCTTTTTTTACCGGCAACCCGCCGGGTTATGCTATACTTAGGGAGGTGCTCCCATTGTCGGAAAGACTGGGAACTGTGATTACAGCAATGGTAACCCCCTTCGACGAGCAAGGGGAGATTAATTATAGTAGCGCTGCGGCGCTGGCCCGCTACCTGGTAGAGCACGGCTCTACCGGCCTGGTAGTCTCCGGAACCACCGGGGAATCTCCCACCCTAACGGAAGAGGAGAAATTGAAACTTTTCCGCGTGGTTGTTGAAGCGGTGGGCGAAAAGGCGGCGGTGATCGCCGGCACCGGCAGCAATAGCACCGCTGCGGCGGCGAAGCTGACGGGGAAGGCGGCCTCGACAGGGGTAAGGGGAGTTTTGCTGGTAACCCCCTACTACAACAAACCGCCCCCGGAAGGGCTTTACCGGCATTTTCGGTCCGTTGCCGGATCCACCGACCTGCCGGTGATGCTCTACAATGTGCCCGGGCGCACCGGTGTAAATATGGATGTAGAGACGGTGCTACGCCTGGCGGAGGTAGGTAATATTATCGCCCTGAAGGAAGCCGGCGGCAACCTTGAGCAGGCGGGGGAGATCTGTGCCCAGGCGCCGCCAGGATTCAGCCTTTATTCAGGTGATGACGCACTGACCCTGCCCCTGCTCAGCCTGGGAGCAGTAGGCGTTGTCAGCGTAGCCTCGCATCTGGTGGGTCCGCAGATTGCAGCGATGATCGAGCACTACAAAGAGGGGCGTCCTGAAGAAGCGGCGAGGCTGCACCAGACTTTGCTGCCTCTTTTCCAGGGCCTTTTTGTGGCCGCCAATCCGATCCCGGTAAAGGCCGCTTTGAACCTGCTCGGCCATGATGTGGGACCGCTTCGTCCGCCACTTTTGCCGCTGCAGGAAGAAAATTTAGCCGGCCTGTCCCGGCTACTGGAGCGATATGACCGGCCCTTTGTCAGCGCCGGATAACAACTAATAACTAGAGAAGGGATAATTTAAAATTGAAAAAAACAGATAGCACCCTGCGGGTCATTCCTCTGGGCGGCGTAGGAGAGATCGGGAAAAATATGTTCCTCTTTGAATACGGCGACGATGCCATCCTTGTCGATGCCGGTCTGGCATTTCCCGAAGAAGAGATGCACGGGATCGATATCGTATTGCCGGATACAACCTACCTTCTGGAGAACAAAGAAAAATTGCGGGCCATTGTCCTGACCCATGGGCATGAAGATCATATCGGGGCTATGCCCTACCTCATCGAAAACCTGGAGGCACCCGTCTACGGCACCCGCCTCACCCTGGGCCTGCTTGAAGCCAAGCTGGAAGAATACGAGCCCCACCCGCCGGTAAAATTCCGTGAGATCAAAGCGGGGCAGGTGCTCAGGCTGGGCGACAGCTTTCAGCTGGAGCTTTTCCGGACAAACCACAGCATCCCCGATACGGTGGGCCTGGCCCTGCATACTCCCGAAGGAACCGTGGTCTACACGGGCGATTTCAAGTTCGATCATACCCCCGTAGACGGCAAGCTCACCGACTTTTTCAAGCTCGCCAAGCTGGGCCGCCGCGGTGTGCTCCTCACCCTCATCGATTCCACCAATGCGGACCGGCCGGGGTTCACCGCATCGGAAAGGGAAGTGGGGGATACCATCGACGATATCTTCCGCCTGGCGCAGCACCGGATCATCTTCGCCACCTTTGCCTCCAATATCCACCGGGTCCAGCAGGTAGTCTCCGCAGCGCACCGCCACGGCCGCAAGATCTGCGTCACCGGCCGCAGCCTCGTAAACTCGGTGCGAATCGCCTCCGAACTCGGTTATCTCAACCTGCCCGATTCGATTATCGTGGAGCTGGATCAGATCAACAGAATCCCCCTGGAGGAGCTCGTTCTGCTCACTACCGGGAGCCAGGGCGAACCGATGTCCGCCCTGACCCGTATCGCCAACTCCGATCACCGACAGGTGGAGATCATCCCCGGCGATACTGTGATCATTGCGGCAAACCCGATCCCCGGCAATGAGAAGCTCGTTGCCCGAACGGTGGACAATCTTTTCCGGCTCGGGGCGGAGGTGATCCACCAGTCGGTTTCGGGGGTCCATGTCTCCGGACATGCCAGCGAAGAGGAGATCAAGCTCATGCTTAATTTTCTACAGCCGCGCTACCTGGTCCCGGTACACGGTGAATACCGCCATATGGTCGCCTGTTCCCGCATCGCCAGGAAGCTGGGAGTAGCCCAAGAGAATATATTTCTCATCGAACCCGGCACCGTGCTGGAGTTCGCCGATGGAAAGGGCGCCGTCACCGGCACCGTCACCGCCGGCAAGGTAATGGTAGACGGGCTCGGTATCGGCGATGTGGGCAACGTGGTTTTACGGGATCGCCGTATTTTGGCCGAGGAGGGTATCGTTATCGTGGTCCTGGCGATGGATCCGCAGGCGGGGCGACTCCTCACGGGGCCGGAGATCATCACGCGCGGTTTCGTCTACGTCAGGGAATCGGAAGAGCTTCTCGGCGAAGCCAGGGAATCGATAGCCCACCGCCTCGCCGCCCTTAAACCGCAGCAGCTACGGGACTGGAACCTGATCAAATCCCATATCAGGGATGAAGCCTCCTCTTTCTTCTATGAGCAGACCGGGCGCAGGCCTATGATCATGCCCGTCATTATCGACCTGCCCCCGGAGGAGTAGCAGCGGGATCTTTTCAAAAAAAGAGGGAACATGATGTTCCCTTTTTTTGCTGCATTAAAACGTTCACAACTTCATAAGTTTATAAATAGGGTACCTTTAAAATAAAAGGATCTTCGAACAGGCTAGTCGAATTAATATAATATGGTACCCTAATTCAACTATCCGATCTCAGAGGAGGAATGTTTTTTGAAAATCACATTAAGCGTGATCAAAGCCGATATCGGCAGCATTGGCGGCCATCTCCGGCCGAGCAAGGCGCTTATGGAGACCGTGAACAAACACCTGGAAGATAAAAGTGGCAGCCTCGTTCTCGATTACCGGATCAGCAACACCGGGGATGATATCGCTATCCTCTTCAGCCACCGGGAGGGAATCGGCAGCAGCGCCATTCATGAACTGGCCTGGGATGCCTTTATCAATGGAACAGCAAAAGCCAGGGAAGAGGGTCTTTACGGCGCTGGGCAAGATCTGCTGAAAGATTCTTTTTCCGGCAATATCAAAGGCCTGGGGCCCGCCATAGCGGAGCTGGAATTCGAAGAACGGCAGAACGAGCCCTTCATCCTCTTTGCCGCCGATAAGACCGATCCCGGAGCCTACAACCTGCCGCTCTACCTCGGTTTTGCCGATCCGATGCACTGCTCCGGTTTGATCCTTTCTCCAAAGATGAGTAAGGGGTTCAAATTTGTGATCATGGATGTGGAATATACTGAAAAAGATCGCTACATAGAGCTGAACGCTCCGGAAGATCTTTATGATATCGCCGCTCTTTTGCGCGACAACGAGCGGTTTGTCGTCTCCGCGATCTATTCACGGGAGACAGGCGAGCAGGCGGTGGCGGCGAGCACCACCAGGCTGCACAATATTGCCGGAAAGTATATCGGAAAAGACGATCCCGTCATGCTGATCAGGGTGCAGGGCGCTTTTCCCGCAGCAGGCGAGGTCCTTTCGCCCTACAGCATCGGCCACTATGTGGCCGGTTTCATGCGCGGTAGCCACACCGGGCCGCTGATGCCCGTTAAAACCGGCAGCGGGATCTCCTTTTTCGACGGGCCTCCCGTGGTTACAGCGACGGCCTTCTGTGTCCAGAACGGCAAATTCACTGAAGCGGTGGATTGCTTCGATCACCCCTACTGGGACTATATCAGGAGGAAGGTGGCCCGTAAAGCCACGGAACTGCGCCGCCAGGGCTTTTCTGGCGCAGCGATGCTCCCCTATTCAGAGCTGGAATACGGCGGTATTGTTGAGAAAATGGAGGCGCTCGATAAAAAGTTTAGAACCTGAAACTGAAAAGACCTGACCGCCGCCCCCCAAAGGGGGCGGTTTTTTTATGCAGCGAAGGAGGATAATACCGGTCGAATATCAGCGATTCCCGCCGTTTGTAAGCAGGAATTTGATCTATTAAGATGAACTGATCCAACAAAAGAGGGGAGGCAATTTCACTGAAACGATCATACAGACTTTACATTCCCATATTGCTGCTAATTTTGGCACTGTTCACTTTTGCACCCGCCGGCTGCTCGCTGGATAATACAGAGTGCAAACCTTCAGGCAATCCCGGCGAAACAACCCCCGATCCTGAGGAAAAAGCGAAACGGCTCGAAGAAGAATGGCAGAAACGCAACGAGGAGCTAAAAGAGAAGTTGGGCGCCCTGTACGTGCCGCTGCCTCCGCCAGATCACCCCGACAACCCGCCGATCAAGGTGAGGGGGATCTATATGACCGGCCATTCCATCGGCTACCAGGACAGGTATGAGCGGATGCTCGATCTAATCGATAATACTGAGCTCAACGCCATGGTCATCGATATCAAGGACGACAAGGGAAAGATGTCCTACGAGAGCGAGATCGAGATGGTCAACGAGTTGAACGCTTATTACAAGCCAGTACCGATCAGCGATATCAAGGCGACCATGAAGGAGTTAAAGGAGCGGGGGATCTACACCATCGCCCGGATCGTTGTTTTTCGGGACAGCGAGACCTTACCCGCAAAGAAACCGGAGTGGTGCATCCCCTTAAAGAACGGCGGCCTTTACCGGGACAAGGGCTTTGCCTACGGCAACCCTTTCAACGAGAAACTTTGGGATTACAATATCGCCATCGCCAAAGAGGCGGCGCTGCTCGGTTTCAACGAGATCCAGTTTGATTATATCCGCTTTCCCGATAAAGCGGCCTATGTCGAGGAGATCGCCAATTTCCCCGGCCGGGATAAGCGGACCAAAGCGGAAGCGATCCGCGGTTTTATGGAAAAAGCTCGCCGCGAGCTGGCCCCGTACAAGGTTCATGTAGCCTACGACGTCTTCGGCGTCATCGCCAGCTCCTGGGGCGACGCTGATGATATCGGCCAATGCTGGGAAGAATTTGCAGAGTACAGCGACTATATCTGCCCCATGATCTACCCGAGCCACTACTACCCCGTGCGCCAGGGCGGCACGGTGGTCCCCTACTGGTTCGGGCTGCGTTTCCCCGATATTGATCCCACTGTTACTATTACCGGGGCCCTCACCGATGCGATCAAACGCAACGCTGCGCTGAAAGATCCGGCGATTATCCGCCCCTGGCTGCAGGCCTTTACCGCCAAATGGCTTGGCTCCGGATACGGCAGCGGCAGTTTTATCACCTACGGGCCGACGCAGATCCGGCAGCAGATCGAAGCCGCCAGGGCCCTGGGTATCGATGAATATATGCTCTGGGATGCCAACAATGAAAACTATCCCCGCAAAGCTTTTTTCAGTGAGGCGGAAGCGAACCGGCGCTACGAAGAAGCCCGCCGGGAGCGAGAAGAGAAGGGTCACGATCTGCTCGGCCGCAGCCCGCGTAAAGCTGTAGAAGCATACCTCGAGGCGATCCGGAAAAAAGGATGGCGCGAAGCCTACGCTCTGCAGCGCGGTTTCAAGGGCGACGGTAATGACTATCGCAAATGGATGGAGGGGACCGCTGGAAAACTTGAAAAATGGCAAATCGGCGATATCTCAGACAAAGGCAACCCCGCTGCGGTGAACCTTTCCGTGACGCTAAAAGCATCGGGCGGCGAAAGCACGCTGAGGGATGAAAAATGGATCCTCCACCAGGAGAACGGCCTCTGGCGGGTCGAGCCCTCGGCGGAATTCCTCGAGGGTATCACCGGCGCCGGCTCTGATCAGTAGCTCTAGGAATGAAATTAACTTCTCACTGTAACTTAATTGAGAATAAGTCTCCCCGCCCTGCCACAAACTAAAATGTTAACCAACCCGGGGAGGCGATCGATTGACCTTTCAGAACCGGCGCCGGCGTCCGCCGCGGCGCCAGAACAGCCGGCCGCAGCCGGAGGCACCACTGCCCCAGCAGGCCCCCGCCGCTCTGGCCGGCATTCAGCAGCTGGGGCAAGTCCAGGTGCCGCAGCTGGAAAGCAATATCTATACGCTGACGATCATCGGGCAGATCGAAGGGCACCTGACCCTGCCGCCGCAGAACAAGACCACCAAGTACGAACATGTTATCCCGCAGCTGGTAGCGGTGGAGCAGAATCCCAAAATAGAAGGGCTCCTGGTTCTTCTAAACACCGTCGGCGGCGATGTGGAGGCAGGCCTCGCCATCGCTGAGATGATCGATACTCTCTCCAAACCCACCGTTACTCTGGTGCTCGGTGGCGGGCACAGCATCGGGGTAACCCTGGCGGTAGCCGGCGATTACTCACTCATCTCCGAGACGGCGTCGATGACGATCCATCCCATACGCCTCACCGGGCTGGTCATCGGCGTGCCGCAGACCTTCGAATACTTAGATAAGATGCAAGATCGGGTGATCCAGTTTATTACCCGCCATTCACGGATCACGGAAGGCAGTTTCCGGGAGCTGATGTTCAGCACCGGCCAGCTAGCCCGGGATATCGGCACAGTGCTGGTGGGAAGGGACGCCGTCAAAGCGGGGCTAATCGACGAGGCCAACGGCTTGGGGCGGGCGGTGTCGGTGCTCAATGAGCTCATTGAAGAAAAACGCTGCGGTACGGGACCCTCATGATCTACTATGCCGCTTTCCCTGCAGAGCTGGCCTTCGAGGGCCATGAACGCTTTGAGCCTGCCTACCTGCGGATTCCCTTTGCTCGCGGCTCCATCATCGCCGAGGTTCTCTCGCCCACGTCGCTCCGCATCGTCAGCCTGCACAGCAGCGATATTCAGGATTACCTGGAGCCGCTTTTACAGCCGGGACGCGTGATCAACCTGCAACCCGGCGGCCTGCCGTAAGCCCAGCCTGACCCGTCAAAGGCTGCATATTTGCCCGCATCGGGCGTACAGATAAAAGCAGATGAAGATGGGGAGAGGAGCGGCTGTGTTGCCCGGTCTGGAACTGCTTCAAGCAGCCTTTTTTTTGCTGCTTTTTCTCGCCGGGCTGCACTGGATGAGCCGGGCCCTTGCCCGCACCGCCGGGCCCTCGACAAAAAAACTTCTCTCCCGGGCCGCCGGCAACCCCTGGTGCGGTTTTGGCACCGGTTTCCTGGCGACGGCGCTGCTGCAGAGCAGCAGCCTTACCACGGTGATGGTAGTGGGGCTGATCAATGCCCGGGTAATGACGATGGCGCAGGGTTGCGGCGTTATCATCGGCGCCAATGTCGGCACCACCATTACCGGCCAGCTTCTCTCCTTCGACCTCCACCGCCTGGCCTGGCCGTTTCTCGGCCTGGCCCTCCTCATGAGATTGCTGCCCCGGGTGAAGGGGAATATACGCCGTGCCGCGGCCCCTCTGGCGGGCTTTGCGTTCCTCCTGCTCGGCCTAGGCGGGCTCACCGGGACGCTCGCTTCGCTGCAGCGCTTCGCTTTCTTTGGCAAAGCGCTCTATTTTGCGGCGGCGGCACCCTGGAAGGGCCTGCTCGCTGGTATAGCAGCAGCGGCAGCGCTGCAGAGCAGCAGCGCCGTAGTCGGTATTGCCCTTGGCTTGGCCCGTGAAGGGTTGATCACCCTTCCCGCCGGGGTGATCATGGTCATCGGCGCCGATCTGGGGACCTGCTCCACGGCGCTGCTCGCATCCATCGGTATGGAAGCGACAGCCCGCCGAGCGGCCTGGTTCCATTTTTTTTACAACCTGATCAGCCTTATCCTGGCGCTCTCCTTCTACCCCTACCTGATCAAGCTGGCCGTGATCAGCGCCGGGACGCTACCGCGCCGTCTGGCCAACGCTCATCTTCTCTACAACCTCCTCGGTGCGGCCATCCTGCTGCCCCTGCTGACACCGCTTGCCCGTTTTGCCGGGCTCAGGGGTAAGGGAGGGTAAAATCAGCCAGTACTTGACATAATATACCGCGAAAGGATGTAAATCGAGCGGGCCCGCTTTCCGGGCCTGGCCTCATCTTTGTCAGCAGGGCGATGAAGGAGAATGCCGAAAGAAACAGAAATAATCTAAGCATATACTTTTGGAAAACAGGGAGGCTGCCATGAATTTTTTTAAAGCGATCTTGCTAGGCTTGATCCAGGGGTTTACCGAATTCCTTCCCGTAAGCAGCTCGGGACACCTGGTTATCTTTCAGCAAATTTTTGGTATTGAATCGTCTGGAGTAACCCTGGAGGTGCTGCTCCATTTCGGGACCCTGCTAGCCGTTCTCTGGGTATTCTGGCGCGACTTTGTCGATCTTCTAAAGTTTCCCCGGGACAGCACCCAGCGCCATTTTCTGCTCTTGCTAATCCTGGGCTGCATCCCCACAGCCCTGGTCTATGCGCTGTTCGGAGATCTGATCGAGTCTATTTTTCACTCGCTACCCCTTACCGGCGCAGCTCTGATTATCACCGGCGGCATCCTCAAGCTGCTGACCCTCCTGCCGGAAGGTAAAAAAAATATCTCCACAATGAAGCCTCTCGATGCCCTCTGGGTAGGCCTTCTCCAGGGTATCGCAATCATACCGGGCATATCCCGCTCCGGCTCCACCATCACCGCCGCTCTCTGGCGAAAACTGAACCGGGCCACGGCGGTGCGCTACTCTTTCATGCTGGCAGCGCCGGTGATCTTCGGCGCCACGCTCCTAGAGAGCAGGACGCTTTTTGCCGGGGGGCTGGAAAGCACGTTGCTCTGGAGTTATGCCGCCGGGACGGCGGCTGCCTTTTTCACCGGCATTCTGGCGATCAAGGTCTTCATCCGCCTGCTGCAGCAGCACAAATTCCATTACTTCGCCTACTACTGCTGGGCGCTGGGGACTGCGGTGATTATCATCTCGCTGGCCAGGTAATTGCAGTTTGCTCTGCTGATAAATATGGGATATAATGAGTAGGTAAAGGGAATATTTGGGAAAGTATGGTGAAACGAAGATGGCACGGCGGCAGACCGGTTTTCGCGAGGAGATCGGTGCACAGATAAAGGGTATTCTGATCATCGCCATCGCCGTATTCTGCTATGCCGGGGTGACCCATGCAGAGCAGGCGGGGGAGCTGGGGATCTTTGTCCATAATCTTTTTCGGATTATCGCCGGCGATACCGCAGTGGTGATCCCTTTTTTGATCGCCATCCTCGGCCTGCGCACGATGCTTCCGGAGCAGACCTACAATTTAAAGAGCCGCCTCATCGGTATCCTCATCCTGCTGCTCCTTTTTACTATCTGGGCTCACTTCAAGCTCATGCTGGAGCAGGCGGACGCTTTTACCGGGCAGGATTTCTACCGGGCCAGCCTGCAGATGGGGCTGCAAAAAACAGGCGGCGGCCTTCTCGGCGCCATCTTCGCTGTCTTTCTTTTTTTCTGCTTTAAGGAGATCGGCAGCTATATCGTCCTCGCGGCGGCGGGGCTCATCGCCGTCCTCCTGATCACCAATGTTACGGTAACCCAGATCTTCGGCGGGCTCGGCAAGTTCCTTGCCTTGCTGGGCCGCCAGTTAGGGCGCCTGGGCCTCTACTTGAAAGAGATCTATGCCATCCTGATGAGCGGCACCGAGGAAGAACCCCTTCCGCGGGAAAAAAAAATCGTCGCCGCCGGGGAAGAGGATAAGCGCGCCGATGAGGTGCAGCTAGTGGTCTCGCTGGCGGGTGAAAACAGCGGCGCTACAGTCAAAACTGCGGATGCGGCGGCGCCCGCCGAGAAATCCCACTATCAAAAGGAGAGGCGCCTGGCCCTGGTGGAGCCCAATGATCGCGATGATCCCGAACCTGAGCGCAAAAAGGAAACCCGCCGGCCCAGCCTTTACCTCAAACCTTCGCTCGATCTGCTCGCCCGCCCCACCCGGCCGGGTGAGCAGCAGCAGGTCAAGGGGATCCGGGAGCGGGCCCGGCTACTGGAGGATACGCTGCACAGCTTCGGCGTGAAAGCAAGGGTCATCCATGTTCAATCGGGGCCCACGGTAACCCGCTTTGAAGTTCAACCGGAAGCGGGGGTAAAGGTTAGCCGCATTGTCAGCCTTTCCGACGATATCGCCCTGAACCTGGCCGCCCCCCTGGTCCGCATCGAGGCGCCGATCCCCGGCAAAGCCGCTCTGGGGATTGAGGTGCCGAACAAGATTATCTCCCTGGTCTACCTGCGCGAAGTTCTGGAAGACCCCGCCTTTCTGGAAAACCCTTCTCCCCTTACCATCGGCCTGGGCAAAGATATTACCGGCGTCCCGGTAATATCGGACCTCACCAGAATGCCCCACCTGTTGATTGCCGGAGCCACCGGTTCGGGGAAAAGTGTCTGCCTCAACGCGCTGATCATCAGTATTTTGCTCAAAGCGAGGCCGGAACAGGTCCGCTTTTTAATGATCGACCCCAAGGTGGTCGAATTGAGCGTCTACAACAATATTGCCCACCTGCTCATGCCCGTGGTGACTGAGCCGAAAAAAGCCTCGCTGGCCCTGCGGAATATGGTCCAGGAGATGGGACGTCGCTATGAGATCTTTGCCCGCGAGGAAGTGCGCGATGTCGCCACCTACAATGAGCTTGCCGCCGGCGGGCACTGTGAGGGCGAGCCGCTGCCATACTACGTGGTCATTATCGATGAACTGGCCGATCTGATGCTGGTTTCACCGGGAGAGGTGGAGGATTCCATCGGGCGCCTGGCCCAGATGTCCCGGGCTGCCGGGATACATCTGGTCATCGCCACCCAGAGGCCTTCTGTAGATGTGCTCACCGGGGTGATCAAGGCCAATATCACCTCGCGCATCGCCTTTACCGTCTCCTCGCAGGTTGACTCCAGGACGATCCTTGATATGGCGGGCGCCGAGAAGCTGCTGGGCCGGGGCGATATGCTTTTTTACCCCATCGGCTCGGTGAAACCGACCCGCATCCAGGGCGCCTATATCAGCGAGCGCGAGATCAAGCGGATCACTGATTATATCAAGGAGCAGGGCAAACCCAGTTACGAGATCGACCCCCGCGACTTGGAGGTGGAGGCCGATGAGGAGTTTGAGCCCGATGTGCTCTTCCCCGACGCTGTGGAGCTCGTTGTCCGCATGGGCGAAGCCTCGATATCGCTGCTGCAAAGGCGTTTTCGCATCGGATACACCAGAGCGGCCCGACTCATCGATGATCTGGAGCGGCGCGGCGTTGTCGGCGAGCATGAAGGAAGCAAACCCCGCGAGGTAGTGATCGCCGCCGACGAGGCGGCTGTACTTTGTGAAGAATTTAAACAAAAAACAAGTTCATAAAGCAGAAACACTTATTTCATCATAATGTAAAGGGGGAATGGATGGTGGAAGAGCTGGTGGAGCTTTTGAAGCAAGCCCGCCAGGAGAAAGGGATCTCTTTATCTGAAATCAGCGAGGAGACAAAAATCCAGATCTATTATCTGGAGGCGCTGGAGAATGCTGATTTTGACAGGTTCCCCGGAGAGGTCTACCTGAGAGGTGCGCTGACGAACTACGCAACAATGGTGGGGCTGGAACCCAAAAGGGTTCTCGATCTTTACCGGAACTTGGGAAGGGAAGAGCCCCTCGGGGAAGAGCTAAAGCTTTCGCCAAAAAGAAAAACTGTTCCGCTACCGCGTCCGGAAAGGGCTCCTTCGCTGATCTACGGCCTGATCATTTTAGCCCTATTGCTCACCGCGGGCGGCTACCTCTTTGTGGAGCAGTACTGGCCCAGAAAGTCACCCCAGGAGCCCGTGCCCGCCGAGCCTCCGGTAGCAACGGAAACAGAGGGGGAAAAACCGGAAACGGTGGAGCCGGAGCCCCCAGAAGCAGCGGTGAAGTTAACTGTTTCGAAGAGCAACTCCACCTCCCGGGAGACGGTGTTCTCTGTCGGCAACGCCGACTCATTGGACATTAAACTAACCAGCCTTGAAAGATGCTGGGTCGAGATGCGAACCGATGATGAAGAGGAATTTCCCTCACGGATCTTGCAGAAAGGCGAGAAGATTACCGCCCGGGCAAAGGACCGGATCTGGATCCGCCTGGGCCATCCGCCGGGCGCAAGACTGAAGATCAACGGTATCACCGTGAAGGAGACGGAAGAGCAGAAAAGACCGCACAATTTTCTATTTGTTCGCAAGTAGAGCAGCACCGCTGCCGGTCCTTCGAAGCCGTGACATAATGCAGATGAATAAAAACTACAAGGTAACTGCGGTAGCCCTGGGCTGTGCCCAGAACCGGATCGACACCGAAGAGATCCTGGCCCTGCTGGGCCGTTGCGGCTATCTGATCACCGATGATCCCCATGAGGCGGATCTGATCATCGTCAACACCTGCGCTTTTATCGAAGCAGCCCAGCAGGAATCGATCGAAACCATCCTGAAGCTGGCAGGTGAGCGCCGGGGCGAGAAAACGCCGCTCATTATCGCCGGCTGCCTGGCCCAGCGTTACGGGGGCCGGCTCCTGCAGGCTCTGCCCGAGATCGACGGCGTAATCGGTGTGCACAGCTATGCAGAGATGGTGCGCTTTGTCGAGAGGGCTCTTGCCGGCAAAAGAGAATCGCTCTTGCTGGCTCCGGCGCGCCGCTATCAGGGTCTGGGGGCGCGCCTGCTCATCGCCGCCCCCCACAGCGTTTACATCAAGATCGCCGAAGGCTGCAGCAATCGCTGCCGCTACTGCCTTATTCCATCGCTGCGCGGACCCCTCCGCAGCCGCCCCCCGGACGAGATAGTGGATGAAATCAGAGAGCTCATCTCCCGGGGCGCCCGTGAGATCAACATCGTCGCCCAGGAGAGCACCGCCTACGGCCTAGATCTGGGCATCCGCGGCGGGCTGCCTAAGCTGCTGCAGAAAATCCTGCGGGAGATCGGCGCCAATTTCTGGCTGCGGATCCTTTACGCCAACCCCGCCCGAGTTGACGACGACCTCATCGATCTTATCGCCCGCGAAAATAGGATCTGCAAATATCTCGATCTCCCCCTGCAACACATTAACGACACTGTACTCAAGCGCATGGGGCGGCGCTACACCGGCGCCGTGGTGAACGATCTGCTGCAAGAATTACGGCAGCGCATCCCGCAAATTGTCCTGCGGACCACTTTCATGGTGGGCTTCCCCGGTGAAAGCAGGGCCCACTACCGGGAGCTAAGCTCTTTTCTACGTGAGCAGCCCATTGAAAGGGTGGGCGTCTTCAGCTACTCCCGGCAGCCGGGAACCGCTGCAGCCCGCTTCTCCCGGCAGGTTCCGCCGCGGGTTAAGGAGAAACGGCGCCGCGATCTGCTGCGGATACAGCAGGGCCCGGCGCTGGCATTTAACCGCACCCTCGTAGGAAAAACTTTTATCGTCCTGGTGGAAGGCCCGGTGGATCAAAGCGGCTCTCTTTACCGGGGGCGGACATCTTTTCAGGCCCCGGAGGTGGACGGAACGCTCTTTTTTCGCTCTCGCCGCCCGCTGAAAGCCGGCGATTGGACCGCGGTGCGGATCACGGCCGTCTCTCCCTACGATCTTTATGGAACAGCGCTGGCGTATTGAATCATTTTTCCCATTAAGAGGCAGCCCCCGCAGCGGTAGATGCGGTTGCTCCGCTCTCGCTTCTCTGTTATAATCTAAACACATTATGTAAACTACAGCGGTTAACGCCACATTGAAGGAGCGGTTGACAGTGCCGGATCTGGACTGGCCCAAAGCGCTGATCATAACGATACTGGTGCTGGGGCTATTTTTTGGAGCCAATTATTTTTATCAGTACCATTTCAAAAAGGCGCCTTTCCTGGAAGATATCTGCCGCCTCGAGGCGGTGGACCGCGCGGAGATCATCTCCGAAAAGGGCAGCGATACGCTGATCATCACCCCCGATCCCGCTTACCAGGGGCTGCTGCAGGATCTGTACTCCGCTGTTGAAAAAAATTTAGCCGCTGTTTACCGGGATCCACCGGCGATAAGGATTGAGGATCGTCGCAGTGCCACGCTCGACCGGTTTGCCGCCGCCGCCAGCCCGGCTATTTACGAGGCTGCCAGATCGGGACGCTACCGCCAGGGGGCGTCGCATATTGACGATATCGCCGCCGCTTACGGCCTGACTGATGCGATTTTAACTGTTGATTCGCGGTATCTCTACCTGCAGGCACGCGACAGTGGATATTTCCTTTACCAGATCGTACCGTTGCCGCCATTTCAGGAAGGAGATGGTGCCGATGCTTGAGCTCCTGGCAGGGTTGGGTGCGGCTGCACTGATTATCCTGCTCTATTACCAGAGCAATCTCTTCCCGCTGGTGATTCTGGCGGCGCTTTTTTTGGTCCTGCTGCGCTTTGCCGGGGCGAAAACGCCCCGCTTCAGTCCCGTGGGCCAGTCCGCCCCGGCCGGGGAATTCAGTTTTAACCAGATCGGCGGCCAGGAAGTGGCCAAGAAAGAGCTTCTGGAGGCGCTTGATTTTGTTACTAAACCACAGCAGATCAGGCATATGGGGATCCGGCCGCTGAAAGGGGTCATGCTGGTGGGGCCCCCGGGGACGGGTAAGACGCTGCTGGCCAGGGCGGCTGCCGGTTATACCGGCTCCTCCTTTATCAGCGTGGCGGGAAGCGAGTTTATCGAGATGTATGCCGGAGTGGGAGCGCAGCGGGTCCGCCAGCTCTTCAGCAGTTGCCGGCGCAAAGCGATGAAAGAGCGCCGGAATAGCGCTATCCTTTTTATCGACGAGATCGATATCCTCGGCGGCAAACGAGGCCGGCACAGTAGCCACTTAGAGTACGATCAGACCCTGAACCAGCTGCTGGTGGAGATGGACGGCCTCGGCGGCAAGGAGGATCTGCATATTCTGGTCATCGGCGCAACCAACAGGCCTGAGGCGCTCGATCCGGCGCTGCTCCGGCCGGGCCGTTTCGACCGTGTGGTCCAGGTCGATCTGCCCGATCTGGAGGGGCGGGAGCAGATCTTGAAGCTTCATCTGCATAACAAACCCGTCTGCAAAGAAGTTCCTCTGCAGAAGATCGCCCGCGAGACTTTCGGCTTCTCCGGCGCTCACCTGGAAAGCCTGGCCAACGAAGCCGCTATCCTAGCGCTGCGCGGGGGGAAAAAGAAGATCGAGGAGAAGCATCTCATGGAAGCCGTGGATAAGGTCATCCTGGGCGAGAAGCTGGAACGAAAACCCGATCCTGAAGAGCTGTGGCGCGTCGCTGTTCATGAATGTGGCCACGCTCTGGTCAGCGAAGCGCTTAAACCCGGTTCTGTTTCTCAGGTCACCATTACCCCGCGCGGCAAGGCGCTGGGCTATGTCCGCCATCACCCCGAGCGCGATTACTATATCTATACCCTGGAACATCTAGAGAAAAAGATCGCTGTGCTCCTCGGCGGCGCTGTCAGTGAAAATCTGGTCCTGGGGAGCCGCAGCACCGGTTCGCTGAGCGATTTCAACGAAGCCGTCAAGATAGCCAAAAAGATTATCGCCGCAGGGCTTTCCAGCCTCGGTGTCGTCAGCATCGATGATCTGCCCGGAGCCCGGCTCCACCGGACCATCCAGCAGCTCGTGGGCCACCGTGAGAAATGGGTGACGGAACTGCTGAGCACAAAGATAGAGCTCATCGAAGAGATCGCTCGCCTGGTTCTGGAAAAAGAGAAGATCTCCGGCGAAAAATTGCGCCGCTACCTTTCAGCCGGTGACCGGGCCTGCTGAGGGATGGTATAATTGCATAAAAAATGGCGGTGACAGCGATGCAGGTGGATCTGATCTCTATTGGCAACGAGCTATTAACCGGCCTGGTGGAAAACACCAACGCAGGCTACCTGGCACGGCGGCTCTGGACAAAGGGCATCGCCGTGCGGGAGCAGCGCGTCGTACCCGACAGCATCCCGGCGATCGTGAGGGCCCTGAAAGAATCCCTGGACAGCAGCGAGGTGGTGATCTGTACCGGCGGCCTGGGGCCCACCGACGACGATCTGACCAGGGAGGCCGTCGCAAAACTTCTTGGGCGGCCTCTGGTAATCCAACAGCAGTGGCTGCAGCGCCTGGAGCGCTTTTTCGAAGGGCGGGGCTATCCGATGCCGCCGGCAAACCGCAAGCAGGCCCGGGTGGTCGAGGGAAGCCGTTTGCTGCCCAATGAGCTGGGAACGGCGCCGGGGGCGATCGTCCCCGCAGGGCGGAGCTGGATCATCCTTCTGCCCGGCCCGCCCCAGGAGATGAGGCCGCTTTTCGAAACAGAGGTCCTCGCCTTTTTCGAGGAGCAGAATTTTCGGCCTTCCTGGCAGACAAAGATCATCCATACCACCGGCTGCGGTGAATCGCTTCTGGAGGAGAAGGTCAGGCAGGTGGGGCTGCCTGAAGGGGTGCAGCTTTCGCCCCTGGCCATGGGGGGAGAGGTCGTCTTGCAGCTAAAAACCCACATTGCCGGGCGGGCTCCCGCTGCACTGCTGGAGGAAGCGGCCCGGCGCCTCAGAGAACCGCTGGGCGAGTATATTTTTGGTGAGGATGGGGAGACGCTCGCCTCCACCGTGGCGGCCCTATTCACCGGCAGGGGGATGACTCTGGCCCTGGCCGAGTCATGCAGCGGCGGCCTGCTGGCCGATACCATTACCGACATCCCCGGCTCTTCT
Organism: Bacillota bacterium; assembly: GCA_012840855.1. Classification (GTDB taxonomy): domain Bacteria; phylum Bacillota; class Dethiobacteria; order DTU022; family DTU022; genus JAAZPQ01. The sequence continues at coordinate 6,805 of DUVX01000161.1, read as the reverse complement.
AATTTTTTCAAGGGCTCCCTGGTAGCCTACAGCAGCGAGGTAAAGGTGAGTCTTCTCGGCGTGGAGAGGGGGCTTCTGGAGAAGCAGGGAGCGGTCAGCGATGCGGTGGCCCGGGCCATGGCCCGGGGGGCCCGCCGGATCATGGGCGCCACTGTCGGCGCCGCCATCACCGGCATCGCCGGCCCCGGAAGCGATTCTTCAAAAAAACCCGTGGGCCTTTTCTATACGGCCCTATCCGCCCCCAGGGGGGAAGAATGCCGCCGCACTCTCCTTCCCGGCACCCGGCGGGCGATCAAGGAGAGGGCGAGCCAGGCGCTCCTGGCTATGCTCTGGAGGATGATGCGCCCTGGCAGTTAATCGAAAGAAAGGGTTTTTGCTGCTTCTGGTAGCCCTGGCCGCGCTCTGCCTCGCTACCGGCCTCTTCAGTGAAACTCCTTTTAAAATAAAGGCCTTCGAATTCACCGCCTCGCTGGTACCCTTCCGGCACGGTGAAACGGTGATTCTGATTCCGCCGCTGGGAAAGCTGCGAGCGGCGACTCACTGGGGACCTTTCATGCTAAAAATTACCCTTAACAGAGTAGATCTGGAGATGCTCTCATCTACGCTCCAGGAGATCCCGGACCTTTCCGCCTTTTTGTTGGGGCAGTTCCGGGAGCAAGCCCTTTATTTTTCGCTTCGCCTGGCAACTGTCACTTTCCTCAGCGGAGCAGCCCTGCTGCTCCTGATCCGGGCACGGGAGAAGCGACCTTACCCCTTGCTTCTGGGGGAAGCGCTTAAAAGCGGCCTTCTGACGGTGCTGCTGCTGATGCTGCTGCTGGGCAGCACCCTGCTTTATCCCTACCGAATCAGCGCCTTCAGCAACCCCCGTTTTGAGGGCGCGCTGGTGGCGGCGCCCTGGATCATCGAGCTGAGCGGGCAGCTTCTCGATACGGTCAATACGCTGACGGAGCAATTCGAGACGATCGCCGTGAACCTGGAAGAGATCTCCTCCCGGATGGAGCAGCTCCAGCCCGCTCCGGAAAAAGGGGAAACCAGAGTGCTCCATGTCTCCGATATCCACAACAATCCCGCCACCCTGGATCTAATTGAAAAGATCGCCGACAGCTTTCAGATCGACCTGATCATCGACACCGGTGATCTCACCGATTACGGCTCCAACCTCGAGGTGGAGCTGGCCGCCCGCCTGGCCGCTCTGCCGCAGCCCTATCTATTTCTCCCCGGCAACCATGATACTCCGCAGTCTGTCGACCTGCTGCGGCGCCAGGGCGCGCTGATTCTCGACAAAGAGCCGCTCATCGTCGGTGGCCTGCGCATCGCCGGGCTGCCCGATCCCAGCTCGGCAAACGCAACGGCCCAAATAGCGGAAGATAGCCTCCTGCGGGAAAGATCCCGCGAAGCTGCGGCACTTTTGGAGGCGGAAAGGCCCGATATCCTGGCGCTCCATAATCCGCTCATGGCCGAACCCTTTCTGGGCAAACTGCCGCTCTTTCTCTGCGGCCATACACACCGGGCCTCATTGAATTTTGATGAAAGCAGCGGGAGTATTGTGATCAACGCCGGGACCAGCGGCGCCGCCGGGATGCGCGGCCTTCTGGCGCCGCAGGAAAACCCCTACAGCATGGTGGTGCTTTACTTTAACCCCGGGGCCGACGGCCGGCCCCGGCTGACCTGCGCCGATCTGATCACCATAGAGCATTTTCCCGATTCCTTTTCCCTACAGCGCTACTATAATCACCTTCCCGGGCTCCCCCTTCAGGAGGGCACACCTTTAAAAGAGGATCTGGAGGGTTGAGGTATAAACATATAGGGAGCGAGACAAATAGGGGCCCTGCCTACAGCGAGCAGCGGGCCGGGAGGTTTTTAGATGATGCGCCTGTTTATCGCCATCACCCCCTCAGGGGAGCAGCGAGAAGAGCTCGGCCGACTGCAGCAGCGGCTGGGCAGCACGCTCGAGGGGGTCAAATGGGTTGCACCGCCGTCGCTGCACCTTACCTTAAAATTTTTAGGCGAGCAGGAGGAGGGCAGGCGGACGGCGATTACCGCTGCCATGCGAGGCTGTGCCCGAGGAGCGGCGCCCTTCGCCCTGCGTTTCGGTGGAGCGGGGGTTTTTCCCTCGATGCGGCGGGCCCGCGTTATCTGGACGGCCGTGAAAGAGGGCGCCGGCGAAGTGAGCGCCCTGGCCGCCGCTCTGGAGGCGGAGCTGGTCAAAAGGGGTTTTCCCGCAGAGGGCCGCCCCTTCAGAGCGCATCTGACCCTGGGCCGGATACGCCGGCCCCTTCCGGCGGGCGTGCTGGAGCGCCTTCTCAAAGAAGAGTCACCCTTTTCCACGGGAATAACGGTGGTGCGCTCCCTCTCCCTTTATCGGAGCCACCTTTCACCCCGGGGGGCCTCTTACAGCGCCCTGGAAGAAATATATTTAGCAGATAATAGAGGAAAATAACGGGAAAGCAAGAATTAAGTGAATTAGATCAAACCCGCCGAAGGGGGTTATTGAAGATGGATAAAGAGAAAGCCCTGGAGGCTGCTCTGCTGCATATTGAAAAACAATTTGGCAAAGGCTCTGTAATGAAATTGGGCGACCATGTCAGAACGGGCATCCCTGTGATCCCAACAGGCTGCCTTTCGCTGGACCGGGCCCTGGGGGTGGGCGGGCTGCCGCGCGGCCGGGTGGTGGAGGTTTTTGGCCCGGAATCGTCGGGCAAGACCACCGTGGCATTGCATGTAATCGCCGAAGCTCAAAAAAGAGGCGGCTACTGCGCCTTTATCGATGCTGAACATGCCCTCGATCCGGCCTATGCGGCCAACCTGGGTGTAAATATTGACGATCTGCTGGTTTCCCAGCCCGACACCGGCGAGCAGGCTCTTGAGATCGCCGAAGCACTGGTCCGCAGCAGCGCTATCGATGTTCTCGTCGTCGACTCTGTAGCCGCACTGGTACCGCGGGCTGAGATCGAAGGCGATATGGGGGATACCCATGTGGGCCTGCAGGCCCGGTTGATGTCACAGGCGCTGCGTAAACTTTCCGGCGCCATCAGTAAATCCTTCACCGTCGCTATCTTTATTAACCAGATCCGGGAAAAGGTGGGCGTAATCTTCGGCAACCCCGAGGTTACCCCGGGTGGCAGGGCTTTGAAATTTTACTCATCAGTGAGGCTCGATGTCCGCCGGGTGGAGGGGATAAAACAGGGCGACCAGTTTATCGGAAACAGAACCAGGGCCAGGGTAGTAAAAAACAAGGTGGCGCCGCCTTTCAAGGCCGCCGATTTTGATCTCATCTACGGTTATGGAATCTCCGCTGAAGGGGCGCTCATCGATATCGGAGCGGAGCTGAAAATATTGCAGAAGAGCGGCGCCTGGTATTCCTATGGGGAGGAGCGCCTGGGACAGGGGCGCGAGAATGTTCGGACCTATCTCAAGGAAAATCCCGAACTGGCCAGGGAAATCGAGGATAAAATTCGCCAAGCCTGCGAACTCCCCCCCCTTGATCCGGACAGCGCCGCTGAAAATTCTGCAGAAAAAGATGAGAAGAACTAGGCGGAACTCGCTCCATGATCGAGGAAAAAACTTTTATAAAAGCGCGCACCGCCCTGCTGAGGCTCCTGGGCTATCGCTCGCGGAGCAGGCAGGAGGCGGTGGAGTATCTCCGTCGAAAAGGCTTCAACGAGGGGATCGTCGACTCCGTCATCGAAGAGATGGAGCAGTGGGGTTACATCGATGATCATCGCTACGCCGTAGATTACACAGAAAGCTGTCTGAGACGCGGTCTGGGGCCGTTGCGTGTACGCCATAACCTGCTTTCCCGGGGCATCAGCCGGGAGCTCGCAGAGCAAGAGATCGCCCGCTGCTACAGCCTGGAGGAGGAGCAGGCGCTGGCCCGAAAGCTTCTGAGCAAAAGGAGCGCTTCCGGAGATGATCTGAACGATAAACGGTGGATTCGGCGCCAGGCGGCTTATCTGCAGAGGCGCGGTTTTCGTGAGGGAGTTGTCGTCAGGGTGATCCGGGAATACTGCTTCCGCTCCGGTGAATGAGCGCAGGCGGTTAATTGCTTGACATAAATTTTGCTTAGAGGTACAATAAATTCGATAAGTTTTACCAATATTTTTGTGCAGTTGCGGTTTAAAAGAGCTGAGCCCCGGCGTTGCCCAGGGCGCTGAAATAGATTCTCAAGATACGGGAAGTACGCACAACAGCAGTACAGGTGCAAGTATTTCTTTTACGTATTTCTCTTTTAAGCTGTGTTCTGAACACAGCTTTTTGATTTAATGGTAAATCTTAGAAATGGAGGTGGAACCATGAATTATTTCTTGACCGCATTGATAGCATCAGTCTTCGGCATAGTTGCCGGTTATTTTTTGCGTAAGGTGCTGGCTGAAGCAAAGATCTCTTCAGCAGAGGCGGCCGCCGAGAAGATAATCGAGGAGGCCAACCAGGAAGCAAAGGCGATTAAACGAGAGAAACAGCTGGAAGCCAAGGAAGAAGCGCACAAACTGAGAACAGATATCGAACAGGAGAGCAGGGAACGCCGCAATGAGCTGCAAAGAATGGAGCGGCGTCTCACGCAAAAAGAAGATTCTCTGGATCGCAAGACCGCTTTTATCGAGAAAAAGGAGGAGGAGCTGAGACGGAAGGAAGAAGAGAACCGTCGCACTGAAGCTAAACTCCAGCAGCTCCACCAGCAGCAGCTCAGCGAACTGGAACGTATCTCCGCCATGTCCATGGAGGAAGCGAAAGAGACCATTCTGCAAAGAGCCCGTGACGAAACCACCCATGAGATGGCCATGATGGTGAAAGATATCGAAGAGCGCGCTAAGGGCGAAGCGGCCAAAAAATCGCGAGAGATCGTGACAATGGCTATTCAGCGCTGTGCTGCCGATCATGCCTCGGAGGCGACTGTCTCCGTGGTCTCCCTGCCCAACGATGAGATGAAGGGACGGATCATCGGCCGCGAGGGTCGCAATATCAGGGCCCTGGAGACTCTGACGGGAATAGATCTGATCATCGACGATACGCCGGAAGCAGTGATCCTCTCCGGCTTTGATCCCATCCGCCGGGAGATCGCCCGCATCGCTCTGGAAAAGCTGGTCAGCGACGGACGGATTCATCCGGCCAGAATTGAAGAGATTGTTGAAAAAACGCGCAAGGAAGTAGAATCGCAGATCCGGGAGGAGGGGGAGAGGGCCACCTTCGAGACCGGGGTCCACGGGCTCCACCCCGAGCTGGTCTTTACCTTGGGGAAATTGCGCTACCGGACCTCTTACGGGCAGAATGTACTTCAGCATTCCATCGAGGTTTCACACCTGGCCGGGACTATGGCCGGTGAGCTCGATCTCGACGTCGCCTTCGCCAAAAGAGCGGGCCTGCTACATGATATCGGAAAGGCTACCGATCACGAATCAGAGGGGTCGCATGTAATCGCCGGCGCCGATCTGGTTAAAAGGTATAAGGAGCCGGCCGCCATCATCAACGCTGTAGCGGCACACCATGGAGATGTGGAATTTCAGACCTTGGAGGCAGTTCTGATTCAGGCTGCCGATGCCATCTCCGCCTCGCGTCCAGGGGCCCGGCGGGAGACCCTGGAGGCCTATATTAAGAGGTTGGAGAAGCTGGAAGGGATCGCCGATTCCTTCGACGGTGTCGACAAATCTTACGCTATTCATGCCGGGCGGGAGATCCGGATCATGGTCAAACCCGAAAGGATTGACGATCTGCGTGCCGCCCAGCTGGCCCGGGAGATCGCCAAAAAGGTAGAGGGCGATCTGGAATACCCCGGTCAGATTAAGGTCAATGTTATTCGCGAAACCAGGGCCGTCGACTACGCCAAGTAAGCGTCGATCGAGGCTCCCGATAATAAAAGTGCCGCAAGGCACTTTTATTAATTTGGGAGCAGGGTTTTATCCCGAGGCTATGGAATAGGATATCTCACAGGGAGGTGGAAAGATGCCACAGGAACCGCTACCTGAATCAAGTCCGGTCAATATACTCGTTGACCTGCTTCTGCGATTTCCGGAAATATATACGATTACCTTGAATCTTCCCTCTGCAACTTGTTCTCTCACATATATGGTCAGGCGAAAGCTCGGCCGCGGGGAACATCCCGGGCTGGAACGGCGCATCCGGGAAAGCCTGAAGACTTTTTTTTATCTAAACCGCTATAGATATAAAGCCAAAGAGCAGATCAAATTATCTCGGAAACAATACCATGACCTCACTCAGCTGAGTATTGTTCTGAGTTATGATTTCTTGCTCGGTGATACGATCAGCTTACTGACAGCGCTGATGCGCGATCTTTTTCAAGACGATCTGATCACTGAGGATCGTACGGGGAGCGGCACCCGGCGGCCTGTCCGGGAACTGATCGAAGAATCCGCGCCTGTTCCAGAAGCCCTCGCCCGCTGCCGGAGCAGCCGCCTCGTTGCTTTCCGCGATGCGGGAAAGGTCTATATCTTCGATAAATAAACCCACCCATCTTTGTTAAACAATCAGTATGTTGCGCACTTCCGGGCACTGGTCCATCTAATAAGGAAGAACGCGATTTACAGTAAAGGAGGTTGTCGCCACCAGTACACCGGGCGCCCGGCCAAGAATTAAAAGATTCTTATTATTCTGGCAGGAATTTCAACTTTCTCAGCGAAGTATAGATTAAGTAAAACCCGTTGAAGGAGGTATCTGCTGAACTAAATGGATATATTAAAAGTTTCAGCAAAGTCCAACCCTAATTCTGTGGCCGGTGCATTGGCAGGCGTGTTACGCGAACGGGGAGGCGCTGAGATCCAGACTATCGGCGCCGGGGCATTGAATCAGGCGG
>DUVX01000160.1 GCA_012840855.1 Bacillota bacterium | reverse complement strand
TTAACATTCATGTGAACGGAATATTGTTTACATTTTGCCAATGGTATGATATAGAGTGAAAGAGAGCAATTAAAAGTTAATTACTGCGGGGCGGCACTATTTCCGAAAGGGGGAATTTTAAGATGATGATTCTGGATCTTGATGGCAGCGCTTACGAGCGGGGCCGCGGACAGGGTAAAGAGATGGGGGAGCAGTACCGCCGGTTGATGGCGGATTTTTTTTCTTCGGATATGTGGAAGGAGAATAAACCGGGCTTTCTGCCCGACCGGCTGCTCTTCCCGGCTCTGGGTCTTTTGGGCAGGATCAACACCCGGGGCGCTGTGAGGGCCCATCTGCCGGTTCAGGCGGAGCGTGTGCGCGGGCTCGCTGCGGGGCTGGGGATTAGTGAACAGCTCTGCTGGGGGCTCCAGTTCATGGAGATCATGATGTGCGAGGCGGGCAAGAGTATGAGGGTGCCGGGGGGATGCACGCAGATCCATGCTACCGCCGGGGCGACGGCGGAAGGGAAACCGCTTTGCGGGCGAAATTATGATTTCCCCAACCTTCTCCGGCCCTATCAGCTGATCAGGCGGGAGATCCCCTCCGAGGGAGGGCGCTACGCCACGACCACGGTAACGCAGGCGCCGCTGGCGGGCGCTCATCAGGGGGTCAACGAGCATGGCCTGACGATCTGCGTAAACAATTCCCGGCAGTGGAAGGGGCCGCACCTCCGTTTCAAAGGCGTCCCCTACCAGTTTATCCTCATGGAGGCGCTGGAAACCTGCCGCACCACCGCCGAGGTGATCAGGTTGATCACAGAATTCCCCAGCCGGGCCAACGCCGGTTTCTTCGGTATTGCTGATGCCGCAGGGGATATCCGGGTGGTGGAATTTACCGCTTCGCGCTGGGCGGTGCGCGAACCCGATGAGGCGGGCGTGATGGCCCAGGCGAACCATTTTATCAAGATGACCGAAGCGAACCTGCCCGAGGGGACCTACTGGGTAGTGGAGGGGATGGAAGGGCTGGAGTACGCCTATTCCACCGAGACACGCTACAATACTGCTTACAGCAGGCTCAAGGAGAAGGCTGGAAAGATCACCGTTGAAACGATGATGGAGATCTTACGCGATCACAGCGCCAACGATGGCGTGGGCGCCGATCACACCATCTGCTGCCACGGCATCTCCGGTAGCACCCTGGGCAGCATGATCGTGGACATGCGCGACCGGAAGATGTGGGTGGCCGACGGGAACCCCTGCGAGGCCCCTTACGAGGAGATCAAGTTCAGGATGGGGGTCTGATGGGCCGGTAGTTAGAAGCGGGTAGCAGAGCTGGTGAGCAGGGTGCGGGGCGCCCCGCTCACCGGCTGTTTTTAACGGGGATAGAGCTCTTCGTAGGGAAGGCCGGTGATCAGTTCGCAGACGCGGCGGGTCTCCGCATCGCTGTGCTCCCTTTTACCGCCGTCTTCGAGGCGCTCGATCTCTTTTCGGAGCAGGCTGTGGCTTTGTGGTGTGATCTTGAATTTGAGGCTCATGAACAGCGCGATCGTCACGGCAATAAAGGGCGCCCCGAAGAAGAGGAGGCGCAGATAAGCCACCGTCTGCGGCGCCTGGCTCGCAGCTTCGGAGTCGAAGCCGATGGCGCTGAGGATGATTCCGGTAAGGAAGAGAACCGAGGCACTGACGATCTTGCGGAAAAGGGTCATCATCCCCGCATAGGTGCCAGCCCGTTTCTGCGCGGTGATCAGCTCATCCACATCGGCGATGGAGGGGAGCATCACCCAGGGCATCGTCGTGCCGCCGCAGATGCCGCTGCCCAGAAGGATGGTGCCTGTGATCAGCACGGGCAGGGAGAGGCGGTCCGGTGAAACCGTCAGCACTACCAGCAGGCCGGTGAGCCAGATCACAGTACCGATGAAGAGGGCCCTGCCCTTGCTGTAGACGTTGCCAATCTTGATATAGGCGGGCAGGGAGACGGCCTGGGCGGCGACAAAGAAGATCATCAGAAAGGGGAAAAGGTCTTCCCGCCCCAGATAATAGGTCAGGTAGAACAAAAAGAGCGCCATGACAAAGTCCATGCCGGCGAAAGCCGAGGTGAAGATGCCGATATGGATGCGAAAAGCCCTGTTCTTGAAAACGGAGTAGAATTCGCCCAGGATCTCGACGAAGGACTGCCGCTTCACCTCATCGAGCTTGCGAGGCAGCTCCCAGGTGCCGAAGAAGATCGCCAGCCAGGGCAGGGCAAAGAAAAGACCATAGGTGAGCCCCATCACGGCATAGCCGGTGCGGATCTGCTCCGGCGGGAAGAGCTCAATGATCGGCTTTGCGGCGATGAGGCAGACGGCGCTGGAAAAACCCGCAGAGATCTGTTTGAAACCGGTAAACCTGGCCCGCACCTTGTAGTCGAGGCTGATCTCGGCGTTAAGAGCGACGTAGGGCACCATCACCATGGTATAGGTGGTGGAGAAAAGGAGAAATAGAACCAGGTACCAGAAGAACATCCCGCCCTGGCCCTGGAAGGGCGAGGGGATCCAGAGCGCGGAGAAAAAGACAAATACCGGCACCATGCCATAAAGGAAAAAGATGCGCCGGCGTCCGAAACGGCTGCGGGTGTGATCGGAGATATAGCCCATGAGCGGATCAAAGATGGCACCCCAGAGTTTGCCCAAGAAAACAAGGAGGCCCGCATAGACGGGGGCCATCCCCATTACCCCAGTCATGAAAAAGAGGTACATGGTGCCGATGAGGTTGAAGGAGCCGCCGCCGAGGAAATCGCCCATGCCATAGGCGATATAGTTGCGCAGGCGGGGTTTTCTTTCCGCCGGGGCGCTGCCACCGCGGTTTACCGGTACAGTGCTAATTTCCTTCTCTGTGGTCTGCTGGATTTTGATCGCCTGCCTTTGTTAATAGGTGGTGTTTTCCTTAACGTGCCGGCCCGCTTCATTTCATTCTTCCTTCAATTCAAGATTGTCCCTGGCAGTTCCTGCCTGAATATAAAAATTATTTGCCGGAAGCAAACCGGCTGTCATCAAAAAGGTTGATAACCCTATAGCCAAACGCGATTACAATGGCCCCCGCCACAGCGCTATAATTCAAGAAAGGCGGGAAGGTGGGGTTGCATGGTGGGGCCAAGGGTTAGTTTAAAAAAAGGAGCCTTTCTGGGGCTGAGGAATCACCTTGTGGTCGTCTGCGCCGCCCTGGTCATGGTGGTGCTCTACCTGTTGCCGTTGCCGCAACCCCTTGCATCGCCGCAAGGGTTGGTCCAGCTCACCGTTGCGGGAAAGGGCTCCCTGGCGGTGCTGGCCTTCGTGATCATCCTTTGGATCACCGAGGCGCTGCCTTTTCCGGTCACCGCCCTTCTGGGGCTGCTGCTGGCCTATGCCTTCAGGCTGGCCCCTTTCGGTGAGATCGTTTCCCGCGGTTTCGGCAATTCCATCGTCGTCTTTTTTATCGGCGTCCTGGCCCTTTCCGCCGGGTTGACCCGTTCGGGGCTGGCCGACCGGCTCACCGCAGCGATCATCCGCCGGATCGGCCCGCAACCCCGCAAGATCATCTTTGCCTTCATGGCGTTGGGGGCCTTTCTGTCGATGTGGATCGTCAATATGTCCGTCGCTGCGATCTTGCTCCCGATGGCAACAGCGATCCTGAAGCGGACGGGCCGCAGACCGGGGGAGAGCAATTTTGGGCGGGCGCTGATGATCGCCCTGGCCTGGGGGCCGGCTATCGGCGGCATCGCCACCCCCGTGGGCAACGGGGCCAATATTGTGGCCCTGAGCTACCTGCGTGAGTTGGCCGGGATCCCCATAAATTTTGTCACCTGGATGGTGGTGGGCATTCCGGCGGCACTGCTGATCCTGCCGCCTGCCTACCTGATCCTGGTCCGGGTCTTCCCGCCGGAGGAGATCGTCCTGGAGCGGGGGGGCGCCGCGCTGAAGACGGGGGCGGTACCGGCGAGGCTGACGGGGGCAGAGCGAAAGGCGCTCTCAATTTTTCTCCTGGCTGTTTTTTTCTGGCTGGGCGATCCCCTGCTCGCGACGTTTACCGGCATCTCCATCCCGCTGGAGGCCGTCGCCCTGGGTGCCGCCGTGGCGCTCTTTCTCCCGGGGATCAACCTGATCACCTGGAAAGAGGCGCAAAGCGATATCGACTGGGGCGGGATCGTACTCATTGCGGCGGGGTTATCGCTGGGCATGCTCGTCTTCGAGACGGGGGCAGCCCGCTGGCTGGCCTTGCTCCTCTTCTCTCCCATCGGCGGTTTGGCGATGGCGCTACGGATATTCCTTGCTGTCCTGATCGTGGAATTTTTGAAGGTCTTTTTCTCGAGCAATACCGCCACTGGGGTGATCCTTATCCCCATGGTCATCGCCCTGGCGGTATCGCTGGAGCTGAATCCCTGGTATCTGGCCGGACCGGTGGCCATAGCCACCTCGCTGGCCTTCATTCTGGTTACCTCGAGCCCGACGAATGTGATCCCCTATGCCGCCGGCTATTTCTCAATCAGGGACTTTGCCCTCCCCGGCATCATCCTCACCCTGGTGATCCCCTTCTGTATAACGGCGGCCTTTATCGTTTTTGGCCCGCTTCTCTGGTAGTGGAGCAGGAAAAGGGGGCTCGATCCAGAATTCAGAATTGCAGTGAAATGTGCTATTGGACCGGCCCGGTGTTCGAACCGTCAAAAGGATCAAGCCGGCCGCGTGAGCGCAAAGCGCCGGCAAAAATACCCGGACAGGAGGTTTACGATCGTGCGGCAGGATCATGAATTATTGGGGGGCGGCCTGGTGGCGCGGGCGCTGAAAAATGAGGGTGTCGAAACCATCTTCAGCCTCAGCGGGGGCCATATCAACCCCATTTACAACGGTTGCGTCACCGAGGGCATTCGTATCATCGATACACACCACGAGCAGGCCGCCGTGCATGCGGCCGAAGGATGGGCCCGCTTTACCGGCCGGCCCGGAGTGGCCGTGGCCACGGCGGGGCCCGGTGTGGTCAACGCCCTGCCGGGCATGGCGGTGGCGTCGCAGAGCGCTGTTCCCTTAGTGCTGATCGGAGGGCGGAGCTCACTGGTAAGGCGGGATATGGGGGCGATGCAGGATATGGACCAGCTTTCCCTGATGCGTCCCCTGACCAAGTGGGCCCGCCAGGTCTACCAGGTGGAGCGCATCCCCGAGTACGTGGCGGCGGCTTTCCGCGAGGCGGTTTCGGGCAGGCCGGGGCCGGTTTTTCTGGAGATTCCCGTTGATATCATGCACGAAAAAAGAGCGCCGGAGCAAGTGCGTTTTCCAGAAAACTATTACAGCAGGGCGCGTCCCTGTGCCGGGGAGGAGGATATCACCGGGGCGGTGCGGCTGCTGACGGAGGCGAAACGGCCGCTGATCCTGGCCGGCAGCGGGGTTTTCTGGTCCGGTGCTTCTGATGAGCTCACCGGTTTTGCAGAGTCGCGGCGCCTCCCCGTCTATACCCGCAACATGGGGCGGGGGACGTTTCCCGAAGATCACGAGCTGGCGGGCGGGTTTTTCCCCATTGGCCTCATGCAGGCCGACCTGGTTTTGATCTTGGGGACCAGGCTCGACTGGACGGTGGGCTACGGCCGCCCGCCCCTTCTAGGGACGGCCACAAAAACGATCCATGTCGATATCGAGGCTTCCGTGATCGGTCAAAACCGCCCGGCCACGGTGGGGCTAGTGGGCGATATCAAAGCGATCCTGCGGCAGCTGGAACGAAGCCTGGATCCGAAAAAGATGCAGATCGAAGAGACGTGGCCCCAGACGATCCAGGTGCTGCGCCAGGCAGCCCGCGAATCGGCCTTCCAGGGGGTCTCTCCCGTGGACGGTCTGATCCACCCGGCCTTGCTCTGCCGCGAGCTTGGTGCGCTGCTGCCGCCCGAGACGATGCTTGTCGTCGACGGCGGCGATATTGCCGGTTTTGCCGTTTTGACCATGGAGGCACGCACTCCGGCGTCGCTGATCTGGATCGGCGCTTTCGGTCATCTCGGTGTGGGGCTTCCCTTCGCCCTGGCAGGCGGGTTGGCCAATCCAGAGCGGCCCGTGGTTTTGCTCACCGGAGACGGTGCCTTCGGCCTGAGCGCCATGGAATTCGACACCGCCGTCCGCCATGAGGTGCCGTTGACGGTGGTGATCGCCAACGACGGCGGCTGGGGCCAGATTCGCCGCGGGCAGCGCCGGGACTACGGCCGGACTGTGGGGGTGGAGCTGGGGGTGACCCGCTACGATCTCATCGCCGAGACCCTTGGCGGCGGCGGGGCCTATGTTGAAAAGATGGCGCAGCTGCAGCCGGCCCTTGAAAAAGCCCTGGGGAGCGGCGGGCCTTCCTGTATCAATGTAAAAACCGACCCGGACAGCGGCTTCTCGGGGATGGATTTGCCTTGGAAGATCAACTAGCTGCCGGAGATTGGAGGACTTCGTTTGATGAAAAAGTTAATCGGCAAGGTGGCGTTGGTCACAGGAAGCGGCAGGAAGGAGGGGATTGGTGCCGTCGTGGCGGCGCGGCTGGCCGAAGAGGGGGCCGCGGTGGTGGTCACCGATATTGACAGCACCTTTCCCGAGTTCCCTCAGTACAAGGTGGGAGTATCGGAGGAGCTGGCCGAAGTTGCCGCCACAATCAACGACAAGGGCGGGCGGGCGCTGCCTCTTTTTGCCGATGTGACCGATCCCACTTCGGTGGAGCGGCTGGTCCGGGAAGCGATCGGGGAATTCGGGAGGGTGGATATCCTGGTCAATAACGCTGGCGCCTCCCCTGGTCCGGCGCCGCTAGCCCAGTTTACCCTGGCCGCCTGGGAAAAGACCCTGGCCGTGAACTTAACGGGGACCTTTCTTTGCTGCCGTGAGGTGGTCCCGTCGATGATCGATGGCGGTGGCGGGAAGATCATCAATATCTCCTCGCGTGCGGCCAGGAACGGCGCCCTTTGGATGCACGCTTACAGCGCCTCCAAGGCGGGGGTGCTGGGGCTGACCAAGTCGATGGCCCTGGAGCTGGCGCCCTTCAAGATCTGCGTTAATGCTCTTTGTCCCGGTGATATCCAGACGGAGTTAAAACAGTGGGGTCTGGAGATGGAGGCGGGGGTGAAGGGGATTACCGTGGAGGCGCTGAAGGAAGAGATCGCCCGGGTTACTCCGCTGGGCTGCCTGGGTCAACCGGCCGATGTGGCCGCAGCAGTTTTATTTTTTGCCTCACCCGATTCCGACTACCTGACCGGAGAGGTGATCAATATCTCCGGCGGGTTCGGTCTTGGCAATGCTACGGGCCACCTGGGATTTTGATCAGGGCAAAAAATCGGCCAGGTCATGGCAGGCGATCCGGAGAAGCCGGGAGGCTGCTTCGGTGAGGCCGGCCCCGGGCAGGGTGGCAGCGTAGATATCCCTGGTTAGGTCGACACCCTCAATTTTAACCGGGCTCAGCCACCCCTGCTCCAGCTCCCGTTTAACCGCCCACCAGGAGATCAGGGCGGCGCCCAGGTCAGCATGAACAGCGCTCTTGATCGCCTCGAAGCTGTTGAAGTCGGCGATGGCACTTAGCTTCCCGGGCGAAAGCCCCATCTCGGCAAAGGCTTCTTCCATGTCCCGGCGGCTGCTCGATCTTTTTTCGCGCAGGATCAGGGGCTGGGTAAGAAGCTCGCTGCTGCTGACAGTCTCGCGAGCAGACCAGGGGTGGCGGGGCGATACGACCAGGATGAGCCGGTCTTTCATGATCTTTGTGGCGGCGAGCTCTTTACCGGGGAGGGTTCCCACCAGGAAAGCAAGTTCGATTCGCCCTTCTCTCAGGTAGCTGTAGATCTGGGCATTGTTGCCGACGAGCAGGTTGTAACTTATTTTGGGATAGCTTTTGCTGAAAAAACCCAGCAGGCGGGGCAGGATATAGTTGCCGAAGGTTGGGGCGGCACCGATGGAGAGGCGGCCATGCACGGTCCCCTTCAGCTTCATCATCTCGTTGTTCAGCTTTGTTGACGCCTCTTTCAGCTTGCTCAGATGGCGGTAGAGCATAACGCCGGCGGGGGTCAGCTCAAGCCCCGCGGGCTTTCGTAAAAAGAGTTTGACGGCATAGTGCTCTTCAAGCTTCTGAATCGCTGCGGTCACGGCGGGCTGGGAGATGTAAAGATCCTGGGAGGCCCGGGTGATGTTCAGGCATTGTGCCACCTGGATGAATACCTCGGCCCGGTAATCGAGCACCTTTCGTCGCCTCCCCCCGTTCAATCTTTATCTTACCGCTTCGCCGGACGGAGCACCGATCCCTTTTCCCGGGGGGGATCTGGGCAAAACATTGCGATTGTTGATCTGGTGAGTTTGAGCAAGATGTCGATATCCCTACCCTTTTGTGAACATTGTTGTGCATACCCCGCAGCTTTGGGGAAGAAAGGAGCAAAGGACCATGGAGCGCGGTTTTTACGGTAAAGTGCTGGAGGTGGATCTGAGCAGCGGCAGGTTGATCGAGATGGTGCTGCCCCCGGGGGATTATCGCCGTTACCTGGGCGGCTCGGGTCTGGCGGCGAAGATATTTTATGAGCGGGGCTATCACCGGATCGAGCCTCTGGATGAGGCCGCTCCTCTGCTCATCTTTACGGGCATTCTCACCGGGCATCGGCTGCCAGCCGCCTGCAAGGCGGTTTTCTGCGGCCGTTCGCCAGCCACTGGGATCTGGGCTGAGGCCACGGTGGGCGGTTACTGGCCTGCTGCGCTGAAATGCTGTCGCTACGACGGCCTGATCATCACCGGCCGCGCCCGTAAGCCGGTTTATCTCTACCTGAGTTCTGAAGGAGCGGTGATCCGGGATGCTGCGGCGCTGTGGGGTAAAGATGTCTACGCCACTGAGGCGTTAATCCGGGAAGAGATGGGTGAGACGGTCCGCAGTGCCGCTATCGGTCCGGCAGGTGAAAGGGGGGCCCTCATCGCGGCGATCATGATCGACGGAAGCGACACCCGGGCCGCCGGGCGCTGCGGCCTCGGGGCGATCATGGGTGCGAAAAATCTTAAAGCGGTGGCGGCCCGCCGCGAGGGTGGTCCTCCTCCCGTCGCTGATCCCGGTGCCGTGACCGCAGGGCGCCGCGAGGCCCTGCCGCGCATCCGCGAAAAAGCGAAGGGGCTGACCGACTTCGGCACCGCCGGCGGGGTGCCGGCGGTGGAGAAAACCGGTGATCTGCCCATCCGCAACTGGACCGGCGGCTCCTGGGCGGAGGGAGCGGCGAGGGTCTCGGGGCAGGCCATGGCAGCGGCCGGCTTGAGAGTAAAGCATTACGCCTGTTTCAGCTGCCCCATCCGCTGTGGCAAGGATATGAAGGTTGAAACAGGGCCGTACCGCGGCACCGTCTCCCATGGGCCCGAGTACGAGACCATCGCCGGCTTCGGATCGCTCTGTTTGAACGACGACCCTAACTATATTATCGCGGCCAATGATCTCTGCAACCGCCTGGGCCTGGATACGATCTCCACCGCCGCCGCGATCGCCTTTGCCATGGAGCTTTCTGAAAAAGGGCTCATTGGTGAAGCGGAGAGCGGGGGGCTCGATCTGCGCTGGGGTAGCGGCGAGGCCATTCTTGCCCTGATCCCCATGATTGCGCGGCGGGATGGGTTGGGGAAGCAGCTCTCCCTGGGGGTAAAGCGGGCGGCGGCACATTTTGGACCGGTGGCCCGCGAATTTATCGCCGAGAGCAAAGGACTGGAGATGGCTTACCACGATCCCCGCGCCTTCACCAGCATGGCCCTGGTCTACGCCACGGGCAACCGCGGCGCCTGCCATCTCGAGGGGCTGACCTTCTTTAACGAGAACGGTACCTACCCGGCATCGCTGGTGGGCTTGCCCGATGGGTATGAGCCGCACGGCAGCGAGGGGAAAGCCGCCCTGGCCAAAAGAATGCAGGATTTCATGGGTCTTTTCAACGCTCTGGGTCTTTGCAAGTTTCTTATCCGCGGTCACGTTACAATGGTGGAGATGGCCCGGTGGAGCGCTGCGGTCACCGGCTGGGATCTGAACGAGGCGGAGCTCTGGGAAACGGGGGAGAGGCTGTTCAATCTGAAAAGGCTAATTAACGTGGCGCTGGGCATCAGCCGTAAGGACGACACCCTTTCGCCGCGGCTGCTGGTCCACGACAGGCGTGAGGGAGGTGCGGCGGGGAGCCTGCCGCATCTGGGAAAGATGCTTTCGGAATACTACGACCTGCGCGGCTGGTCTGCCGAAGGGATCCCCCTGCCCGGCACCCTGTCCCGCCTGAACCTTTCAAGGGGGGAATGAGTATGGGGGACTGAGTATAGTGAGTATAGTGAGTATAGGGGACGGTTCGAGTCGCCGGGCTAAACCGGCATAGAGGAGGGGATGAAAGAGCCCTACGTGAAAGGTAGCTGCACCATCACGGCCCCGAGTCATGCGCGGGCGGTTGTGAGGCTGCCCGTGAAGCGTTGACAGGGGAAAGCGCAGGCCAGCCATTGAGCTCCGAAATCACTCATTTGGGGTGCCGACCTTGTGAACCGAAGGGGAAGGCAACACGGGATGAAGGTGTTAAAGCAGCGAGCTGAATTCCGGCCCCACGGAGTCGAAGACCCTGAGCATGCGCGGACACTCTATGCTCGAGAACCGGGAGACCTCGGTGGCACCCGTAGGAGGATGGCGGGTCGGTCAGGGAAGGTCTGTGACCACAATCCTGATGTGCACGCTACTGAGGGGTCAGACACCGGCATAGTACCGTAGAAGAAGCCGAACAAAACTGGGTGAACCAGTGGCGGAGGCGTTGGAGGAAAGGCCGGTGACCAAGGGGAATTCTGAAAAGACGACTGCGAACTGTACGCAGGGACAGGGGGAAGCATTGAGCGGACTGGACAGAATACGGGAAGCGGCGGAGCGAGACAAGGGTACGCGGTTTAACAACCTGATGCACCACATAACGGTGGACCGGCTCAGGGAGGCGTATGAGGAATTGAGACCTCAGGCCTCACCTGGAGTAGACGGCGTTACATGGAAGCAGTATGGTGAGAATCTACACGCGAACCTGACAGACCTCCGCGAGCGTGTGTTTAGTGGCAGATACCGAGCAACACCCTCGAAAAGGGTTTGGATACCGAAGGCGGAAGGGGCAAAGCGTCCCATCGGCATACCATCTTTGGAGGATAAAATAGTCCAGCAGGTGGTAGTGTGGATACTGAACCAGATTTACGAGGTTGATTTCGTCGGTTTCAGCTACGGATTCAGGCCCGGGCGCAGCCCGCATAACGCGCTGGACGCGCTCTCGGTAGCAATCACACGCTGGAAAGTAAACTGGATACTGGATGCGGACATCAAGAGTTTCTTTGACACAGTTGACCATGGATGGCTGATGAAGTTCGTAGAACACCGTATCGCTGATCCAAGAATACTGCGCTTGATACAGAAATGGCTCAGGGCGGGAGTATTCGAAGAAGGGTTACGGTCGAAGACGACTGTGGGGACCCCCCAGGGGGCGGTGATATCACCGCTGTTAGCCAACATCTACCTGCACTATGTGCTTGATCTGTGGGTGATAAAATGGCGCAAGGAAAAATCCTCTGGTGATGTAATCATTGTGCGCTATGCCGACGACTTTGTCATGGGGTTTCAGTATCGGAGAGAGGCTGAACGCTTCTTAAGAGACCTCAGGCTGCGATTGGCCAGCTTTGGGCTGGAGTTGCACCCGGGCAAAACCAGACTGATTGAGTTTGGAAGGTTCGCGGCAGAAAACCGCAAGGGGCGCGGTAAGGGGAAACCGGAAACCTTTGATTTCTTGGGATTTACGCATATATGTGCGAGGACTCGAGAAGGAGATAGGTTTGCAGTGCATCGGAAAACCATAGCCAAGCGAATGCGGAACAAAGTCAAAGTAGTAAGGATGGAACTGATGCGACGGAGATATAACCCGGTGCCGGAGCAAGGTAAATGGGTACGCTCAGTCGTAAAGGGGCATTTGAACTACTTTGCAGTGCCCAACAACAAGCGAGCAATTGACGCCTTTAGAACCGAGGTCATAAAAGGCTGGATGGCGGCATTAAGAAGGAGAAGCCAAAAGGCTAAAGGCCTCACATGGGAAAGGTTCCAGCGGTTAGTCAGAACATGGGTTCCCAAAGCAAGAATATTGCATCCGTATCCTAGCCAAAGGCTTCGCGTTACTTACCCAAGGTAGGAGCCGTATGAGGTAATTCCTCACGTACGGATCTGTACGGGGGGCGCCCGGTAACGGGTGTCCCTACCGTGATCTTTTACTCATTACCCCGCCCTTGCCTTCCTGTCTTCCTGGTTACCATATTATGTCCCCTCTCCCCTCGCGGGAGAGGGACAGGGTGAGGGGGAGCCCGGATATCGCTTTACCGTGAAGTCTACTATCTTCATGGGGTTGGACTTCTTTGACGCCTGCCCGGGTTAAATCCCCCCCGGCCCCCCTTTGGGAAAGGGGGGAGTCGTTATCCTTTGTTTTTGTAGGGGCGGGGTTCTATCCC
>DUVX01000159.1 GCA_012840855.1 Bacillota bacterium | reverse complement strand
TGCTGGCGATGAAGGATACCATCGAGCTGCTCAAGGAAGAGGGTTTAAGGGATTCGGTGAAGGTGATCGTGGGTGGAGCGCCGGTGACGGCTGATTTCGCCAACGAGATCGGGGCTGACGGTTGGGCTCCCGACGCGGCTTCAGCTAAAGACCTCGCCGTTGAGCTGGCCGGTAAGAAGTAATTACAGGAAGGAGAGAATTGGAATATGCTGAGGAGCAGCTATCAGACAAGCGCTTCCGCTTCCTTTCAGGTTCTTTCGGACGATCAATGCCGGCGCTTGATCGGCGCGGCGATGGAAATCCTGGAAAGAACCGGCGCGCTCTACTTTGATGATGAAGCCCTGGAGATAATGAAAAGAGCGGGCTGCTTTGTGGACGGCAACCGTGTGCGCATACCCTTCAAGCTGGTGGAAAAGGCGCTGAATACGGTGCCCCGTAAAGTGACTTTGTGCAACAGCCGTACCGGTAAGCCGGTCATGGAGATGGAAGGCGGCAATGCTTATTTTGGAACGGGGTCGGATACGCCGTTTTTTATCGACCCTTATACACAGAACCGCATTCCTGCCAGCCGTAAGACGGTCAGTATGGCTGCCAAGGTGATCGATGCCCTCCCCAATATGGATTTTGTGATGTCCCTGGGGATCGTGCAGGATGTGCACCAGTTGGTCTACGATCGCTATCAGTTCCAATCAATGGTTCTGAACACCTCCAAGCCTATCGTGATCACCGCTATTGATCTGGAGGGCTATGGTGATATCATTGAAATGTGCGAGATTATCGCCGGCGGCGAAGAGGCGCTACGAAACAATCCCTTTATGACCCTCTATGCCGAGCCGATCTCACCGCTGCAGCATGCTAACGATGCAGCTCAGAAGCTGATCCTGGCGGGGAAAAAATCCCTACCAGTGGTCTATACCCCCTGCATTATGGCTGGAGGCACTGTTCCGGCGACAATGGCCGGGGCGATGGCTACCGGGTTGGCTGAAAGCCTGAGCGGTTTGGTGCTTAATCAGCAGACCAACGAGGGCAACCCGTTTATCATGGGCGGGGTATTTACGGTTATGGATATGAAAACGACCATCTTTGCCTACGGTGCTCCGGAATTTGACTTGATGCAAGCGGCTCTGGCCGATATTTCAAATTTCCTGGATCTGCCCATGTTCGGTACATGCGGCTGCACTGATGCAAAAGTTGTTGATGAGCAGGCCCTGATCGAAGCGGCTCTCTCGATCATGATCACTGCTCAGAGCGGAGCCAATTTGAACCATGATGTGGGCTATATCGAGCACGGCAACTGTTCTTCCCTGGAGCATCTTTCCATTTGCGATGACCTGATCGGCTACGCCCGCAAAGTGGTTAATGGGATCGAGGTGAACGAGGAGACGCTGGCCCTGGATGTGATCGATAAGGTCGGTCCGGGCGGAAACTTCCTCGGTGAAGATCATACGATGAAACATTTTCGGGAAGAGACCTGGTATCCTCGCTTGTTTACCAGGGAGATCTACGAAAGCTGGGTGGGCAACGGTTCGAAAACGCTTTTTCAGCGGAGCAATGAACGGGTCATCGATATTCTGGAGAATTATGAGCCCGATCCGCTGCCGAAAGATGTCCAGCTGAAGATAAAGGAGATCATTCAGCGGGCCGAAGCAAAGCTGGAACTGTAAGCTCCCGGCGCTAAGGTGGAGAGAGAATATGGTTAATCTGGCATTGGGTATAGATACAGGCGGGACTCTCACTGATGGTGTGCTCTTCGATCTTGATAAAAAGAAGATTGTTGCCAAAACCAAAGTGATCACAACCAGGCACGATCTCACCGTAGCGGTTAATCAATGCCTGGACAATATACTCAGCCAAGGAGAGCAGGTTGAGCTCGACCGGATCAGGATGGTTTCTCTTTCTACCACGTTGGCGACAAATGCGATTGTCGAGGGGCAGGGTGCGGAGGTAGGCCTGATCCTGATCGGTTCTGAACCGGATCAAGGCCTACCCACCCCTTTTTATGTTTCTGTTGGCGGCGGCTGTAATCTCAAGGGAAAGTTTAAAGAGGAAGTAGATCTTGTTGCTGCCAGCGAAGCCGTCGAGGAGATGAAAGATAAAGTAGATGCTTTCGCCGTATCGGGATACCTCAGTGTGAGGAACCCGGCTCAGGAGTTAACCGTGGCGAATCTTATCCGCGAGCTCACCGGTTACCCAGTGGTTTGTGCTCACCAGCTCAGCTCCGAACTTGGTTTTCACGAGCGCACTGTAACGGCAGTTTTGAACGCCCGGCTGATGCCTTTGATCACCGATCTGATCGCTGCAGTTAAAGATAGCATGGCGTGCAGGGGGTTGAACGCACCCCTCATGGTGGTAAAAGGCGACGGAAGCCTGATCGGTGAGCACAAGGCCAGAGAGAGACCGATCGAGACAATTCTTTCCGGGCCTGCAGCGAGCATTACCGGAGCGATGGCCCTTACCGGCATAGAGGATGGTCTGGTGATCGATATGGGAGGTACCACCACCGATCTGGCCTTGCTCCGGGGCGGCCGCCCTTCCATAGACCGCCGGGGAGCCAGGGTTGGCGGATGGCTGACCCAGGTTAAGGCTGCCGAAATTACCACCATCGGGCTTGGCGGCGACAGCTTTATCGAGGTTGATCGCAATGGCGCCCTTTCGATCGGCCCCCAGCGGGTATTTCCTCTTTCATGGGTCGCCTCAAATAATTCCCATCTCACCCGGGAGTTGGCCGAGATCAGGGAAGTGGATTACTGCCTTTTTGCGACCCTGCCGACCACAGTCCTGGTTTATATCAAGGAGCCGCTTCATCTCAAGCTGACCGATGCAGAAAGGGAGATCATCGACCTGATCAGGGAAACACCCCATACACTTCATTATATCAGCAAGAAATTGAATAAAGATTTCGATCTGCTCTCCTGGTGGAGATTGGTAAGCGTCGGTTCGGTGCACCGCGCATCGATCACGCCCACCGATATACTGCATGTCACCGGTGCATTCAGGCGGTGGAACTGCGAAGCAGCGAAGCTGGGCACAAAGATATTGGCCTATAGATTTAATGCGGCGATTGATACTTTCAGCAAAACGGTTCTGGAGGAGATCTATTTCAAGATCGCTTCCCTTATCACCGGACGGTTGATCGCCGGGCAGGCAAGCCGCGCCCCGGGGATGGATGAGCTGGCAAGCCGCTATTTCCTGAAGGAGATCCTCGGTCAAGATAAAGGCGGCAAGGCGATTGAATTTTCGGCAAAGGTAAATCTGCCTCTCATCGCTGTCGGTGCTCCGGTGAAAGCTTATTTTCCGGAGACGGCTAAAAGGATAAATGCTGCGCTTTCCTTGCCGTCCTCGGCCGAAGTGGCCAACGCCGTGGGGACGGTAAGCGGGCAGATCATGGAAAGGGTATCGATCCTGATCAAACCGGGGGAAGGAGGCGGTTTTATCATTCATGCCCCCTGGGGGCGGAAGGCTTTCATGGAATTTGAAGAAGCTAGCCGCTACGCACTACGGAAGGGGAAGGCCTATGCCCGCGGGCAAGCTGCGGCGGCGGGCGCTGCCGGGGTCAGGCTTGTTGTGGAACAGCAGGACCGCTACAGTAACCTGGCCCGCTCGAGCGGAGAGAAGGTGGAAGCAGGGATGGAACACAAGCTCTTTATTGAAAGCGTAGTCGAGATTTCCGCCGTGGGCAGGCCGTGGAATTAAACGCCTTGCGGATTGGTAGCTGTGACAGGCTACGGGAGTTGCCCCAGGGTTCTACAAATAAGTTGGAAGAGGTGAAAGATGCCGGATAACCGGCCCATCGTATACCATGATTATCATCGGCGAATTGATTAATTCCACCAGAGTGCCGATCAAAAAAGCGATTGAGGAGAAAAATGTTTCTTATATACAGGATATCGCCAGGAAACAAGCCGAATCCGGGGTTGACTATATAGACGTCAACGCAGGGGCTTTCGTCTATGAAGAGGTTGAGCGCCTGGTCTGGCTTACTGAAACGGTCCAGGAAGCTGTCGATAAACCGCTTGCCCTGGATAGCCCCAGGGCTGAGGCGCTCAAAGAAGCCCTTAAAGTACACCGCGGGACTCCCCTGATCAATTCAATTACCGCGGAAAAGGAGAGATACGAAGCAATTGTTCCTCTGGTCAAAAAGTATAATGCCAGGGTCCTCGCTCTTTGTATGGGTGATGCTGGGATGCCGGAGACAGCAGCGGAAAGGCTGGATGTGGCCAGGCAGCTAATGGCGGATCTAGAAAGAGACGGGGTGGCCCCGGAAAATATATTTTTTGATCCGCTGATAAAACCGATCAGTGTCGATGGAGCGTTCGCCTTTCAGGCTCTGGAGACCATTGCCGGCATTGCCGGCTGGAATAAAGGTGTCCATATCACCTGCGGCCTGAGCAATATCTCCTTTGGCCTACCGCACAGGGGCTTGCTAAATCGGGCTTTTCTGGTCATGGCTATGGAGAGAGGGCTTGATTCGGCGCTCGTCGATCCCCTCGATCGAGAGATGATCAAGTTGATCAAGGCTTCCGAGGTACTGCTGAACAGGGATGCCTATGGAGCTGAATATCTGAAAGCGTCACGAGCGGGGCTACTGGACTAATGACCAGCTGCCGCTACAGTGGTGTGATCTTAATCGATTGAGAGCAGTGCTAAAGGAGCGATTGTCCAGTACAGCGGGTAACTTTGCTGCGGCTTAAGTTTGTTAAAGGAGGGGAAAAGATGATTTATCGCAAGTTTGCTCACAGCGACCTGATGTCTGAGGAAGAACTACTGCAGGTTCACCAGGCCTCATTGGAAGTTCTCGAGAAAAATGGAATCGAACTGGCTCATGAAACAGCACGGAAAATACTGGAGAAGAATGGGGCGCGGGTGGAAGGGGAGAAAGTCTTTATACCGGGAAAGCTGATCGAAGAGCAGCTGGCAAAGGCGCCGCGCGAATTTACCCTGCATGCGCGCAATCCCAGGAACAATGTGCTGATCGGCGGCGATAACACCGCTCTTGCACCGGGGTACGGTGCTCCCTTTGTCATGGATCTTGAACTGGGGAAAAGAAGAAATTCCACCTATGCCGATTATGTCAATTTTACCAAGCTCAGCGGCGCCAGCGAGTACATAGACGTGGTCGGGGGGGTGCTGGTCGAACCTACTGATCTGCCCGATGAGCAGCGCCATGCGCAGATGTATCATGCTGCGGTAAAGTATACCGATAAGGCCGTAATGGGCAGTGCGCTGGGAGAGAAGAAGGCGCGGGAATGCGTGGAAATGGCGGCAATTGTCCACCAGGGTATTGAATTCGTAAAGGAGCATCCTGTCCTGCTGTCGCTGATCAACACAAACAGTCCCCTGCAGCTCGACCGCCGCATGATGGAATCGCTGTTGGTCTATGCAGAATACAAGCAACCGATGGTAATAGCTTCGTTGAGTATGACTGGGACGACAGCCCCAGTGACCCTGGCTGCAGCCCTGGTTCAGCAAAACGCCGAGGTAATCGCTTGCATAAGCATAGCCCAGCTGGTCAACCCCGGGGCTCCGGTTATTTACGGGTCGGCTTCCAGCGTGGTTGATCTGAAGACCGGCGGCCTGGCGATCGGCAGCCCGGAGACCGCGCTCATGTTTAGCGGCACAGCCCAGCTGGCTCGTTATTATAAGATTCCCTCGCGGGGCGGCGGCTCACTGACCGATTCACTGCTTCCTGATGCTCAGAGCGGCTACGAGTCAATGTTTCTTTTCATGGCTGCAGTGCAAAGCGGTTTTCATTTTATCCTTCATGCCGCCGGGCTTTTGGAAAACTATATGACCATGTCCTATGAGAAGTTTATCATTGATGATGAGATCTGCGGTATGGTCAAAAAATATTTTGAGGGTATCACCGTGGACAGGGATCATCTCGGAGTGGAGACCATCTTACATGTGGGTAGCGGCGGCAACTATCTGGGTGAAGATCATACTTTCGCACATATGAGGGATATGAGGCTGCCGCTGATCAGCTCGCGCAAGGCTTACTACAGTGGAAAGATACCGGATACCTCGGCTAACGCAGGTAAGTATTGCCAGGAACTGTTAGAACAATACCAGGGCCCCCCCCTGGATAAAAAGATCGAAAATGAACTTTTAACCTATATCAAGGGGATCAAAAAATAGGCACCATTGCAGATCCAGCGTCTGTCTAGTAAAGTATAGAAAAGGAAGAATGAACCTGCCGGGAGAGGACCTTGAATATAGAGGGACGCCGAAGGAGCAAGCTTCCGGTTCAGGCACCGGAAGGGAAACTCTCAGGCAGCAGTACCGGTAGGGGACGGCCCTCTGGAGAGATCCTATTTTATGCAGGACACCGACGGGAAAATTTCCTTCCTGGCGCGGGAGTTAAATCCTCCAGGTGAAGGGACAGAGGATGGGGGAAGCCGGTCGGTTTTCCGCTGTCCTTTGTTTTTTTAATAGTTGGATCTGTTCAGCCGAAAGGTGGGGGTGGGCGATAGCGAAGGGATACAGCGGCGGCATTGGCGGTGCCCTCTGTAACCGGAGGGTTGTTGAGATAATATAACGGAAGTGGTGAAAAAGATGGCTGAACTCAAAAAAACCCCTTTATACGAAAAACACCGAGCGCTGGGAGGCGACCTGGTGGAGTACGGCGGCTGGTTGATGCCGGTTCAGTACGAGGGGATCGTTTCGGAGGTGCATCGGACAAGGCGCAAAGTCGCTCTTTTTGACACCTCCCATATGGGGGAGTTTCTTGTGGAAGGTCCGGCGGCGGCAGATTTTTTGCAAGGGTACCTGACCAATGACACGGCTAAACTTTATGACGGCCGGATCATCTACAGTCCCGTCTGCTATCCCCACGGCGGCACGGTGGATGATATCCTGATCTATCGCTATGGGCCCGAAAGATACCTGCTCGTGGTCAATGCGGCGAATGCAGCGAAGGATTGGGCTTGGTTCAGCGAAGGGGTCAAAGGCGGCGTTTCCTTGAACGATCTTTCGGATGAGACTGCGCTTCTCGCCCTTCAGGGACCCAACAGCGAAGCTGTTCTCTCGGGCCTGACACAGACTCCGCTGGAGCAGTTACGCTACTATCATTTTCTTCCTGAGGTGGAGCTGGCGGGGATCAGGTGTATGGTTTCGCGGACCGGCTATACCGGGGAGAAGGGTTTTGAGATCTTCTGTGATCCGGATAAAGCCGGGCGGCTCTGGGATGAGCTGATGGAGGCGGGGCGCAATTTTGACCTCACTCCGGCGGGACTGGGGGCACGCGATGTGCTGCGGCTTGAGGCGTCGCTCCCCCTTTATGGCCACGAGCTGAGTGAAGAGATCTCTCCCCTGGAAGCGGGGCTGTTCCCCTTTGTCTCCTTCAAAAAAGGGCCCTTCACCGGACGGGAGGCCCTGGTGGAGCAAAAAAAGGAAGGCCTGCGCCGGCGGCTTGGCGGTCTGGTGCTGCTGGACCGGGGTGTCATCCGGGAGGGCTACCGCATTTTTGACGGTGAACAGGAGATCGGTGTCGTCAGTAGCGGAACCTTCTCCCCGACGTTGAACAAGTCGATCGGGATGGCCTTTTTATTGCCCGAAAGCGCAAAGCCGGGTGAAGAGGTGCAGGTGATCATTCGGAATAAGCCGCATCGTGCTCAGATTGTAAAAACACCTTTTTACAGGAGGGAATCGCAGTGAAGTGGGAAATCAAAGAAGGCCTAAAGTATGCCCGCACGCATGAGTGGGCCGGTTTCGAGGGCGACCTGGTTACCGTGGGCATCACCGACTATGCCCAGGATATGCTCAAGGATGTGGTCTACGTGGAATTGCCTGAAATAGGGCAGGAAGCGCAGGTGGGGGAGAGCCTGGCAGTGCTCGAGTCGGTTAAAGCGGTCTCTGATCTCTACGCGCCCGTGGACGGCGAGGTGGTCGAGGTAAACGAGGCGCTTCTCGATCGGCCGGAGTTGGTCAACGAAGATCCCTATGGGGAGGCCTGGGTTGTGCGGATCAGAATTGATGCCGGCTACGAGAACCCCGAACTTCTCGGTGAGGATGATTACGCCGCTTTGGTGAAGGAGGAGGCGGACCGATGAACGGCGGTCGCCACTTTCTCCCTCTAACCGATGGAGAACGGCGGGAGATGTTGGCCCATATCGGGGCGGCCTCCGAAGATGATCTGTTCGCTGAACTTCCCCCAGCGATCCGCCTGGAGGAGGGGCTGGACTTGCCGCCGCCCCTTTCGGAGATGGAGGCGCTGGCCCACCTGGAGGCGCTGGCTGCGAAGAACAGGCATCTGCGTGAATATCCCTGCTTCATCGGCGGCGGCGTTTACGATCACTTCATCCCCAGCGTGGTTTCGCATATTACCGGGCGGAGTGAATTTTACACCGCCTACACCCCCTACCAGGCCGAGATCAGCCAGGGGGTGTTGCAGTCGATCTACGAATACCAAACCCTAATCTGTCGCCTTACCGGGATGGAGGCGGCGAACGCCTCGCTTTACGACGGGGCCTCGGCCCTGGCTGAGGCGGCGGTGGCGGCCTGCGCGGCTACCCGCCGGCGCAAGGTGCTCATCTCCCGTTCCGTTAATCCCCATTACCGCCGCGTTCTGCAGAGCTACCTGGATGTGCGCGATCTGCAGTTGCAGGAGCTCCCCCTGCGCGAGGGAGCGACCGACTATGCGGCGGCTGAAAAGCTGCTCGACAGTGACACGGCGGCACTGCTGCTGCAGCAGCCTAATTTTTTCGGGCTGCTTGAAGAGATGGAGCCGGCGGCGGCGTTGGCCCACCGGCACGGGGCCCTGCTCGTGCTCTCGACCGATCCGATCTCTCTGGCTGTCTGCCGCACCCCAGCGGAATACGGCGCTGATATCGTCACCGGTGAGGGGCAGGTTCTGGGTAACCCGCCTTCCTTCGGCGGCCCTCTGCTCGGTTTTTTCGCTGCCCGGCAGAAGCTGATCCGGCGAATCCCCGGGCGGATTGCCGGGGAAACAGAAGACAGCGAGGGGCGGCGCGGTTTTGTCCTGACTCTGCAGACGCGCGAACAGCATATCCGCCGCGAAAGAGCGATCTCGAATATCTGCTCGAACCAGGCGCTCAATGCACTCGCCGCCGCGGTCTACCTGGCGGCGATGGGGCCGGCGGGGCTGCGCGAGGTGGCTGAGCTTTGCCTGCAGAAGGCGGCCTATGCACTGGAGAAGATCACCGCGCTGCGGGGTTTTGCGCAGGTTTTCCCCGGCGTGCACTTCAAGGAGTTTGCCGTCAGGCTGCCCGGTAGCGGCGGAAACCTGAACGGGCATCTGCTGAAACATAAGCTTATCGGTGGGCTGGACCTGGAGCCGCTCTATCCCGAGTTGGGTCCAGCGATGCTTTTCTGCGTCACCGAGACGAAAAGCCGGGAACAGATCGACGCCCTGGTGGGGGCGCTGGAGGGATGGTCATGAAAAGAGAACAACCCCTGTTGTTTGAACTAGGCGCTCCGGGACGGCGCGGTTGCTCACTGCCGCCGCTCGATGTGCCGGCAAAACCGATTAACGAACTGCTGCCGCCGCAGATGCAGCGGCAGGATCCCCTCGCTCTCCCCGAACTTTCTGAGGGGGAGTTGGTGCGCCACTATACGGCGCTTTCGACACGCAACCACGGGGTCGACTCGGGCTTTTATCCGCTCGGTTCATGCACGATGAAGTACAATCCCAAGGTGAATGAAGAGGTGGCTCGGCTGCCCGGCTTTGCCCTTTTGCACCCCTGCCAACCGCCGGAAAGTGTCCAGGGGGCGATGGAGCTGCTCTACCGCGCCGGGCTCTATCTGCAGGAGATCACCGGGATGGACCAGGTTACTTTTCAGCCGGCGGCGGGGGCGCACGGCGAGCTCACGGGGATGATGCTGATCCGGGCCTATCATCGCTCGAGGAACGATCAGCGCAAAGTTGTCCTTGCTCCCGATTCTTCACACGGCACCAACCCTGCTTCGGCGGCCATGGCCGGCTATGAGATCAAGGAGGTCCCCTCTGACGAGCGAGGGCTCGTCGATCTGGAAGCGCTACGCCAGCTGCTTAATGACGAGGTGGCGGCGCTGATGCTGACCAATCCGAACACACTGGGGCTTTTTGAACAGGATATTTTAGAGATTGCCGCCGCTGTCCACGATGTCGGGGGCCTCCTTTATTACGATGGGGCCAACCTCAATGCGATCATGGGCCATGCCCGGCCCGGCGATATGGGCTTCGATGTGGTCCATCTAAATCTGCATAAAACCTTCGCCACGCCGCACGGCGGGGGCGGCCCCGGTAGCGGCCCCGTGGGGGTGAAGGAGCACCTGGCGCCTTTTCTGCCGGTACCCC
Organism: Bacillota bacterium; assembly: GCA_012840855.1. Classification (GTDB taxonomy): domain Bacteria; phylum Bacillota; class Dethiobacteria; order DTU022; family DTU022; genus JAAZPQ01. The sequence goes on along the minus strand of DUVX01000159.1, from coordinate 5,390 downwards.
TGGTGGAGAAGGGCGAAAAGGGCTACTTCTGGAAGGATGACCTGCCGCACACCATTGGCAAGGTGCATGGATTCCATGGCAATTTCGGGGTGATCGTGAAGGCCTATACCTATATGGTGATGATGGGCGCGGCGGGGCTGCGCCGTGCCGCCGCCGATGCTGTTCTCAATGCCAACTATCTGATGGAGAGGCTAAAAAACAGTTATGCGCTGCCCTACGACCGGCGCTGCAAGCATGAGTTTGTCATCTCAGCCCGGGAACAGAAAAAGAGGGGGGTCTCGGCGGGCGATATCGCCAAGGCGCTGCTCGATTACGGTTTTCATCCGCCCACGGTCTATTTTCCCCTCATCGTTGAAGAAGCGCTGATGATCGAGCCCACTGAAACGGAGAGCAGGGAGACCCTGGACCGCTTTGCCGAAGCCTTGGAGGAGATCGCTCGTCTTGCCGCGGAGGATCCGGCTAGCGTGCTTGCGGCGCCTCATACCACTCCCGTGAGTCGACTCGATGAGGTCAGCGCGGCCCGCAGGCCCAGAGTCTGCTGGACCGGGAACAGGAAAAGCGATTGAGATCGTTACCGGAGGTAACCGGCCGGCGAGAGGACGGCGATTCCATCCCCGGGCGCATCGAATTTGTTACCCCGCGCAAGACGTTGGCGGTGAGCGTTACCGGCAGCTCCTGTGATCTGAACTGCGCTCACTGCGGCGGTCACTACTTGCGGGGAATGGCCAGCCTTGCGGAAGCGCTGGGCCGGCAGGGTGAGCGAGCCGGGAGTTTCCTCGTCAGCGGGGGCTGCACCGCCGCCGGCCGGGTGCCCCTGCGAGAGCACTGGGCGCAGATCGAGAGACTGGCGTTGCGGGGCCCGCTGAACCTCCATACCGGTCTGGTTACGGCGGAAGACGCTGCGGCCATCGGGAAGATCGCCAGGGTTGTCTCCTTCGATTTTATAGCTGACGCCTCCGTGCTCAGGGATATTTACGGTTTGCCGGCATCGCCGGAAGACTACCTTCGCTCCTACCGCCATCTGCGCCGTCACTGCCGTGTAGTGCCCCATATCTGCATCGGCATCATGGGCGGACGCATCGAGAGCGAATACCGTGCGCTGAAAATATTGAAGCAGGAAGGGGCTGGGGCGATCAGCTTCATCGTCTTTCGTCCTACGCCGGGAACAGTGCTCGCCGGAGCATCCCCTCCCCCGCCGGAGGAGGTGGCGGGGGTTCTGGCGGAGGCGCGGGCGCTCTTTCCCCGCGCCTCGCTTCACCTGGGCTGCATGCGCCCGGGTGGGCGCTACCGCGAAACTCTCGATTGCTTCGCTCTGGGTGCGGGGATCAACAAGATCGTTCAGCCTGCCGCCCCGGCGAAGCGTCTTGCCCTGCAGATGGGGCTGAAAGTTTCTTTTGGAGAGGAGTGCTGTGCGCTGTGATCCGCCTTTCCCTGGGTACGGCGGCCCGACTGGGGTTGCTGAGGCTGCGGACGATGGCTCAGCCCACCACTGCTTACCTACTGCATGGTGAGGGTTGCCTGAGAAACTGCGCTTTCTGCCCTCAGGCTCGCGAGGCACGCCGGCCGGCGGGGCGCCTCGGGCGGGTTACCTGGCCTTCTTTTCCCCTGGATCAGGTTATCTGCCGGCTGCAGCAGGCCCGGTCGAAGGGGTTGCAGCGGATCTGCCTGCAGGCGGTCCATGAGCGGGGCGGCAGCGCTGCCGTTGCCGCCCTGTCCCGGCAGCTGAAGAGCGCTCTATCGCTACCGCTCTCCCTCTCTGTTCCCGTGCGCTCCACGGGTGAGGCGGCGGTCTTTTTTGAGGCAGGGGCGGAGCGGCTCTCCATCGCCCTTGACGCGGCGTCGGCAGAGCTCTATGAACGGTACAAAGGCGGGGATTTTCAGAAGCAGCTTCGCTTGCTCCTCCACTGTGCCCGCCTCTGGCCGGGGCGGCTGAGCACGCATCTCATCTGTGGCCTCGGCGAGAGCGAAGAAGAGCTCGCCCGGCTGCTGGAGCTGCTGCTGCAGGCAGGGATTACGGTAGGGCTCTTCGCCTTTGCACCGCTCAAAGGGACTGCGCTGGAGCGGCGCTCTCCGCCCCATCCGGCTTCGTACCGCCGGCTGCAGGCGCTGCATTATCTTCTGCGCCGCGGCTGCATCTCCGGCGATGATCTGATTTTTCGCGAGGGGCGGTTGATCTCCTATGGGATCGGCGATGGTGAACTGGAGCGCCTTCTCGGCGGGGGCGAGGCCTTTCAAACCAGCGGTTGCCCGGGCTGCAACCGCCCTTATTTCAATGAAAGGCCCGGCGGCTTCATCTACAACTACCCCCGCCCCCTGGAAGCGCCCGAAATCGCCGCCGCCCTCACCCTGCTGAACCGTGAATGAGTAGAGGGTGAGTAGAGGGTGAGTAGAGGGACGGTGCCTTTTACTCACCGGCGCGATCAGCTAAGCGTAGCAACCGGGCATAATTGGCTGTATACGGGAGAGGAATAGAATTGGCTAAAAAGTGGCGTCTGATCAGCGATCCCCCCTTGGCCGGAGCGGTTAATATGCAGCGCGATCTGGATATCCTCGAGGAAGTTGCCTCCGGAAAGGCGCCGCCGACGCTGCGCCTTTACCGCTGGGCGCCGCCGGCTCTTTCCCTGGGGCGTTTTCAGAAAGCGGAAGCGGTGGCAGATCTGGAAGCCTGTCGCCGCCTAGGGGTAGATCTGGTGCGCCGCCCCACGGGAGGGCGGGCGATCCTTCATGACCGGGAGCTGACCTACAGTTTTGTCGTACCGGACAGCCGTCTCTATATCCCCGCCGGCGTGATCCCCTCGTACCGCTTCATCAGTCGGGCTTTGCTCAGCGCTTTCGAAATTTTGCAGATCGATGCGGCGCTCAGCCCGGAGAGCCCGCGCGGTGCCGATCTGGCGCCGGGGTCCTGTTTCGATACGCCTTCGGCCTATGAGCTGCGTGTGGCCGGTAAAAAAGTGGTCGGCAGCGCTCAGCTGCGACGGAAGGGGATGCTGCTGCAGCACGGCTCGATTCTGCTGGCGCTGCCGCTGTCGAGCTACCGCCAGGTGTTGCTGCACCGGGACGGAAAAAATGGGGAAGCCTATCTCAAATCTTTGCAGCAGCGGGCGGCGGGCCTTCTGGACCTGGGTTATTCAATCACCCTGGAGGAGCTTTCGGAGGCGCTGTCTATGGGCTTTGCCCGCCTTTTTGGGGTAGAATGGAATCGATGAAGGAGGTATTTAGTTGATGGAGCAATTTCAGCTCGCTGTCATCGGCGGCGGCCCGGGCGGCTACAGCGCTGCGCTGCGGGGTGCCGAACTGGGTTTAAAAACCCTGCTTGTGGAGAAGGAGCGTCCCGGCGGTACCTGTCTGCATCATGGTTGCATCCCTACAAAGAGCCTGCTCTACAGCGCCTCGCTCTACCGCAAGCTCAAAGATGCCGCTACTTTTGGGATCCTTACCGGCGCCGTCTCTTTTGACTATGACAAAGTTCAGCAGCGCAAGGATGCAGTGGTCAGCAGCCTCGTGGGCGGCCTCGAGGGGCTGCTCAAAGCGGCCGGCGTGACGGTCTGGCGGGGCACGGCCCACCTGGCGGCGAAGAACAGGATCGAGGTGGTCCTCCCCGGGGGGGAGAGGCGCGGGGCGGGAGCAGAGCAGCTGATCATCGCCACCGGCAGCAGCGAGGTGGTCCCTCCCGTTAGCGGAATAGATCTGCCCGGGGTGATCTATTCCCGCAAGGCACTGGAATGGCCGGAATTGCCGGCCAGCCTGGCGGTCATCGGCGGCGGTGTGATCGCCCTGGAGATGGCTTCGCTCTTTGCTTCATTTGACGTTCCGGTTACCGTGGTGCAGCGGAGTATCCTGCTGCGCCGCGAGGATCGCGAGATGGTTCGCCGCCTCACTCCGTACCTGCGACGGCAAAAGATCAAGGTGATGACGGAGACGGCGCTTCGCGGGATCAGCGCTGCATCGGAAGGCGGGCTGACTCTGGCGGTAGAGGGTCCGCGCGGGGAGAGCACTCTTTCGGTAGAGAAGGTTCTGGTGGCGGTAGGGCGGAGACCTTCGTTTGGAGGGCTCGACTTGGCCGCTTCCGGTATCGCTTTCAGCGAGGCGGGTATCGCTGTTGATGAGAGGATGGCCACCGCTGCCCCGGGGGTCTACGCCGTCGGGGACGTGGCCGATCCCGGTTACTTCCTGGCGCACACTGCCGTTCACCAGGGGCTCGTAGCTGCCGGGAACGCTGCTGGTGTGGAGAGTGCCTTCAATGCCGGAGCGGTTCCCGTCTGCATCTTTACCTCCCCCGAGCTGGCACGTGTGGGGCTGACGGAGGAGCAGGCCCGGGAGGAAGGGATCTCTGTGCGTGTGGGTAAGTTTCCCTTCAGCGCCAACGGCAAAGCCTTCCTGCAGGGTGAAGGGGAGGGCATCGTCAAGATCATTGCCGATGCCGGGGACGGGACTGTGCTGGGGGTGCATATCCTCGGCCCCCACGCTTCCGATCTGATCCAGGAGGGGACGCTGGCTGTGGCTACGGGTGCGAAGGCGGGGGATCTGGCACAGCTGATCCATCCGCACCCCACGCTGAGCGAGACCGCCTGGGAGGCGGCGCTTGCTGTTTTTGGCCGGCCGCTGCACCTGGCGGTGGGGCGGCGTCGCTAGCTTGCTGCCCCCTTCCATATAGTGGTTAATCTGTAGCTCCCAGGCCGCGGGTATGATAGATTATAATTAAATTAACTGGGCCGGCGCAATGGAAAGAGCCGGCCGGAGCAGAGCATGGAGGCAACGGATATGAGGATACTGGTTAGCGATCCCCTTTCGCCACAGGGGTTGACGCTTTTGCAGCAGAGCGCCGATGTGGATGTGAGGACGGGCCTTTCCGCCGGCGAGCTGCGGGGGATTATCGGCGATTATGACGCTTTGATCGTGCGCAGCAGCACCCAGGTTACCCGGTCCGTTATCGAGGCGGGGCGGCGGCTCAAGGTGATCGGAAGGGCCGGTGTGGGGGTAGACAATATAGATCTTCCCGCGGCCACCGAGAAGGGGATCATCGTGGTCAATGTTCCCGGGGCCAATACCGTATCGGCAGCGGAGCTGACCCTGGCGCTGCTGGTCTCGCTGGCTCGCAATATTCCCGGGGCAAATTACTCCGTTAAAGGGGGCTGCTGGACCAGGGAGAAGTTCATGGGGATAGAGCTGAACCAGAAGACGCTCGGTATTATCGGGCTGGGCCATATCGGCAGTGAGGTAGGACGACGGGCCCGGGCCCTGGGGATGCATCTGCTTTGCTCCGATCCCTATATCTCGGCGGAACACGCCGCCAAGATCGGGGTGGAGATGGTAGATCTGGATCACCTGCTGCGGCACGCAGATTTTGTTTCATTGCATGTGCCCCTCATGCCCGCTACACGCTACCTTAT
>DUVX01000158.1 GCA_012840855.1 Bacillota bacterium | reverse complement strand
TTTTGCGGTCTCTGTGTCGATCTTTGCCCGCAGATCTTCCAGATGGGGGAAGAGGCGGCCTTTGTATCCGTCGAAATCATCCCTGAGGATATGGAGGACTGCTGCCGGGAAGCGGCTGAAGAATGCCCCACTGCGGCCATCGAGATCAGCGAGTAAATATGGTAAAGGATGCCACAGGCAACGACACCGGGCGGTTTGCCAAAAATAACTTGCCTGCTTCCCCCGTCGATAGTAAGATAGGTTGAAGCAGTTGGAGAGAGATAAAATAACGGTAGGGGAGAGAGAGAGTTGCATTCGCAGAAGAAGATGACAGAGACAATGACGCCGGTGCTCGGTGATCGCTCCCGGGGGGAGACGATTGTGGTGGCCCTGGGGGGCAATGCTATTTTAAAACCGGGAGAGAAGGGCACCTTTGCAGAGCAGATGGCGAATATTCGTAATACTGCAGCTCAGCTGGCCAGGCTGATCCGTGAGGGCAAGCGGTTGATCATCACTCACGGCAACGGCCCGCAGGTGGGCAGGATTTTTCGCCAGCAGGAGCTCGGCGTTCGTGCCGGCCTGCCGGAGATGCCGCTCTATATCTGCGGGGCCATGTCGCAGGCGCAGATCGGCGTTATGATTCAGCAGGCCATACATAATGAGCTGATCCAAAACGGGTGCCCCCGGACCGTGGTAACGCTAATCTGCCAGACCCTGGTCGATCCAGCCAGCAGGGCCTTTCGCGATCCCACCAAACCGATCGGCAGCTTCTACAGCGAGACGGAAGCGCAGAGGGCGATGGCGGAAAAGGGGGAGACCTGGAAAGAAGATAGCGGCAGGGGGTGGCGGCGGGTGGTCCCCTCGCCGGAGCCGCAGGGATTCCCGGAGATAGATGCGATTAGGTTACTCATCGATCAGGGGATCATCGTTGTCGTTTCCGGGGGCGGTGGCACACCGGCGGCGCAGGAACCCGGCGGCGCCCTGGTGGGAGTGGAAGCGGTGGTGGAAAAAGATCTGGCGGCACAGGAGGTGGCCCGGATCATTGGAGCCGAGACCCTGCTTATTCTCACCGATGTAACCCATGCCATGATTAATTACCGGACGCCGCAGGAGCGGGCGATCGGGAAGGTATCCCTGGAGGAGATTAAGGAATACCATCGCCAGGGGCATTTTATCCCCGGCAGCATGGGCCCTAAGGTGTTGGCAGCGATCCGCTTCATCGAGAATGGGGGGAAAAGGGCCGTGATCACCTCTCTGGAAAACGCCCTGCCGGGGGCGGAGGGGAAGGTGGGCACCGTGGTGGGGCTCTAAAGGCGCCAGCGGCAGATCTGCGGAGATGAAGAGGTATCGACCGTATTTTATGGAGATCCGGATGCTTCCCAGGTAATTGTTGTATAATTGATGGGGAGGGATTTCATGAAAAGGAATGTCTTACCACCGGCTAAAAAGGAGTTCTGCCACTGCGGCAAGCCTGACGGGGAGGCCCTGGCAGTGCCGCTTTTGCCGCGTATCCGACATGCCGCTGAGGGACCCCATGGCATTACCTTTATCGGTGCGGCCGCCGGGGGGACGGACGCGATCCCGGTGAAGGTACCCTGGAGTGAGCTGTACGAGGAGGCCTGCGCCGTTGCCGCCACTTTGCAGGCGAAAGGGCTTGCCCCCGGCGATCACGTCGCTCTTTTAGGGCCGACGACAAGGGCTCTCGTCACCGCCATAGAGGCGATCTGGCTGGCCGGCGGCTGCGTCGTAGTCCTGCCCATAACGTTGCGCTTCAGCTCTATCGAGGAATTTATGGTGCAGACGCGGGCGCTGCTCAGAAGCGGCGATATCTCGCTTTTGTTGATCGATCCGGCGATGGCCGCCTATTACGAACCCGCTCCTGGCGATCCCCCGCTGGTAACGCTCGATGAGCTTGAGCCCGGGGCGGAAGGTCTGCTTACCGCCAGCGATCTTACATCCGTAGAAGATGATCCTTGCCGCCTCGCCATCCTGCAGTTCACCTCCGGCTCTACCGCCGATCCCAAGGGGGTGATGCTACCCCACCATGTTATCGGGGCTAATATCGACGGAATGATCGAGGCGGCCCGGGTGACGGCTGAAGATATCATCGTCTCCTGGCTCCCGCTTTACCACGATATGGGGCTTATCGGCATGCTCACCGTCTCCATGACTGTGGGCTGCAGGCTTATCCTGGCATCACCGCTTGACTTTACAAACCGGCCGGCCGACTGGATGCGCTGGCTGGATGAATACTGCGCCACCATCACCGCCGGCCCGAATTTCTCCTGGGCCCTGGCCGAGCGGGCCTTGAGGCGGCTGAAGGATACCGGCGAAAGGCTGGATCTTTCGGCGCTGCGCATCGCTCTGAACGGAGCCGAGCCCGTTGATCCGCATACTGTGGAAAGCTTTGTCGCTGCGGCGGCGGAGCATCGCTTCAGGCCCGGGGCTGAATTCTGCGCCTTCGGCATGGCCGAGGTGGCCATCGGCGGCACCTTTCCACCGCCGATGCGGGGGATGGTCTGCGATGCCGTCGATCGGCACGCCCTTGAAACAGAAGGAGTGGCCCGGCCGGCTGCGCCGGAGCTGCCCACGACCCGCCGCTTTCCCCTGCTCGGGAGCCCTGTGCCCGGTCTGGAGATGCGCATCTGCGATCCTGCCACCGGTGAGCCTCTGGGCGAGCGCGAAGTGGGCGAACTGGAGCTGCGGGGTTCATCGGTGACGACAGGCTACTATGGGCATCCCGGGCTAAGCGAAGCCCTTTTTCGCGGCCGATGGCTGCGCACCGGCGACCTGGCCTACTGCGTGGAGGGGCCCGGCGGCGGTCCGCCGGAGCTCGTTGTCTGCGGTAGGATCAAGGATCTGATCATTATTTCCGGTCGGAACATCTATCCTGAGGATATTGAACGAGCCGTGGGGATGATCGACGGGGTTCGCACCGGCAATGTCATCGCTTTCAGCGTGGAGGGTGTCCACCGCAAGGAAGCGATCGTGGTTGTGGCAGAGATAAGAGGCGCCGATCCCGGCGAGCTGCACCGCGCTATCCGCCGCCGGGTCATCGAGATCTGCGAGGTGCCGCCGCGCGATATTGTTCTAACCCGCCCCGGGACGCTACCTAAGACCAGCTCGGGGAAGCTACAGCGGGGCCTTTGCCGGAAGAGGTATCTTAAAGAGGAGTTTGAACCGGTGGAATAGTTCCGATCATGTCGCTATCATCTTTTAGAATTAATTAGATTAAAGGTGCGTCCGGCTAGAGCAGGCGATGGTCTTCATCACGCAGCATGCCGGGCGCCTTCTTTTCAAGAACGCCGTCTAGGGCTGTCAGAAGGCTCTCGCGATCCCTCGATAAAACTGCTTTCAGCGGCAGATAATTGGAGGCATGGTTGGCTCTGAAGACGCAGCTGCTCAGATCAAGATGTTCGACCATCAATCGGATCTCCCGGAGCATCTCCCAGGGGCCCAACGGGGTCAGCAACCCCTCCTCCACGCGGCGGTGCAGGATCGTTCCCGGAATGATCATCAGGCTGAGCAGCCCCAGGTATTCCGGGTCGATCTCGTTGAGCAGGCGGGCACTGCCCCGGGCGTGCCCCGCCGAGCCCTCATGGCCGGCCAGCCCATTGATCACGGTAATCGAAAGGGGGATACCCGCCTCTTTTACCCGGCCCGCTCCCCGGGCGATCTCTTCTGGGGTGGCTCCCTTCTTTATCTCCCGCAGCAGGGCGGCGCTGCCGCTTTCCACCCCCAGATAGATCATCCCCAGTTTAAGATCGCGCAGCGCGGCCAGCCCGGCGCTATCCTTCTTAAGAAGATCCTGAGGGTTAGCGTAGACGGCCACTCGCTCCAGGCGGGGAAACGCTTCATTTAAAGATTGCATTATCTCCAGCAGCCTTTCTGTCTCCAGGGTTAAAGCGTTGCCGTCGGCCAGGAAAACCCGGCGTGTGTGGGGCCAGAGGCGGCCAGCTGAGGCGATCTCCCTCTGCAGCTCTTCGGGATCGCGCTCGCGGAACCGATCCCGTTTGTACATGGCACAGAAGGTGCACCGGTTGTGGGAGCACCCGATTGTTGCCTGCAGGATCAGGCTCCTTGCTTCGCTGGGCGGGCGGAATATATCGCCTTCATAATGCAATGGATACATCAGTGATCCCCCTGTTCAGTGATATTCTACTATACAGATGAGCCTCACCGCTGTCATAAAGAATAGTTCGCCGCCGGAAGCCCGGTTTCCTACCGGCGGGCAGGCTCCCAGCAATGGGCTGCCGGCCGGATTTAACATTTCGAAAAATAGTTGATCTATTTTCGGTCAATGTTATGATGGTGAGAGATTATCTAAATTATAGACACCAGAGGTGAGATCAGCGTGATCATTGGTGTACCCAAAGAGATAATGACCGGTGAAAACCGTATCGCTGTTACACCGGGAGCAGTGCGGGTTCTTGTCAGTGCGGGGCATAAGGTGCTGGTAGAAAAAGGAGCAGGGGAAGGCAGCATGATCGCTGATGAGGAGCTCTCTTTCGCGGGAGCAGAGATTGTTGCCGGAGCGCAGGAGCTCTACCAGCGGGCCGAGATGATCTACAAGGTCAAGGAGCCGCATCCCTCAGAATATGAACTGCTCAGGGAGGGGCAGCTCTTTTTTGCCTATCTGCATCTGGCCGCTTCACCGGAGGTAACCCGTGTCTTTATCGAGAAAAAAGTGATCGCCCTGGCCTACGAGACGGTATCGATCGACGGCATCTTGCCCATGCTCGTGCCGATGAGCGAGATAGCCGGGCGGATGGCTACGCAGATCGGCGCTCATTTTCTTGAAAAATCAAACGGGGGCAAGGGGCTGTTGCTCGGCGGCGTGCCCGGCGTGACTCCCGCCGAGGTGGTTGTGCTGGGCGGCGGTATCGTCGGGGTGAACGCTGCCCGGGTAGCCATGGGGATGGGGGCCAAAGTGACGGTGATCGATATCAATCTCCAGAAGCTGCGCCATCTCGACGGAGCCAACGGCGGGCGGCTGGTAACCCTCTATTCCAACCCCAGCAATATTGCCCAGGCGGTGGCCAAGGCCGATCTGCTCATCGGCGCCGTCCTAATCCCCGGGGGGCGTACGCCCCTGCTTTGCACCGAAGAGATGGTTAAATCGATGCAGCCGGGTGCAGTAATCATCGATGTGGCCATCGACCAGGGCGGGTGCATTGAAACGATGGACCGGACCACCTGTCATAGAGAGCCGACCTACGAGCGTTACGGTGTGCTGCACTATGCTGTCCCGAATATGCCCGGGGCGGTTCCGCAGACCTCCACCTATGCGCTCAGCAACGCCACCCTGCCCTTCGCCCTGGAGCTGGCTGAGAAGGGATGGGAGCGTATCATTGCCGAAAGATCACCGCTCAGACAGGGGATCAATATCATCGACGGCCGGGTCGCCAACCGGGCGGTAGCCAGGGCGCACTCCCTGGAGTACTATTCCCTTTACCCCACCGGGAAAAAGGAATGATCGCTACCGCTTGCACCTACCGCCGCCTGATTGTTAAAAACCGGAGAACCTTCAAGGTCCCGGTTTTTTGCTGCCCCCGCAGTAACACCGGCATTGTATTTTTCGGGAGAGCGTCGGTATGGGAAAATAGTGCCGGGGGAATAATAGTATTGTATGCACTATGAGCGATAGCGGAAGGGAAGGTGTTTCTTAAATGCAGGTGCTCGACAGCCTGGGGAAGGCGTTGCAACAAAAAGAGCAGGCCCTGATTCAATATATCAGGTATATGCGCGAAGCGCAGGACAGCCAAAATACAGAGATGGCGGCGCTGTTTGCCGATCTGGCCAAAGCTGAGGAAAAACATATTACCGTGATCCGCGATCAGGTGGCGCAGCTTTCTGGTAGCACCGAGATCGATTTCGAGGGGGCCCACTGTTACCACGATCAATACCCGGAAGAGCTTACCGATTGAAAACAGGCTGTCGCTGTCGTGCGGGAGACCTTTCAGCTCCGCCTGTTTTCTCCAAAAATATAGTAATCCATTCTTTCTTTAGGAATCCTCGCGAATTCCTTACTCCTCAATGCATAAAAAGATGAACCGAGGATGATCCATATCCCCAGCGCAATCCAGCACTGCTCTGGCAAAGATGAGGGCAGGGTAGGGATAACCAACAGCAGCAGAAAGGCAGTTGACGCCAGGATACCCAGCAGAGCAAAAGCCTTCACCACCGGGTTGACGCTAACGCCTGCGCCTCCCGCCCACCGAGTATACTTGAAAACCACCGCCGATGTGTAGAAATAGGCGAAAGTCACCCCGAAGGAGGACATATCCACGATCCAGCTCAAAACCTGTCTTCCGAATAAAGGGGCCAGCAGACATACTGCGCAGGTAAAAGTGATCCCGGCATAGGGCGTACCGTACCTAGGATGAACCCGGGCAAAGATGCTGGGGATTATCCGGGCGCGCCCCATGGCAAATAACAACCTGCTCGTAGAGACATAGAAGCCGTTCAATCCGGTGCTGACACCCATTAATAGTGAAAAAGCCAGTACCACCAGGCCGGCCTTGCCGAAAAGGCGGGTTATGGAATCCCCTGTAACCCAGGGGGATCTGTATTGAGCAGCGATGATTTCCCAGGGTGTGGAGATGGCAGTGGCGAATACCATCAGGATATACATCAAGCAGGAGAGGGAGAGGGCCAGAACAATTAGACCAAGGGCCCGAGAGAGGGGAAAGTCGAACTCTTCCGCCGCCTGGGGCACATTGTCAAACCCCAGGTAAGCCCAGGGCGCTATGGCGACGATAGCAATGACAGCAGACCAGGGTTTTACCCCCGGGGGAAAGAGCGGTCTGGCATCGGCCAGGGCGGTGGTCGGGTGGAGGATGCAGCCCACTGCAAGCATAATAGCGCCGGCCAGAAAACCGATGCACATCCAGAACTGCATGCGTCCCGATATATCAGCGCCTCTTATATTCAGGCAGGCGAAGAGAACTAGGGAGAGGCCGGCGATGAACACCTCGCCTAGATAGACATCCCAGCCAGCTATCTGCCACAGCAGGCCTGTGCGGGCGATGAGATCGGGGAAAATGAACTTCACCAGCAGCGCTACAGCGGAGGCGTTCAACGCCACGATGCTGATATAGGCCAGGGTTAAAAACCAGCCGCAGAAAAAGGCATGATTTCGTTCAAAACCGGCGTAGGCATAGACAAAAGCGCCGCCGGAAACAGGGAATTTCTGAATCAGGTGATTGTAATTGACAGCGATGATCACCATGAGCAGCAAGCCGATGGCGAAGCCCACCGCCACCCCCAAGGTTCCCGCCTGGCTGAGCCAATCGCCGGGCAAGACAAAGCAACCCCATCCGATAGATGATCCCAGGGCGACGGCCATGATCATATGAGGTTTAAGGGTCCTTTTAAGTTCATTTCTGCTTTCTGAGTGTTTGTTTATTTCGATATTCTCTTTCATTATACAAATATTTCAATACAGGCATATTAAATTCCTGCCTATTTGAAGGAACAGGGGTCTTTTTGATCTATTATATGAGCTGGCATCCCAGGTGCAGTGCTTTGGCTACGTAAGCGCCTATTTACTGCATTCGCGGCAGTTTCATCGGTCGAGCCGCACAGAACTACCCTGGCTCCATTTTCCAGAAACTTTTTCACTATAGCATAACCTATACCTCGCGTTCCGCCTGTGACAATTACAACTTTTCCTTTTAGCATCACTAATTTTCTCCTTCTGCGGATTTTAAAAGTATGATCTTGATCATTATTATGCAAAGTGTAAATAAAATTCATGATTATGTAAAATTTAATCGAAACATGGGGCAGAAGGGGGGGGGGATTGCAGGCAGGATTACAGGTGGCTGGTTAGATAGATGTCGAGTTCCTGCAATCCCTTGTAGCCGCTACCGCGCACCAGTATATCGTACAATTATGCTACGGAACAGCGATCTGGAAAAGTCTCAAATGCTAGGTCAAGCCTAAAAATAATTTCAGGTGTTGTCAGAAGAAATTGCCTCTCTGGACAATGTGGGTATTGATGGTGCCGAAGGGGGGAGTCGAACCCCCATGGGCTAAGCCCGCACGATTTTGAGTCGTGTGCGTCTGCCGATTCCGCCACTTCGGCACGTCTGTGTGCATATATTAGCATAGAAAAAGGGTTGAAGCAAGGGCTGGAACCGGTCCACTGTGTCAATACCTAGCGGGTAAATTTCCTCATTCCAGAAAACATTTTTTCAAAATACCGCTGGGGCTTGCTTGTCTGTAGTCCTAAGTCACATCCCTAATTCCTTTTAATTACAGATTGTCTA
>DUVX01000157.1 GCA_012840855.1 Bacillota bacterium | reverse complement strand
GGGTATTTCTCTGGAAATGAGAGGATATTCCCCACGTGAGCAAAGCGAAAGGCGTAGATCGACTGGGCATCGTCCCCCACAGCACAGAGCGAGGCGGCGCCGGCAAACTGATCTACCAGTCGCCCCTGAACAATATTGGTATCCTGAAATTCATCGACGAGTAGGTGGTCGAAGCGTTTCCGGTACTGCTCCGCCACCCCGGGATGCTTCTCAAAAAGCTCCAGCCAGCGCAGGAGCAGGTCATCGAAATCGAGGGAGTTGCCCTCTTCTTTTCTCTGCTCGTAAAGCGATGCCAGTTTTTCGACAACCGGATAGTGATCAAAGCTAAAAGGATACTCCTCCCGGAAGACCTCGCGCAGGGGGATACCGGAGTTGCGCGCCCGGCTGATCATCCGCCCCAGCAGGCCCCGCCTGAACAGCAGGCGGCGCTCTTCTTCGCCCAAGCTGTGATGCAGACCGGCTGCCGCCTGCCTGAAAATACTGCGGCTGTCATCCTCATCGAGGATCGTGAAATTGCTTTTGCGCCCGATGAGGCCGGCATGGCGGCGCAGGATCTGCGCGCCGAAGCTGTGAAATGTTCCCGCCCAGAGCCCCCCAGGCCAGGAACCGAGCAGTTCCTTCAGCCGCCCCTTCATCTCCCCGGCAGCCTTATTGGTAAAAGTGAGCAGCAGGATCTTGCCGGGCGGCACCCCGCTCTTGACGAGGTGGGCGGCCCGGTAGACCAAAGCCCGTGTCTTCCCCGAACCCGGGCCGGCCAGGCCCAGAATAACCTCGTCGCCGGCGGTGACAAAGCGGTACTGGGGTCCGTTCAGCTCGCGCCGCAACCGCTCCATCCAGCTACCATCCGCCTGATTCTGACCCTCTTGTAATTGCCCGCTTTTGCCGCTTTTCAAAGTAGACCCTCCAGAGTTAATTCTTTCTTACATAAGTTAAACATACTAGCGCTTCAGACTCAAGGATCACTTGTCCTTTTACTGCAACAAAGCAGAAAGGGGGCCCTTCTTGTGGACAATTCGCCGCATATCGGTTACTATTTAAAAGAGAAAAGCAGAAGAAAGGGTTTCGATGCTGCAAGAGATTAAAAAGATATTTACAGAAGTGATCCAATCCGTTCTACCGATCATCGCCGTGATTTCAGTGCTGCTCATTGTTTTAAAGATGCCCATCTCGCTGGTATTCCAATTTTTAGGCGGTGTGCTCCTGTTTACCCTGGGTCTTTTTCTATTTCTCATCGGAATCCGGGTAGGACTGCTCCCCTTGGGAGAAGCGATCGGAGCCGCTTTGGCGGAAAAAGGATCCCTGCCCCTGCTCATCGGCACCGCTTTTATACTCGGCCTTACCGTTACCGTGGCCGAACCGAATACCCGAATCCTCTCCCATTATGTAGAGATAGCCTCAGGCGGCCGGATCGGCGCTGCTATTCTGATCGCCGCCGTAGCCCTGGGAGTAGCTCTTTTTGTGGCTCTGGCGCTGCTGCGGCTCTTTTTGAATATCCCCCTCTCGTTCCTGCTGGGTGCTGGCTGCGCAACAACCCTGTTCATCCTTATCTTTACCCCAGCCTCCTTTGCCGCCGTCTCCTATGATGCCGGCGGGGTGATCACCGGGCCGCTGCTGGTGCCCTTTATCCTCGCCCTCGGCATCGGCATCGCTTCAGTGCTGGGCGGAAAATCGGTTCTTGAGGACGGGTTCGGCCTCATCGGTCTGGCTTTCTTCGGGCCGATTATCGGAGTGATGCTTCTGGGGGTGCTGCTCAGTTGAAAGGCCTCTTTCTTTTTCAGGATTTTGGCCAGGTGCTTAAGGAGGTCACCGCCGCGATCAGCCCCTTGCTGGTGCTCCTGCTCTTTTTTCGACCCATTTTTCAGCTGCCCCGCCGCCTTATCCGAAACACGCTTAGGGGGCTCGCCATCGCTTTCGTAGGCCTGCTTTTTTTCTTGCAGGGTGTGAAGGTGGGATTCATGCCGGTGGGCCGCGAGATCGGGGCAGCCCTGGGCAACTCGCCTCATGCCTGGTGCCTTATCCCCATCGGCTTTCTGCTGGGCTTCGCCGCCACCTACGCTGAACCGGCGGTGCGGATCTTGAGCTCCCAGGTGGAAAACGCCTCCAGCGGCTATATTCGCGCCAGCCTTCTCCTCTACACCCTCTCCATCGGGGTGGCCCTGGTCACCGCGCTGGGCATGGCCAAGCTGATTTACGGCTTTGCTATCTATTACCTCGTAGTGCCCGGCTACCTGCTGGCCCTAGTAATGCTCAAATTCTCCCAACCCGCCTTTATGGGGATCGCCTTTGATTCCGCCGGTGTGGCCACCGGCCCCATCTCCGTTACCCTGATCATGGCCGTGGCGGTGGGCGCAGCGGCAGAGATGCAGGGCAGAGATCCAATCCTGGACGGTTTCGGCATCGTCGCCCTAATCGCCCTGGCGCCCATTTTACTGGTCCTGCTTCTGGGGATCATCTATCCCGATCAGGCCGCAGACGACGATGGGGAGGTGAAAGGCGCTGCTGCTGCAAAAAGTGTGGGTGAGAAAAGAAGCGCTGTGCAAGCGATAGCTGCCGGGGATAGCGAGCCGGTAAACATCCCTACAACAGAGGAGGAATAAGCTATGTCACCGGGTTCCGAGCAAGATCTTATCGTCACCATCATTAAAAAAGGTTACTCCGAACAGATCATCGAGGCCTCCAAGAAGGCCGGCGCCGAGGGGGCGACGATCATGTTCGGCCGCGGGACCGGTATCCATGAGCAGAAGAAGATTCTGGGCATACCGATCGAGCCGGAAAAAGAGATCATCTTTACCGTGGTTCCCCGGGAAATATCGGAAGAGGTGCTGTCAGCAATAGTAAAGGCCGGCAAACTGGAGCGCCCCGCCACGGGAATCGCTTTCGTGCTCGAGCTGAAAGAGGTGTTGGGCGCAGTTCACCTGCTGCGCGGGCAGGACTGAGCTGCCGCCGGGAACGGAGTACAGGCATATTAAAAGGGGCGCTCCTGGAGCACCCCCTGTTGTACTGCTTCAAATGAGCGCCCGCGCTAATCCAGCCGGCTAAAGTCCTCTTTGCCCACACCGCATTCAGGGCAGACCCAATCGTCGGGAAGATCTTCAAAAGAGGTCCCCGGTTCAATCCCCGCGTCGCTATCTCCCTTTGCCGGATCGTAGATATAGCCGCAAACGTCGCATTCCCATTTTTCCATCCTCTCAGCCCCCTTCCTTTGTGATCTACACTACTCCTTGATGGCCCGGGCCAGGGCGCGGCCCCATTCGTAGCATCTATCTATCTCGGCATCATCAGGTACCCAGAGAACCTCGAGCCCCTCGCCCGCCAGATCCAGACCGGCCCCCTCCAGCTTCCCTTCAATCGCCTTTACCGCGCCCCTGCTCCAGCCGTAAGAGCCGAAAGCGGCTCCGAGGCGGTTAACCGGCTTTAGACCGGTCAGGTCATCCAGGAAGGGCGAGAGCACAGATAGATAGCTGCGGTTCACCGTCGGGGAGCCCACAATGAGTAGCCGCGAATCGAGAAGCTCGGTGAAGATGTTGTTCGTATCGCGGATCGAGACCTTGATCAGCTTTGCATCCACTCCTTCCGCCGCAAGGCCCCGGACGATGGAGCGAGCCATGGCGGCGGTGCTCCCCCACATGGTATCGTAGACCACAACAGCGCGGGGCTGCCAAACGCCGGAAGCCCAGCGCCGGTAGGCCTCGATGATCTGCCCCGGATTTTCCCGCCAGATCACCCCATGGCTGGGGGCGATCATGGAGATGGGGATATCGAGGGCCGCCACCTCGTCCAGCTTCTTAAGGACGAGTTTACTCAGCGGGTAGAGGATGTTGGCATAGTAGCGCGATGCCTCCGCCATGATCAGATCATTGTCCACCTCGTCGTCGAAACGAAACGAGCTCGCCAGATGCTGCCCGAAAGCATCGTTAGGCATGAGCAGCGCTTCTTCCTTGATATAGGTGAACATACTGTCGGGCCAGTGCAGCATGGGCGCCTCGATAAAGCTAAGGGTGCGCTTCCCCAGCGACAGCTCGGTACCGCTTTTCACAACCCGGTAGTCCCAATCCCCGTAGTAATGTTTCTGCAGGCCCGCCTTGCCCCGGGCCGTACAGAAGATCTGCGCATGGGGGACCAGCTTCATCAGCTCGGGAAGGGCCCCGCTGTGATCGGTTTCCACATGATTGACCACGATATAATCGATTTGCGAGGGATCGATGAGCCGCTTGATCCGCTCCAGCATCTCCCCGGCAAAGGGGGCATAGACCGCATCCACCAGGGTGATCTTCTCATCGATAATCAGATAGCTATTGTACGTTGTCCCGCGGTGGGTTTT
>DUVX01000156.1 GCA_012840855.1 Bacillota bacterium | reverse complement strand
ACGATTGGGGATAAAGAAGCCCGGCGGCAAAACCGGGCTTTATCTGGCAGGCTAATCGCATTCCAGGGGGTAAACAACGAGTTCCAAACGGCAGCTACTGCGTGAAATCGGACCGTTAACGGAAACGGCGTTTCTTTCGCGCCGCTTCTGACTTTTTCTTGCGGCGCACACTCGGTTTTTCATAGTGTCTCCGGCGCCGTGCTTCCGACAGAATGCCTGTCCGGGCACACTTTTTTTTAAACCTTCTGAGGGCCCTGTCAAGAGATTCGTTCTTCCCGACTTTGATTTCAGCCATAATCTACCCCCCTCTCTGCGCAAACCACCGCAACGAAAAGGCTCTCTAAATTCCTCGCCCCTCAGCGATGGCAGGCGATAACGCTTTACCTCCCAGGAGATGCAGATGCAGATGATAGACCACCTGTCCACCTTCTTTGCCGCAATTGATCACCAGGCGGTAGCCGGCACGATCCAGGTTGAAAGAACGGGCCAGATCGTTGGCTACCTCCACCAGGCGGCCCACCAGCGGAGTATCCCCCGGTTCCAGATCAGCCAGGGTGGGAATATGCCTGCGCGGCACAATAAGCAGGTGTACCGGCGCGGCGGGATAGATATCCTTGAAGGCAATAATTTCATCGTCCTCGTAGACTATCTCCGCTTCGCTCTCCTTGTTAACGATACGACAAAATAAACAATCAGCAGTCATTCCTGACCCCCCGACCTGTAATGGTGCAATTATAGCACAGAGTAGCCGCCCTGAAAAACAGGCTGCGGTAGTATAGTTATTTTATTCGTTATGGGCCGCGCTTTTACCTTTTTTTCGCAGGATATTTTTCCCCGACGCCGCCTTGCACCGCTCTGTTAAATTAAGCTATAATGTAGCCGGATCAGGGAAAATGGAGGGGGGCGCGACTGGAAGAAAGCCGCCAGTCTGCTGTTCTATAAAAAGGCAGTGGCCCACCCCATAGAAAGAGGTGTAGATATTGAATCCTTATGATGCCGCCCGCCAGCTAACACGGGCGCTGCAGAATTCGCCGGAGCTTAAGGAATACAGCGAGGCGCAAAAGCTGATCGCCGAAGACAGCGCCGCCCGCGAAATGCTCATCGATTTTCGCAAAGAGCAATTTCGCCTGCAAAAACAAGAGCTCGCCGGGCTGGAAGTGGCCCCGGAGCAAAGAGAAAAATTGGAAAAACTATTTGAAGTGCTTAACCTTAATTTAACGGTGAAACGTTTTCTCGATGCCGAGTTTCGCTTTAGCAGACTTATGGGGGATATCCAGGGAATCATCGGCGAAGCTACTGCCGATCTTATCGATCCTACCCTGCTGCAGAAGTTCAGTGAAGCGCTGAGCGATGAAGATGACGAAGCAGATAATGAGGGATAACCAGGCAGGGCCAGCGCCGCAGCGCCGCTACGAGGCGCTGCTGATCGACCTCGATGGAACCCTGCTCAGACTGGATCTGGGCCGCTTTGTCCCCGCTTATATCGAAGCGATGGCGCGCTATTTTGAGGACCGCTTTCCGCCGGAAAAGTTTGCTGCGCATCTGCTGGCGGCGACGATGCATACGATAGGCTGCAAAGATTGCGAACAGTCCAATGAGGACGTCTTTTTCGCCGATTTTTGCCGCCGGGTGGGGATGGAGCGGGAAGCGCTCGACCCGCTCATCGAGGATTTTTACAGGGCAGAATTCCCCCGGCTGCAAGCGATGAGCAAACCCCGTTCTCATGCCCGGGAGGTGCTGGAGACCGCTCGAAAGCGCTGCCGTAAAGTGGTGCTGGCGACACAGCCGGTTTTCCCCCGCAGCGCTGCCTTCGAGCGTCTCTCCTGGGGCGGGCTTTCCGCCGATTATTTTGATCATATTACCACCCTGGAGAATACGCACTCCTGCAAACCCCACCAGGAATATTACCTGGAGATCGCTGAGAAGATCGGAATCCCCCCGGAACAATGCCTGATGGCGGGTAACGACACCCTGGAGGATATCGGCGCCGCAAAAACAGGCATGGGCACGTTTCTGGTGGAGGGGGAGATCATCGACCACGGCAGGGATGCCCTGCCCCACGATCACCGGGGCACACTGGCCGATCTGGCCGCACTGATCGAGGAAAGCTTCGGGCCAGCGGATCGCTAATCGCTCTTCGATGCTTCCGGCGCAAGTTCCGAAGGCGCTTCGTCCTGCAGTGCGCCATTGCCGTCGGGAAGGCGGATCTCGCGGATGATCTGATCCTTCTCATCGAGGAAGAGCCAGCGGGTCTGCTCCCCTATTTTTTCCCGCTCCAGGGTGATCAGGTGATAGCTGAAGGGCTCCTCGCTGACCCTGACCTGAACCTGGACGATCCCATCCTCTTGCGGGTAAACCTGCACATTTTGAATTTCGCTATTTGTTGCGCTGACAGCATACTCATAGGCGGGGTTGAAGGGGTAATCGGGCAGGGCGCTGTTGCCCTCCTGGAGCTGTGACCAATCTTCCATCGAAGTGATCACCTCGAAAGCGGTCGGCGCACTGAGCTCGCCGCGATCAGCGGTCACAAAGGTGATCGCCGCCTTCGGTTCCGCTTCATCAGGAGCGACTACCGGGAATTCACGAAAAAAATTGTCGTAGATGGAGAGGCTCACCAGAAGGACCAACAGAAACAAAAGGGGCAGCAGCCGCCTGGCCTCAATGACAAAAAAACGATGCATCAGAAGCACTTCCCTTCTTTAAGGGACTTATACGATCATTCTATGCATCGCAAAACTGTTTATGTCTTTCCCAGGAGATAGGGCCCCTCAACTTTTTCCAGGCGGGCGGGTATGATCCGCCCCGGCCACCCCTTGCCCCTACCTTCCAGTGCCACTCTGGTGCGCAGATAGTGCGGAGTAAAGCCCTCGCCAAAATGATAGGGGCGCACCTTTTCAATGAGCACCTCCTGAGTGGTGGCGATAAATTTACGCCTGAACGCCGCCGCCATCCGCTGTCCCAAATTGATCATCTCACGGCTGCGCCGCTCTTTGTCCGCCCCATCAACCTGACCAGTGAGCCCGGCGGCAACCGTCCCCGGGCGGGGCGAATAGGCAAAGACATGCAGGCGGCTAAAGCGCATCGCCTCAACAAAAGCGAGGCTGCGCCGGTGGTGCTCCTCGGTTTCACCGGGAAAACCCACCATGACATCGGCGCTTACTGCCAGATCGCTTTTCATATCCCGGAGCCATCGGACGAGGTAAAGATATTCTTCGGGGGTGTAGGGGCGGTTCATCCGCCGGAGGATCTCTTCATCCCCGCTCTGCAGGGGGATATGGAGGTGGGGGCAGATCTTCGACGAGGAGAACAGCCTTTCAGCCAGTTCGCGGGTCACATCGGAGGGTTCGATGGAGCTAAGCCGGATCCGCGCCAACCCCTCAATTTTTTCGAGCTCGCCGAGAAGCGACCCCAGGCTGAGACCCTCCTGATCGGCTCCATAAAGGCCGAGATGAATCCCCGTGAGGACGATCTCCCGGTAACCGCTTGCAACCATAAGTCGGGCGCGCTCGATCGCTTCATCGGGGGGCAGGCTGCGCAGCGGCCCCCGGGTTGTGGGGATGATACAGTAAGTGCAGCCCTGGGTGCAGCCCTCCTGTATCTTCAAGAATCCCCGCGACCGACCCCGGCGGCGAGCTGCCGGAAGCAGCTCGAAAGAGCCGTTGGGACCGTAAGGGCGCACCAGTTCCTGCACCTGGCCCCTCTCGAGCGAGGCGATGATCCGGGGCAGATTTTCCCGCCCTCTGGTGCCGATGATCAGATCGGCCTGCTCCATCTCTCTGATCTCCCCGGGAAAACCCTGGGCGTAGCATCCGGTGGCGACGATGATCGCCTCCGGCGATCGGCGCCGAGCACGGCGGATGGCTTTGCGCGATTTGTGATCGCTCAGGCCGGTAACGGTGCAGGTGTTGATCACGTAGACATCTGCAGCCTTCTTGAAATCAGTAATCCGGTAGCCCTCCTTCTCGAAAAGGGACTGCAGCGCCTCGGTTTCACAAAAATTAACCTTGCACCCGAGGGTAAAAAAGGCCACCTTTTTCCTGTTCATTTCCCGCTCACCCCCAGATCTCCCCAGGCCGCCTGCACCAGGGCGATGGTAACCGCCGCCGCCGTTTCGGTGCGAAGGATGCGCGGCCCCAGATGGACCGTAGAAGCCCCGGCAGCGGTCAATGCGCTGATCTCCGACGCGCTGAAACCACCCTCAGGGCCGATAAAGATAAAAACAGCCTCCTGCCCTTCCGGAGGCTGCTGCTTTAAAAACTGATCCAGCGCCCGTTCTTTCTCTCCCTCCCAGGGGACCAGCGCCCTTTGACCGCCGGGCAATTCGAGGGCATCCTCGAAATTGCAGATCGGAGATATCCCGGGTAGGGCAGCGCGGCGACACTGTTTTGCCGCCGCGCGGACGATGCTGCGCCAGCGCTTCAGGCGCCCCTCCTCCTGCGATCTGCTGAAACGGGGAATACTGCGCCCGGTGATGACGGGGACAATTTGCACTACCCCCAGCTCCACCGCCTGCCTGACGATAAGATCCATCTTCTCCCCCCGGGCCAGGCCCTGGAGAAGGATGATCCGCCGCGGCGATTCGACCGAAGGCAGCGGTGTGCCGATCAGCCGGACCGACCCTTTTTCGGGGCTCATCTCTTCCACGATCCCCTGAAAAGCGGTTCCCTGCCCATCGGCTATCACCACGGTGCTCCCCCCGCGCAAGCGGAGCACCCGGTGGGCATGCTTCAAATCCTCCGGGTCCAGATCAATTACTTTCCCCGCTTCGAGGGCCGCTCCCTCTTTAAAAAAATAGCGCATTATCTCTCCTCAGGAAGCCGTTAGCCCCCGAAAGCATCTTTCATCCGGCTGATAAAACCTTTCCCCTTCTCTTCGGAAGCGCCGAGCCGGGCCAGCTCCGTCAGGAGCTCCTTTTCCCTGGCGCTCAGCCGTTTCGGGACAACTACGTCGACTTTTACCCGCAGATCCCCTTTCCCCCGGCCATAGAGACGGGGCATCCCCTTTCCTCGCAGGCGGAAAACTGCCCCGGGCTGGGTTCCCTGGGGGAGCTTGAGCACAGCTTTTCCCTCAAGAGTCGGCACCTCCACCTCAGCGCCGAGAGCCGCCAGGGCCATCTGCAGGGGAAGTTCATAGAGCAGATCGTCCTTCTCGCGGCGGAAAAGCTTGTGCCGCCGCAAAGAGACGACAACAAAAAGATCGCCCGGTGGGCCGCCGCGCACCCCTGCCTCGCCGCCACCCGGAACCCGCAAGCGGGTGCCGTGATCGATGCCCGGCGGTATCTTTACCTCGATGGTCCTTTCGCGCACAATCCAGCCCTCACCGCGGCAGGCCGGGCAGGGCTCTTTTACCACGGTGCCCCTTCCGGCGCAGTGAAGGCAGGTCTGCACGTTCACCATCCGACCGAAGGGAGTATTGCGGGTGACCTGCTGCTGACCGCTGCCGCCACAGGCGGGGCATTTCTCCGGTTTGGTGCCGGGGCGGGCCCGACTGCCGCCGCATTCCGGGCAGCTCTCCGTGCGGGGCACCCGGATCTTCTTCGCGCCGCCATTGAAGGCCTCCTCCAGGGTGATCTCCAGATCGTAACGCAGGTGTTTGCCCTGCTCCGGCCCCGGCGGGCGGCGGCGCCCAAAATCACCGAAGCCGCCAAAAATATCCTCGAAGATGCTTCCAAGATCACCGAAGCCGCCAAAGCCGCCGAAACCGCCGGCCCCAACACTTTCATCATGACCAAAATGATCATAGCGCTCCCGCCTCTGGGGGTCGGAGAGAACCTCGTAAGCCTCGTTGATCTCCTTGAACTTTTCCTCGGCCCGGGGATCGCTTTTGTTGAAGTCAGGATGATAGCGGCGGGCCAGCTTGCGGTAAGCCCTCTTGATCTCGTCAGCCGAGGCGCCCCTCTCAACCCCCAGAATCTCGTAGTAATCCCTTTTATCTCCAGCCATCTACTTCACTCATTCCCTCCGGCCTACTTATCGGCATCATCATCTTTGATATCAAAGTCGGCGTCGACCACATTTTCGTCCCCGCCCGCCCCCGGCGCTTCACCGGGAGTCTCCCCGCTGGGCGCAGCCTCGCCATCAGTCTGAGCGGCACGGGCCTGCTCATAAAGTTTGGCCGAAAGCTCATGCAAGTAGCCGTTCAGCTTATCCATAGCCCCGTTGATCTTCTCCAGATCTTCTCCGCGGGCCGCTTCCCTTAGCTCTTCTGCCGCCTTGCGCGCCTCTTCCGCTTTCGCCGGCTCCACCTTATCGCCCAGCTCCTTTAGCGTCTTTTCCGCCTGGTAAGCGAGAGCATCAGCTTTGTTGCGCGCCTCCGCCAGCTCCTGCCACTTGCGATCTTCTTCCGCGTAGGTCTCCGCGTCGTTGATCATCTTGTCGATCTGCTCTTTTTCCAGGCCGCTGGAAGAGGTGATCGTAATATGCTGCTCTTTGTTGGTAGCAAGATCTTTCGCCGAGACATTGACGATACCGTTGGCATCGAGATCAAAGCTGACCTCGATCTGCGGCAAGCCGCGCGGCGCCGGGGGGATGCCGTCGAGCATGAACCGGCCCAGGGTCTTGTTGGCCGAAGCCCGCGCGCGCTCTCCCTGGAGCACATGAATCTCCACACTGGTCTGGTTATCGGCAGCGGTGGAAAAGATCTGTTTTTTGGTCGTGGGAATAGTGGTGTTGCGCTCGATGATCCGGGTATAAACATCGCCCAGAGTCTCGATTCCCAGTGAGAGCGGGGTTACATCGAGAAGCAGGATATCCTTCGCTTCGCCAGCGAGGACCGCAGCCTGGTAGGCGGCGCCCAGGGCAACAACCTCATCGGGGTTGACCCCTTTATGGGGCTCCTTGCCGAGGAGGCGGCGAATCGCTTCCTGTACGGCCGGGATCCGCGTGGAGCCGCCCACGAGGATAATATGATCGATCTGGTCGGTATCTAGCCCGGCATCGGAGAGCGCCTGCCGGGTGGGCTCCATAGTTTTCTCCACCAGATCAGCGACGAGTTCTTCGAAACGGGCCCGCGTCAGGCTCATCTCCAGATGCTTCGGCCCAGCCTGTGTCGCCGTGATAAAGGGAAGGTTGATGTCGGTGGAGGTTACCGAAGAGAGCTCGATCTTGGCCTTCTCCGCCGCCTCCTTCAGCCGCTGCAGAGCCATCCGATCCTGAAGTAGATCGATCCCCTGCTCTTTCTTGAACTCGGCAGCGACATGCTTGACAATGCGATCATCAAAATCGTCGCCGCCCAGCCGGTTATTACCGCTGGTGGCGAGCACTTCGATGACATTGTCACCGAGCTCGAGCAGGGAGACATCGAAGGTGCCGCCGCCGAGATCGAAAACGAGGATCTTCTGCTCTCCCTTCTTATCCAGACCGTAGGCCAGCGCCGCTGCGGTGGGCTCGTTGATAATGCGCAGCACCTCCAGCCCGGCAATCGTCCCGGCATCCTTGGTCGCCTGGCGCTGACTGTCGCTGAAATAGGCCGGCACGGTGACGACGGCCCGGGTAACACTTTCGCCTAAGTAGTTTTCCGCATCGGCTTTCAGCTTCTGCAGGATCATCGCTGCGATCTCCTGCGGCGTGAGCTTCTTGTCGTCGATCTGAACCCGGTGGCTCGTACCCATCTCCCGTTTTATCGACAGGATCGTCCTCTCCGGGTTAGTGATCGCCTGCCTCTTGGCCACCTGCCCCACCAGGCGCTGGCCGTCTTTGCTAAAAGCGACTACCGATGAAGTGAGGCGGCTCCCCTCGGCATTGGGTATAATTTCGGGCTCGCTGCCCATCATTACCGCAATCGCTGAATTTGTCGTGCCCAGATCAATCCCTACCACTCTGCTCATCATGAAAACCTCCTTAACAGTTCGCTCTTCTATTTATTTACTTTACAACCACCCTGGAGGGACGCAAAACACGTTCCTTATAAAGGTAGCCCTTCTGGATCTCCTCAGCCACGCAGTCCGCTTCGCCCTCACTTTCTGCGCTGCGCATAACCGCCTCGTGAAAGTGAGGATCGAAGGGTTTCCCCAGAGCTTCGATCGGTTCCACGCCTTCCTGCTCGAGGAGCTGCAGGATCTGCTTCTGGATCATGACCAGGCCCTTATAGTGAGCTTCGGGAACCGACTCATCCCCGCAGGCGGTAGCCAGGGCACGCTCCAGATTATCCAACACCGGAAGCAGTTTCTTCAAAAATTCTAAAAGACCATAGTCCCTGATCTCTTTTTCTTTGTTCCGGCTGATCCGGCGAAAATTATCCAGATCGGCCTGCTTGCGCTGCACCAGGTTGATCAGCTCTTCTTTCTCGCGGGCCCAGTCGTCCCCATCGGCCCGCTCCCCCGGCTCCCCGCCGGGAGCGCCCCCCACATCCCCGCCGGTACCCTTCTCAGCGTCAGCCGCTCCGGCCTCTCCCTCCAGATCTACCTTTTCTTTTTTCTCCTTTTCCATACTGTTGCTGGCTCCTGTTCTTTTTTTGATGACCCTCATTTATCGATTTGAGCTCAATGTCTGATTCAACTGATCGACAAGGCGGCGCAGAACAGCGATAACCCACTGGTAATCCATCCTGGTGGGGCCGATTACCCCCACCGAGCCCAGTATACGCCGGTCAATCTTGTAGGCCGCCGTGATCAGGGTGCATTCCTGAATATCTTCGTATTTATTTTCCGTCCCGATCCTGACAACAATATCATCTTTCGCCAGATCCTGCTCCAAAATCTCAAACAAAAGCGCCTCCTGCTCGAAAAGAGAGAGCATCTGGTGAACTTTCTGAACGCTCTTGAATTCGGGCTGGGTCAAAATATGCGTCGTCCCACCCAAAAAAACGCGGGCCTGCCGCTCTTCCCGCAGGCTTTCTTCGAGCAGGATAAAGGCCTGCTCGAGAATCTCCAGGCGCCTGAAAAGATCGCGTTTCAGCTCGTTGATCAGCGAAGTGGTCACCTGATCGATGGTGAGGCCGTAAAGTTTCTGATTCAGATAGGTAACCACCTGATGTAGCTCGGCGGGAGAGAGGCTCTGATCGAGCTCGATGACCTTGTTCTTGATGAAGCCGCTGTCGGTGATCAGAACAACGAGCCCCCTTCGATCGTCCAGGGGAAGGATCCGCATCTGCTGAAAGGTGCTTTTTTGAAATTGCGGCCCCATGATCAGTGATGTCTGGTTGGTCACCGATGACAAAACTTTTACCGCATTGGCGATGATCTGCTCGATCTCACGCATCTTCTCCAGACCCAGGGAGCGGCTGATGGAGAGTTCCTCCTCCTCGGTGAGCTGCCCATCGCCCATGAGGTTATCCACATAGTAGCGGTATCCTTTTTGGGAAGGGATCCGCCCCGCCGAGGTATGGGGCTGCTCCAGATAGCCCATCTCTTCCAGATCGGCCATCTCATTGCGTATCGTGGCTGAGCTGAGCCCGATACGATAAGCCCGAGCTACGGTCCGCGAACCCACAGGCTCTGCCGTCTGGATATGGTTTGCCACAACGGCATACAAAATCCTTTTTTTCCTTTCGTTGAGTTCCACCGGGCATCTCCCCTGCGCCTTAGCACTCCAAGACATCGAGTGCTAATTTTCTATTTACAAATTATCATCCGGCCCGGCTTTTGTCAAGGATTTTGCCGCATAAATATTACCTGCTAAACCTGTCCCTCCACTGCTCGATATAACTGCCGATTTCGCGCAGATAGAGACGTATGGTCCCGCCGGCAAAGATCACCGTAATCCCGGGACCGGCCCCGGGATCGCAGCGCACCAGGAACGCCCCCTCGGCGGGTGCCGGGGCGGATATGGCGGTGATACCCCCTTCAGCAAGATTGAGGCCGCCGTAAAGCAGCACCACGGTGAAGAGCAATATTCCCAGCCAGGCAACAGGCTCACGCATCGGTAGTTCCCCCTCCGGTAAAGCTTTTCTAGATAAGATTTACGGAAGGGGGGCGGGATATTCAATCCTGCAGGAAAAAGATACAGTAGGTGCGGGCGATGGCCTCGGCGAGGTAGGGCAGGGTGAGCAGAGCCTCGTCGATACTGTTCTCATGGCTACCCACCTCGACGAGGATGGCGTAGGGGTGCAGATCCTGGTTGTAGACAAAATCCTGGTAGATGATGCCCCGGGACAGCGAAGGCATCACCGCCTCCAGCTCGCGCTGCAGGCAAAGGGCGAATTCAAGATTTTTATCGGATTCGGGGTTGCGTCGGCCGTGAACAAGAAGGATCTTTGCCAGCTTCCGATCCCCCAGGGTGGCGGTAGTTTTGGAGCGGGGAATCCCATCACGATGCAGATCGATGACCAGTTCAAAATCGGGGTTTTCTTCGATTATCTTCTCTACCGCCGGACGGGCCTTTTTGTATGCATCGCGGCGGGGCAGATCATAGATGTTGCGGTGATGAAGCACCGTAATACCGTAATTTTCTTCCAGTATCCGGACAAGCTCCTCTCCCACCGTAATGACGGTGGGGTTTTTTCCCGGGGAGGCGTCGCCGGGGATGAACGATTCGGAACCGTGGGTGTGGTAGAGCAGGATACTCGCCCGGTTCTTCCTGGAGAGGGGAAAAGGAAAGAGGGCCTCTCCCGGGTAACAGTGCTCTGATTCTCCCGGTTTACTTCCCGGCAAAGGCTCATCGCCGTCGCCCCCCACGGAGGCCAGGGCCTGCAAGGAAACCCCCCGCCCCACCCCCAGCTCAAGATCGAGCAGGGAGCAGGGATCAGCGGGATCGATCCCTGTAAATATATAGAGAGCTGTTCCCAGCGGTCTAGCCACCCAAGAGCGCAGATTCACCGGCGGCGCCGGCAGGCCGGGGAGCTCCCGGCCGAGAAGGGTCTCATAAAAGATCAGGGGGACAGCAGCCGCTCCGCCCGGGGGAGCAGTCTGTTTCAAAGCGCTGCGGCGCGGCAGGGCCTGGCTCGCCACCAACAGCGCCAGAAGCAGCACCGCGGCGGCCAGTATTTTATGCCGCCGCAAACTCTGAAAAAGATCCCCTTTTTTCGTGCCCCTTTTCTTTTTCAGCCTCTTTGCCCGCCAGTCCGGGCTCCATCGGCTGCGGCGTCTTTTGAACAAAAATATCCCTCCCGCCGAAACATTAAACTATATGCCGGAGGAAGGGAATTATGCGCCGCTCCGGGCGGCACCCGGGTGGGGGAACGCCTTAAACCTTTTCCCGATACCGTCTGATCGCATCGCGCAGGGCGTCGGCGGCCAGGTTGGAGCAATGCAGTTTCAGCGGGGGCAGCCCGCCCAGTTCTAGGGCAACATCCTCGTTCGTGATCCGCTGCGCCTCTTCTAAGGTTTTACCCTTGACCATCTCAGTAAGCATGCTGCTGCTGGCGATGGCGGCACCGCAACCGAAGGTCTGGAATTTGACATCGCTGATCCTGCCCTGTTCGATTTTCAGGTAGATTTTCATCGTATCGCCACATTTGAAGCTCCCCGCCTCGCCGATGATGTCGGCTTCCGCCATCTTGCCGGCGTTGCGCGGGTTGGTAAAATGATCGATTACCTTTTCATTGTACATTGATCCAGCCTCCCTTTAACTTTGCCCGGGATAAAGCGCCGACATCTTCCGCAATCTCTCTACAAGCGGCGGCAGTACAGAAAATAGATGATCAAGGCAGGCGTCGCTATTCTCGCGTCCCAGGGTCAGGCGGAGGGAACCCCGGGCAAGCTGGTGGCCCAGCCCCATCGCCAGAAGGACATGGGAGGGCTCCGGAGAGCCGGCGGTGCAGGCCGAACCGCTGGAAGCGGCGATCCCCTCCAGGTCAAGCCCCAGGAGCAACGCTTCGCCCTCAATATAGTTGAAGCTGACGTTGACATTGCCCGGTAGACGGGCGGTGGGATGCCCGTTGAGCACGGTATCATCCATTGCCAGAAGGCCCTCGATAAGCCGCCGGCGCAGCGCCAGAAGATGCCGGGTTTTTTCGGGAAGCTCCTCCACGGCCAGCTCCAGAGCGCGGGCCAGCCCTACGATCCCGGGTACATTTTCGGTGCCCGGCCGCAGCGCTTTTTCCTGCCCGCCGCCGTCATAGAGCGGCGCCACGGGGGTTCCCCGGCGCACATAGAGCGCCCCCACTCCCTTGGGGCCGTTGAATTTGTGTGCTGAAAGAGTGAGAAGGTCTATTTTAAGTTCGCGCAGATCCAGGGGGATCTGGCCCACGGCCTGAACAGCGTCGGTATGGAAGAGGACCCCCCGCTCACGGGCCAGTGCACCGATCTCGGCCACCGGCTCAATGGTACCGACCTCATTGTTCGCCATCATGATTGAGATCATAAAAGTATCAGGCCGGAGAGCTTTCTCTACCATCTCCAGACTGACAAGGCCATAACGGTCCACCGGCAGGTAGGTAACCGAAAAACCGTCTTCCGCAAGCCCTTTACAGACATCCAGAACAGCGTGGTGCTCGATAGAGGTGGTAATCAGGTGTCCCTTGCTCCGCCGGGCCCGCGCCGCACCCCTGATCGCAATATTATTGGATTCGGTCCCCCCGGAAGTAAAAAAAATCTCATCGGGTTCGGCCCCCAGCGCGAGCGCTGTCTTTTCCCGCGCCTCCTCAACGGCCTGCCGGATCACCCGGCCCGGTGAATGCAGGCTCGAGGGGTTGCCGTACCGCTCTTTCAGAAAAGGCAGCATCGCCTCCAAGACCTCCTCGCGCAGCGGCGAAGTGGCCCCATGATCCAGATAAACCAGGCGTTCTTGCAAAGCTTCAACCTCCCTAGTGGTTGCCGGCTCTTACCAT
Organism: Bacillota bacterium; assembly: GCA_012840855.1. Lineage (GTDB taxonomy): Bacteria > Bacillota > Dethiobacteria > DTU022 > DTU022 > JAAZPQ01. The sequence goes on along the minus strand of DUVX01000156.1, from coordinate 7,896 downwards.
CAGCCGGCCCTCAGCGGGCCCGATCAGCTCATCGAGGTAAACACCGTCTAGAACCTCGTTGATCCGATCCCGCAGCTTTTCCCAAACATGACGGGTCCGGCAGGCCTCGCTGCGGTGACAGCGTGCCTCGCGGCCCTGATGACCGGCAAGACAGTCCACCGGTGTAATCGGCCCTTCCAGGGCCCGCACAATATCGCCCACATTGATTTCCCCGGGGGGGAGAGCAAGGTAGTATCCCCCTTTGGCTCCCCTGACGCTACCGACCAGCCCCGCCCGGCGCAGATCGAGGAAGATCTGCTCAAGGAATTGAAAAGAGATCTGCTCGCTACGAGCGATCTCCCTTAAAGACAGCGGGCCGGAGCGATCATGCAAAGCCAAAACACTCATCGCCCTGACACCGTACTCCACCCTGGCTGATAGTTTCATACAACCTCTCCTGCTATACCCGACCAATCTAGTCGGGATTATGCTCTAAAAAGAAAACTCCTTCCTCGCTAAAAGAATAGCACCGCAATTTATCGCTGTCAAGAACAAATTTTGCTGATTTTTACTCATCCCGGGCCGGGGGGCGCTGTTGACGCTGACGGTACCGTTTGCTATAGTTTTAGCGTCTTCAAGAGTAAATATTGTTAGGAGAGGATCTCCCATGGCCGATCACCTTACCGCCAAAATTTTAAAGGAGCACCTCCTCTCCGGTCAGCTGCGACCGGGCGGGGAGATCGCGATAAAGATAGATCAGACGTTGACCCAGGATGCCACCGGCACCATGGCCTACCTGCAATTTGAAAGGATGGGCGCGGAGCGGGTACGCAGCGAGCTCTCCGTCAGCTATATCGATCACAATACCCTTCAGGGCAGTTTCGAGAATGCCGATGATCACCGCTACCTGCAGTCTGTAGCCGCCCGCTATGGAATCTATTTTTCACGACCCGGCAACGGGATCTGCCACCAGGTCCACCTGGAGCGATTCGGCATCCCCGGCAAGACGCTGCTCGGTTCCGACAGCCACACCCCCACAGGGGGCGGCCTCGGTATGCTCGCTATCGGCGCCGGCGGCCTTGACGTAGCGGTGGCCATGGCCGGCGGCCCCTTCTACCTGGATGTCCCCGAAGTTATGCGGGTAAACCTCGTCGGGGCGCTGCCCCCCTGGGTGGGAGCGAAGGATATCATCCTGGAGCTTCTGCGCCGCCTTACGGTGAAAGGCGGCGTGGGCAAGATCATCGAGTACGGCGGGCCCAGTGTAGCCGGGCTGACGGTACCCCAGCGGGCAACGATCACGAATATGGGTGCAGAGCTGGGGGCAACGGCTTCTCTTTTTCCCAGCGATGAACAGACGCGCCGCTTTCTGGCCGCGCAGGGAAGAGAGGGAGCCTGGAGAAAACTCCAGGCCGATGCGGGGGCCCGCTACGATGATGAGATCACCCTGGACCTGGATCGGCTTGAACCGCTGGCAGCCTGTCCGCACAGCCCTGATGCGGTGAAAAGCATCAACGAGATCGGGCCAATGCCGCTGGATCAGGTGGCCATCGGCAGCTGCACCAACTCCTCCTTTCAGGATCTGCTCCTGGCGGCGACGATCCTTGAAGGCCGCACCGTTCACCCGCGGACCAGCCTGGTAATCTCCCCCGGCTCGCGCCAGGTATTAATGATGCTGGCGCGCTGTGGGGCCCTGGAGAAGCTCATCGCCGCGGGGGCGCGAATCCTCGAGTCGGCCTGCGGCCCCTGCATCGGGATGGGACAGGCCCCCCCCTCGGGTTCGATATCTCTGCGCACCTTCAACCGCAATTTCCAGGGGCGCTGCGGCACCGCCGACGCCGGGGTCTATCTCAGCGGCCCCGCGGTAGCGGCGGTGAGCGCCCTGGAGGGCCGGATTGCCGACCCCCGCCGGTGGGGCGAGTTCCCCGACCTCCCCGAAATGCCGGTGATCATCGATGACCGCATGATCATCACCCCGCCTGAAGATGGCGGCGCAGTGAAGATCATCCGCGGCCCCAATATCCGCCCTCTTCCCCTGAACAGCGCCCTCCCGGACACACTTTCGATGACGGTGCTGCTGAAAACGGGAGATAATATTACCACTGACCAGATCATGCCCGCGGGGGCCAAAATCCTGCCGCTGCGTTCCAATATTCCGGCCATCAGCGAGTTCGTTTTTGCACCCCTCGATGAAAGCTTTTCGCAGCGAGCCCGCGAGGCCGGTAGCGGACTCATCGCCGGCGGCGAAAATTACGGCCAAGGATCGAGCCGGGAGCACGCTGCCCTGGCACCGATGCATCTCGGGGTTAAAGCTGTGCTTGCCAAATCTTTTGCCCGTATTCATCATACAAACCTGATCAATTTTGGGATCCTGCCCCTGCTCTTCGATTCACCGCAGGATTACGATAGGCTGCGCCGGGACGATCGCCTCGTTATCAATAACCTGCCAGATCAGCTCGGTCAAGACGGCATCTGCATCGCCAACGAGACGCAAGGGTACAAGTTTACGGTGAAACATCGACTCTCACCACGACAGCTGGAGATAATTAGGGCCGGCGGCCTGCTCAACCTGATGCGGGCGAAAGGGTAGTCTTCCCTACTTCCCGGGAACTCTCCGGTAGGCTACGGCGATGGCGCCTGCAAAGGGAGGCTCGTGGGTCATGGAGAGAGCGAATCCGGTAATACCGTCCCGGGCGGCCAGGGCAGCGGCTTTTCCCGAAAGACGCACCTGCGGCTGTTTCCCCCGCGCGGCGATGATCTCCACCTCGCGCCAGGCGGCGGGGCCGATTCCGCAGCCCATCGCCTTTAGGACCGCCTCCTTGGCAGCAAAGCGGGCCGCCATCGCCGGAAAGAGGGGGCGCCGCGGCATCAGCAGCGCTAGCTCGGCGGTGCTGAAGAGGCGCCGGCAAAAGCGCCGCGGCCGCCGCCGGTAAGCGCTCTCGATCCTCCCGATCGAAACAAGGTCCACCCCTACACCGGCGATCATCGTCCCCCTCCTTACGCATGTTTCCATGAGATTGTCTTCGCCCTAAATATACCGCAATGGGGAGAAACAATCCACCGGGCCCTGGCCCCGTCCAAACAATTTTCCCTCTTCTTGCATTTGGCTTGATTATATGTTAATCTCGAAGCGAAATTCACTCTGCCTGAAGCAGGGAATTTAGGAGGTTGTTGATTTAATGCAAGGTCGGGTTAAATGGTTTAACCCCCAAAAGGGGTACGGTTTCATCGAAGTTGAGGACGGCAATGATGTGTTTGTGCACTACTCGGAGATCCAGGAAGAGGGTTTCAAGACCCTGGAAGAGGGACAGGAAGTCGAATTTGAGATCGTCGAGGGAAACCGCGGCCCTCAGGCGGCAAACGTGGTTAAATTAGATTCTGGGATCCCCGCGCCGGATTACCCCGAATCTTAAGCTGCTAACGTTTGAAAGCAAAAGCCGGTTTGTATAACCGGCTTTTTTTATTTTTTAATTCACTGAGCCTTTTCAGGGTATCCCGGGATCCGGCCCGGAGCGGCTACTCCTATTCCGGTAGCGCCTGCAAAAAGCGCAGCCCCCAGAGCATCGGTGCTATGCGGATCTTCTCCCCCCGGAGAGCCCGGCGGAAAAGCTCCATAGCGATCTCCGTGCGCGCTTTCAGCATGGCCTCGCCGGCTTCCGAGCTGGCCAGGGCTGGGGCGCCCATATAGGGCTTCATCCGGGGATCACCCACCCAGGCCAGCGTGTTAGCGAGATGTTCCAGATCTTTGCCGAGGGTGCGAGAAAATATAGAGGCAACCCGCCCCAAAAATAGCAGAGCGCTGGAGGGAGCGGGCGGCAGCGAGGGGGATACCTCCCGCCAGTTATCCCTCACCCCAGCGGGATCTGCCTTTAGCATCAGCGAAGTCTCATTGGTCCCCGCATGAGCGTCGGCATCATCGCCGCAGTTTCCCGGCCGCAGCCCCGTCTGCTCCAGAAAGGAGGGGTCGTGCTGAACCATGAGCCGAAAATCAAGATTGAAGGGGTTGATCAGGTAAAAGCGGTGCCTGCGCCAGGCCAGGCGAGAAGCCGACTCGATCCCGAGCTGATGGCGGGGGCCGCCATGGTTGTCAGCCAGGAAGAGATACCGGAACCCCTGCGCCGCCAGGCCCTTGGCATAAGCCAGCAGCACTTTTCTCAGCAGCGGCGCCGGCACTGAAAGGGAACCTTTCACCGGCAGGGCGTCGGAACCAAGGTAAAGCGGCGGTAGCGTGACAAGGTTGTAATCGGGATACTCAGCCCGCAGGGCGGCGATGTAGCGCCGGAGCAGCTCTTCGGCAACAAAAACATCCGTACCCAGGGGCAAGTGGGGGCCATGAACCTCGATCGGGCTTACCGCCATCAAGACAATCGTCTTCTCCCGATCGAGCGCCTCAATCTCCGGCAGCGTCATCTGAACATAGGAGAGCGGCTCTGTCATCGAGAACACCTCCGGTCTGATTAATATTTCCTTCTAAAGGTAAATAGTTCTCCGGAGAAGGACGTCCTTCCTGCCTGCGGGGCCAAAACGTCCGGGCCGTATTGGCGATGGCGAGAAGAGTTACCCCGAGATCGGCGAAAAGAGCCCCCCAGATCGAGGCTGCCCCGAAAGCGCCGGCTGCCAGGAAAAATGCTTTTACTGCCAGAGCGAAGATGATATTCTGCCGAACGATACTGTGGGTAAAGGCGCCGATCCCGGCCGCGCGGGCGATCTTTGGCAAAGCATCGTCCATGATCACCACATCGGCCACCTCGATGGCAGCGTCGGAACCGGCACCGCCCATGGCGATCCCGATGTCAGCCCGGGAGAGCGCCGGGGCATCGTTGATCCCGTCCCCCACATAGGCCAGCTTCCCGCCCAGTGAGCGGGCCTCTTTCAGCAGCTCTTCCAGATGGGCCACCTTCTCCTCGGGAAGCAGCGAGCTGTAAACTGACTCTATCCCCACCGCATCCGCCGCCTTTTCGGCTGCAGAGCCCTGGTCACCGGTGAGAAGGGCGGTCCTTTTTACACCCTGCCCCTTTAGCTGACGCACCGCCAGAGCGGCCCCGGGGCGGAGGCTCTCCGCCAGCATCAGCGCCCCGATGTAACGCCCCTCCAGCGCCAGGTGGACCGCCTTCCCGGAAAAATTTTTCGGGGCACCGGCGATCCCTTCCTGCTGCAAAAAGCGCAGGCTGCCGGCCAGCACTTTTTTCCCCTCCACTGTCGCCCTGATCCCGAAACCCTCGATCTCTTCATAAGCGGAGATCGCTGCGCGCTGCAACTCCCCCCCGTAAGCTTCCCGGATTGAGCGGGCCAGGGGATGGGTAGAGTAAGCCTCGGCATGAGCAGCCCAGTAAAGCAGCCTTGGGGCGCTCATACCCGGAACCGGCAGGATCTCTTTGACCCGGTAAAAACCATCGGTAACTGTGCCGGTTTTGTCAAAAGCGACTACTTTAACCTGGCGCAGCGCCTCCAAAAAATTGGAGCCCTTCACCAGGATCCCCTCCCTCGAGGCGGCGCCGATTCCGCCCAGATAGGCCAGCGGGATGGAGATAACGAGGGCACAGGGACAGGAGATCACCAGAAACACCAGGGCACGATAGAGCCAAGGACCAAAAGCGGCGCCCGGCAGCACCAGGGGAGGGATGATCGCTAGAAGCAACGCCCCCGCCACCACCGCCGGCGTGTAATAACGAGCAAAAGTGGTGATAAAACGCTCTGTTGGGGCCTTACGGGCTGCTGATTCCCGGACTAATTCATAGATCCGCGCCAGGGAAGATCGGCCAAAGGGGCGGCTGACCCTGATACGCAGCAACCCCGGGCCGTTGATGGCTCCGGCAAGGACGGGATCACCCACCTTCACCCGTAACGGCTCCGCCTCCCCCGTCAACGCGGCGTTGTTCACCCGGGAGCTGCCGGCAACAACCGCACCGTCCAGCGCTATTTTTTCGCCCGGCCGCACGATGATCTCCTCACCCGGCTGCACCGCCTCGGGGTTAACTCTTTTTTCACCACCCGCTGCGGTTACCAGGTTGGCATAGTCCGGCTTTGTCTCCATCAGCGCAGCGATAGAGCGCCGTGATCGGTTCACGGCGCCGCTCTCCAGGAACTCGCCGAGGTTGAACAGGATCATCAGCGCCGCCGCCTCCGGCAGCTCACCGATGGCCAGCGCTCCCAGACCGGCCAGGGAGATAAGAAAAGACTCCTGCAGTAACCGCCCCCGCCAGAGATCGCGCAGCGCCTCATGGAGTGTTCCCGCCCCGGCGACGATAAAGGAAAGTATAAACAGAGCCTCGCCGGCGAACGGAACAGGCGGGAGCGCAGGCAAAAAGCGCACCAAAAAAGCGAGCAAGTAGAGCACGCCCGCCGCCGCCGGCATGGCTGCACCGCTTTTCAGCAGGGCTGCCGGGCCGCTCCTCTCTGCCGGTGTCAGGCAGCCAGCGTTTCCACCGGCGCAACTACAGTTTTTCATCTTATTTCACTCCCTCACCGGGGGTGCCGTATGCTGAATATGCGCCAGCCCTTGGGCGAAGAGAGTCAGAACATGGTCATCATCGAGAGAGTAGCAGACCGTCTTCCCCTCCCGGCGATATTTAACCAGCCTGGCATCCCGCAGTACCCGCAGCTGATGCGAGATCGCAGAGCTGCTCATCTCCAGCAAGGCCGCCAGATCGCAGACACAGAGTTCGTCCCTGGAAAGGGCGTCGAGAATCCTGATTCTAGTGGCGTCGCCGAGCACCTTAAATGTTTCCGCTAGCCGCTGCACCAGGACAGCGGGCAGCAATTCCGGTTTTATACGCTTCACCTTGTGCGGATCGATGCAGAAGATGGCGCAGCTGTCTTTACCGTCGCTGCGGGCCATGGGCTCACCCCCATATATGAATATTTGTTCAAATGTTCATCTATATTATAAAGGAATTCCCCTGCTGGCGTCAAGGCTCGAAAGCATGAACAGACGGTCCCTACTATCCTACATGATGTCATTCTAAAAGGGCACCATATTGCAGCCCGGTAGGTCGCTGCCCGGTACGGCCATCGCGCCAGTTGTAGTACGGCCAGGGGAACGCCGGGATTAAAGCCTGCAGCTCTCTCCAGGTTGCAGAACGATACAGCTTGCTTCCGTCTGCTGCTCCACTTTCTCTTTGAAAAGGTGTGGATCCGCCTCAATGATCGGCCAGGTGTTGTAGTGGTAGGGGATCACCCTGCGCACCTGCAAAAAGCGGGCGGCGACGACGGCGTCGTCGATCCCCATGGTAAAGTTATCGCCGATAGGCAAAAGAGCAAGGTCGGGTGAATGCAGCTCCCCGATGAGTCTCATATCGCCAAAAAGCCCGGTATCGCCGGCAAAGTAGAGCTTTTTACCGCCGTGCTCAACCAGGAAACCGCAGGCATGGCCTCCGGCGATGCCAGAGCCATGCAATGCCAGGGTCGCCTTGACGGTGCCGAAGGGAAAGCGGTGGCTTCCGCCGATATGCAGGGCATGGGCGCGGCACCCTTCACTGCGCGCTGCTTCGGCGATCTCGGCGGTAGAGATGATCTGGGCATCATCCCTCACCGCTATCTCATAAGCATCGCCCAGGTGATCTGCATGAGCATGGGAGACCAGAATATAGTCGGCACTGAGCTCACCAACGCCGATGGGCGCCAGGGGATTGCCGGAGATAAAGGGATCAAAAAGCAACCGCTCTCCCCCCTTACCTTCAATCAAAAAACAGGCGTGTCCCAAAAAAGTGAGCTTCGGCATGACAGCACCTTCCTTTATTTATCGTTTCAGTATATTTTAACCCGGGGGAGCGCTTTTGTAAAATTTACCCGATGCGGCACTGTGTCAATACCTAGCGGGTAAATTTCCTCATTCCAGAAAACATTTTTTCAAAATACCGCTGGGGCTTGCTTGTCTGTAGTCCTAAGTCACATCCCTAATTCCTTTTAATTACAGATTGT
>DUVX01000019.1 GCA_012840855.1 Bacillota bacterium | reverse complement strand
AGACCACCGCCCTCCCTGAGGCCAAGAAAGTTCATGATCCGGCGCGCTTCGAGAACGGTGAACCGTTCCCAGGCGGCGGCATCGAGCCGGATCGCCTCCTCCATGCCGTGAGCCCCTTCGACGGCCTGGAACCAGAGCCCGTCATGAGCCAGCCATCGTTTGGCGAAATCGATCAGCAGCTCGTGAAGCTGCTCCTTCGATAGATTCTCGATCTCCATATGATCGCCTCCCTTGACTGATCCGGAACAATATAACCACCATACCGGAGCATATTTCAACTACGTTTCTATAGCTCCAGTAGACAGCCCTCGTAGGAATCCAGGATCAGGGGGCTCCCCGGCTCCCCTGCTGTGCGGCTCTCCGCGGTAGAGATAAGCAGCCGGGAGGGCTCGAGCGTTGGCGGCAAGCAGAGCTTGCGCCGGCGGGCGGCAAAGTTGAGGGCCACTAGCAACCTTTTACCCTTATCTTCGCGCAGGTAAGCATAGCAGTCGCCGGGAACCCCCTCGACAACGCTGCGGTAGCTTCCTGTAATCAGGGCGGGCTGCTCCTTGCGCAACCAGATCAGCCTGCGATAGAAATTGAGAAGCGAGCGGGGGTCTTTATCCTGAAAAGCCACATTGCGCCGCTCTGCCTCCGGCCCGATGGGCAGCCAGGGATCACCTGAGGTGAAGCCGGCGGCGTGCCCGCCCTTCCACTGCATCGGGGAGCGGCAGCCGTCCCTGCCACGGTGGAAGGGGTACCACTTTTTTCCCACCGGATCCCGCAACAGCCGCCGCGGCAGCCGCAGCTCTTTCATACCGATCTCCTCGCCGTAGTAGATAAAGGGCGTCCCCCGCAGCGTCAGCAGCAGCATCGCCAGCAGGCGGGCGCGGGCATCACTGTCGCTGCCCCTGCCGAAACGGCTGATGGCGCGAACGATATCGTGGTTGCTGAAGGTATAGGCCGGCCAGGCTTCGGCCGGCAAAAGGCTTTCCCAGCGTTCCACGGCGCGGCGGAAAGCTCCCGCCTTCCAGCGGCAGTGGGTTAGATCGAAATAGAAGTTCATATGCAGCTCATCGTTGCCGGTGCCGTAATAGGAGGCGGTGACCCGCGGGTCCTGGCCCACAATTTCGCCGATGCTGGTCTTTTCCGGGTATTCATCAAGGGTCTTGCGAAATTCTTTTAAAACCCGGTGCGTCTCGGGGTGATGCTGGTTGTACAATTTAGCCTGAAGCTCAGGCAGGCCCAGCAGATAGAAAAGATAGACCGGCAGCGAAAGATCGCCTATGGAAGCCTTCTCTGCAGCTTTCGGCCGGCGGTAAAAGGGCGGGTTCGAGCGAAACTGCTCATCCTTGCAGTAAACATGGGCCACATCGAGGCGAAAGCCGTCGGCGCCGCGATCAAGCCAGAAGCGCACCACATCGTCGACAGCCCGGCGCACTTGGGGGTTAAACCAGTTTAGATCGGGCTGCTGTGGCAAAAACGAATGCAGATAATATTGCTCTGTATGCTCGTCGTAGGTCCAGGCCGGCCCAAAAAAATGGTTGCGCCAGTTGTTTGGCGGACGGTTGCGCGGCCCCACCCCGTCGCGCCAGATATACCAGTCACGCCTGGGGTTGTCTCGGGAAGAACGCGACTCTTTGAACCAGGGATGCTCATGGGAGCTGTGGTTCACTACCAGATCGAGCATGACTCTGATGCCGCGGCGGTGGGCCTCGCTGACGAGACGATCAAAATCCTCAAGCGTGCCGAAGCGAGGATCAATGTCGCAGTAGTCGGCAATGTCGTAGCCGTAGTCGTACTCCGGGCTTTTAAAGAAAGGACTGAACCAGATGGCGTCAACACCCAAAGAGTTAGCGGTGCCGTCGTTGAGATAGTCGAGCTTCTCGATAATACCCGGCAGATCGCCAATGCCGTCACCATCACTATCCATATAGCTACGCGGATAGATCTGGTAAAAGACAGCCTTTTTCCACCAGTCTGCTCCGGTTAACATGGTTGATCACCCGCTCTTCAGATTGTGATCATAATATTCTGGGCGGGCCTCTCTTTATCCTTTTTCTCAAGCGATGTCGGGGATAAAGCCGTCGAACTGAGCCCGGTAGAGCCGGGCATAGTAGCCGCCCTTTTCCAGCAGCTGCTCATGGGAGCCCTCCTCGACGATGCCGTCGTCGGTGAGAACGAGAATGCGATGGGCCCGGCGCACCGTGGCCAGGCGATGAGCGATCACCAGGGTGCTACGGTCACGGGACAGCTTGTTGAGGGCCTCCTGGATCATCGCTTCGGTTTCGCTGTCCAGAGCCGAAGTGGCTTCATCGAGGATGAGAATGGGCGGGTTTTTTAGGAAGATCCGGGCGATGGCGATGCGCTGCCGCTGCCCGCCCGAGAGCATCACCCCGCGCTCACCGGTATAGGTGTCGTAACCCTTCTCCAGGCCCATGATAAAACCGTGGGCGTTGGCCTGCCGAGCAGCGGCGATAACCTCTTCCCTGGTGGTATCAAGCTTCCCATAGGCGATATTCTCCCTGATTGTTCCATTGAACAGAAAGACATCCTGCTGCACGATCCCGATATTCTGCCGCAGCGATCGCTGAGTAAAATCGCGGATATCGGTACCGTCAATCCTGATACTCCCCGCCTGTATATCGTAGAAGCGGGGAATGAGATTGCAAAGCGTAGTCTTCCCAGCGCCGGAGGGCCCCACCAGAGCCACCGTCTCGCCGGGGGCAATGCGCAGGCTTACGTCTCTCAATATATCTCGGTCACGCTTGTAGCGGAAGGTAACGTTGTCGAAAACAATTTCACCGGCAAGGCGGCCGGCGATGCGTGCTTCCCTGCTATCCACAATCTCCGGCTTGATCTGTAGCGTCTCCACAAAACGGTGAAAACCGGCCATCCCCCGCTGGTAGGTCTCTACGAGGACAGAGAAGCGCCGGATAGGCTGCAAAAACATATTCACGTAAAGCAGGAAACCGACCAGTACACCGAGGCTGATCTGGCCCCGGTATATGAAATAGCCGCCGAAAAGAACGACGATGAGGCTGATCAGATTGGAGAAAAGATTGACCCCGGAGAAAAACTCGGCCATAACCCGGAACGATCTCTGCCTGGAGCGGCGAAAATTGCGATTGTCGCGCTCGAATTTCTCTTTTTCATAGCGCTCGTTGGTGAAAGACTTGACCACCCGCACACCGGAGATGCTGTCCTCAACCCGGGCATTGATATCGGCAACGCGCAGGCGAACATTGCGGAAAGTGGTCTGCATTTTTTTATTCTTGGAGACGGTAAACCAGATCATCACCGGAATCAACGAAAAGACGAGCAGGGTGAGCTGCCAACTGCGCGTCATCATGATCAGAAAAGCACCGATGAGCGTAACGGTGGCGATAAAAAGGTCTTCGGGCCCGTGGTGGGCCAGCTCGGAGATCTCATTGAGATCGTTCACCAGGCGCGACATGATATGGCCCGTCTTGGTCTTATCAAAATAGCGGAAAGAGAGCTTCTGGATATGATCGAAAAGATCCTGGCGCATATCATATTCCATGCGCACCCCGAGAACATGGCCCCAGTAATCTACAATATATTGGAGCAGGGCGCGCACAAGGTAGAGCACCAGCAACCCCCCGCAGATCCAGAGCAGCAGGGTCAGATCGCGATGCGGCAAAATCCGATCGATGATCCACTGTACGGTTACCGGGAAGACGAGATCCAGCCCGGACATCACGAATGCGCAGCTGAAATCAAGAATGAACAACGGTAGATGCGGCCGGTAGTATTTGACAAAGTTCTTCAGCAAAATCTCACTGCTCCTTTTGTAGATAAAGATCGCCAGCTAAGGCATCTATTATTTTATCACACCTCTACCGCCTTGAATGTGGGCTTATGGGCCAACCGCTGCCATTTTGTCCGCCGATAGCGACGCATCATTAACAGCATGGTCACCAGAAATTGCAGTGCCATAACCCACCAGAGGTAGATCACGTTGAGCTCGAGAACATAGACCACCAAGTAAACCAGAGGCAGCCGGACAAAAAAACTGCCTATAAATCCGGCCAGTAGCGGTCCTTTCGCATCCCCGGCCCCTTTTAAGGCGCCACCCAGGGTATAAGCCACGGCGATAAAGGGCTGTTCCACCGCGGCAATGCGCAGACAGGCGATCCCCAGGCTGAGCACCTCCGCCTCGGGCGGATCAAAGACACGCATGATGTAATGCGGAAACAGGAAGAAACTGAGGCCGATGGCGCTCATCAAAATCGTGGCCATAATCGTGGCCAGAACCCCGGTCTGCTTCGCTTCATCCGCTCGGCCGGCGCCCAGGCGCTGCCCCACTAAGGTGGTGGCAGCGATAGCAAAAGCGTAGCCCGGCATGAAGGAGAAGGATTCAGCTGCCACGGTAGCTCCAAAGGCGGCAAAGCTGATGGGACCGAGAGCGGCGATCCAGGTCATCGAAATCATCCGAGCGCTGTTGTTGACCACCTCTTCTAAACCCATGGGGATACTGATGGAGAAGATCCCCTTCAACACCGGTTTTTGCAGGGGCCAAAAACTGCTGCGGGAGAGCAGCAGATCGTGCCGCCTGCGATAAATGTAGAGGACCCCCACAATCAACCCGAGAATCTGGGCGGTGCCCGTAGCCAGAGCGGCGCCCTTGACCCCCATCTGCGGAAAGCCCCATTTTCCGAATATGAGTACATAATCAAAAAATATATTAAAGACATTTGCCGCCAGGGCTATATACATGGGTACTCGGGTATTCCCCAGGCCGCGGATAACTCCGTTGATCACCATGATCAGCAGCATCAAAAGCCCACCGCTAAAAACGGTGGTGTAAAAATAATCCACCGTCAGCGCTGCTGTGAGCCCATCCTTGATCGCCCAGGAGAGAAAAGGCCTGCCGAAGAGACCCATGACCAGCGCTAAAAAGGCGGTGATTGCCAGACCGGTTGAGATCGCCTGTCCTGCAGTGGTGCCGGCGTTCTCATGATCCTTACCCCCAACAAAGCGGGCCACCAGCGAGTTTACCCCGATTCCAAGGGCACCACAAATATTGACCACACCGAAAAGGATCGTGGCGGCATATTCCACAGCCGAGGCCTCCCGGGCCCCGAGGCGCATCACCATGGCGGCGTCGGCGATCCAGTAAACCGTATGCAGACACATCTCCAAGACTGCGGGCCAGGCCAGGATCAGAATACTGCGCATAGGATGATAACGCTCTTGTTCCAACATAGGTCTACCTCTTCTTGAACGAATGAATTACAGGTACCTATCCGCTAAGGAGCAGAAAGATATTGTTTTAATCCATCCCATGGCCTTTTGAATCTTCAAATAATGAGGGCCTCTTGTTGCAGTAAAGATCTGCCCCTGCGACCCTTTTTACATATTTAAAGACGAGCAGGTCAGAATCCCCCTCGTCTTCCTGAAGCTGCCGGGTCGGAAAGGCAGATCCCCCTATCAATTTATCACTACTGCGCGGTACCTGCAAGCACCAAAGCGGATTTAACAGCCTTCGGTAGATTGCAAGTTTAATTGCCCACCATTCCTTACCAGTTGTGTTTGCTGCTATCCTATGAGGATTCCCCCTTATGTAGAGTGGGAAGGTATTACGCTTCTCTAGGCTGTTGCCATTTCGTTAGCTGTTTTATATCCAAGTATTTTTCGTGGGTAGTTGTTCACCCAGTCCTCTATCCGCTGTAATTCTTCAACAGTCAGTTTCCCTATATCCATGCCCTTTGGAACAAATCGTCGCAGTATCCGATTGCCGTTTTCATTGCTTCCGCGCTCCCAGCTGCTGTATGGGTGGGCATAATATACTTCATCACATCCCGAGGCCTTCTTTATCGCCTCGCTGTCCAGGAACTCGCTACCGT
>DUVX01000018.1 GCA_012840855.1 Bacillota bacterium | reverse complement strand
TGCCTGCGCCTGGGCATGGCTGTAGTATGACCGAGGGGAGGGGAACAGAAGTGAAAAATGTTTCATTGACAATTGACGGTAAGACGATTGAAGCTGCCGCTGGGACGACGATCCTGGAAGCAGCCCGTAAAAGCGGTATAGAGATACCCACGCTCTGCTACCACCCCCGGTTGAGGCCGCTGGGCCATTGCCGACTCTGTGTTGTGGAGATTGAAGGTATCGCCGCACCGGTGACCTCCTGCGATCATGAAGTGCAGGAGGGGATGGTAGTGACGACGAGCACCCCGAAATTGGAGGCGATCCGTAAAGAGATCATCTCCCTCATGCTCTCCGATCACCCTTACGAGGACTGTTTGACCTGCGAAAAGAGCGGCAACTGCGATCTGCAGGAGCGGGCCTACGCCTGGCAGATTGAGCTGCCCGCACTGCTGCGGGAACTGCCGATCACCGATGATGAGAACCCCTATATTATCCGCGATGAAGCGAAATGCGTCCTCTGCGGGCGCTGTTACAGCGTCTGCGCCGATTTTGCCCGGCGCAATGTTTTCGGCATGGTCGAAAACGGTATCGAGACAAGGATCACCCCGGTGCGGGTTGGAGCCGAAGCGCTGGAGCCGGTTACTTTGGAAGAGGCCGGCTGTATCTTCTGCGGGCAGTGTGTCGACGTCTGCCCCGTGGGCGCCCTGACGGAGAGGGAGCGCGTCTCCGCAGGCCGCGAATGGGAGCTCAGTGTCTATCCCGGCGTCTGCGTGGAGTGCTCCCTGGGCTGCGCCGTGCAGCGCCATTTTGCCGGCGACAGGCTGGTACGGGTGACGGCAGAAAACGGGGGCGAAAGGGGCGGGTGGCTCTGCATCAAGGGCAAATTCACACCCGTGGATAAGGACGGGAAAGAAGAACCGCTCACCGCGCCGCTGCTGCGCGGCGAGGGGGGCTATGTAGAAGTGAGCTACGATCGGGCCCTGCAGGAGACAGCGCGCAACCTGGCGGAGATCGGGGAGAAAAGGGGCTCCGCCGCCCTGGCGGTCCTTGCTGGCGGGCACTGCAGCAATGAAGAAAGTTTCTTGCTGCAAAAACTGGCCCGTGAGGCCCTGGGTACGGCTCATATCGACTTGGGGGTGAATCCTGGGTGGATCGATGCCCTCGGCGCCCTGGAGAAGATCACCGGACCCGGCGTCTGCGGACCCTCCATCGACGCTCTAGAGGAGGCTGAAGCTATTTTCGTTATCGGTGAGCGGCTGGCCGAAAGCAATCCCGTAGCGGCGATGGCCGTAGAAAGAGCCTGCACCCTGGGCAGCACCGTGCTGATCCAGGCCGGTACTGAGGAGAAAGAGATCGCCGCCTGGGACCGGATTACTCTTAAACTACAGCCCGGGGCAGAAGCGGCTCTTTTCCAGCAGCTCGGCGCCGCTCTTCGGGAAAAGACGGCAAGCCCGGCGGAGGGCGAGGAAGCTGATCTGTACAGGGCGGCGCAGCTGCTCAAGAAAGATCGAAGCGTCATCATCGTCGCTCCTTCCATTTTTGAGAGCGGTGGCCGCGACTGGATCGAACCGCTGCTGGAGGCAGCCCGATGGGCGGGCAAGCTGGATCGGGGCAGGAACAGCCTGCTGTTCCTAGCGGAAGAGGGCAATGCCCGCGGTATTCTCGAGACGGGGGGCACATCGCGCTATCGGCCTGGTTACGACAGTTTGAACGGAGAAGCAGGTTACAGCCGCACAGAGATCCTCGCCTCAGCCAGGAGCGGTGAGATCAAGGGGATCTTCGCCTCTGTAGAAGGGTTGAAAGAAAGCTTCCCGCCTGATCTAGAGCTCCTGGCGGTGCTCTGCTCTTCGCGGAAAGAGATACCACCGGAGGCGAAAGTGGTCTTCCCGGTGCTGCCGGCGCGGTTGAAGGAAGGTACCTTCACGAACAGTGCCGGCCTACAACAGCAAAACAGCGGTGCGCTATCTACTGGCGGGATCTGGCCGGAGTGGCAGGTTATCGCCGCCCTGATCCGGGCTTTGGGCGCACCCGCCGAATGCAGCAGCCTGCAAGAAGTTCAAGAGGAGATAAGCCGGATAGCGGCGCGGCGCTGAGACGCCGCCGGCCCCGAAGGCCGGTTCGCTGACGGTTAAATTTATGCAGAAAAGTACACCTATCTATACGGTTTCGGAGATCAACCGGATCGTCAAAGACCTGATCTGGGGGGACCCCCGCCTGCGCGAGCTGTGGGTGGCGGGGGAGCTCTCCAATTTCACGCATCACCGATCCGGTCATATGTACTTCACGATCAAGGATCGCGCTTCGTCGTTGCGCTGCGTCTTTTTCCGGAGCGACAATATTCGCTGCCGCTTCAAGCCCGAAGAAGGGATGGAGCTTCTGCTCTACGGTAAGCTCTCCGTCTACGAACCGGCCGGGCAGTACCAGTTTTACGTCGCCGAGATGGAACCGGCGGGGATGGGTTCGCTCTACCTTGCTTTCGAGCAGCTGAAAGAAAAACTGACGAAGGAGGGGCTTTTCCGGGAGGAGTATAAGCAGGAGATCCCGTCTTTGCCGCGCCGGATCGGAGTGGTCACCTCTCCTACGGGGGCGGCGTTGCAGGATATTCTTACCACAGTGCAGCAGCGATTTCCTTATGTGCATATGGTGGTGGCGGAGAGCCTGGTGCAAGGAGAGGGCGCTCCGGCAGATCTGGTCCGGGCTATAGAGAGGCTG
>DUVX01000003.1 GCA_012840855.1 Bacillota bacterium | reverse complement strand
GCGTTGAGCGGCCTGAAAGGGCCGGCGAAGCTAAGCCCGGAGCCGGACCGTTCTGCCGAAGGCAGTACGCCGAGACTAAGCCTGAAAGGCGGATGTCGAGGGAAGTGCGGCAGAGGGATGCAGCTGAGCCGCCTCCCTTTCCCGCGAAGAAGCTCGACAACAGCCTGAAGCAGGGAGAGCAAAAACTAGCGATAGCCCCGGTGGTACGCGAAAGCCGGGCCCCCCCTCTCCCTGTCCCTTTCCCTCCAAGGGAGAGGGAACGTACGCGATACGGGCGGCGTGTTAACAAAACAGCCGAAAATTCCATTCGCACCAACCGTACAGCAGATGGATCGGGCAATGCCCGACCCCTACAATCCCCCCAGGGGAGAGGGAACGTACGGAAAGTTCAGCTGCCCAGACAATCTTACCGCTTACCGAGCTCTCCCTGCTTCAGGCGCAGGGAAACCACAAAGGCTCCCCTTCTTAAAGCGATCTGTAGAGCCGCGGCATATAGCGGCGGTAAAGAGCAGGGTTGCTGTCCCGCCAGGGATGATCGCGGCGCAGCTCAGCCAGCGCCCCCAGATCGATCTCCGCCACGGCGATCCCTTCTTTTTCCGGCGAATCCACTTCGGCCAGCACACCGCTGCCGTCGGCAGTGAGCTCCACAGGAGCGAAGATCCCCGCCCGCCCGGTAAATTCAAAGCCCAGCAGGTTACCAACCAGCGCGCTCTTAATCCCATAAAGAGGGCTCTCCTGAATGCGCGGCCAGATG
Source organism: Bacillota bacterium (assembly GCA_012840855.1). GTDB lineage: Bacteria > Bacillota > Dethiobacteria > DTU022 > DTU022 > JAAZPQ01. The sequence continues at coordinate 17,737 of DUVX01000003.1, read as the reverse complement.
CCGCGCAGGGCCAACCAGTAATTATAGGGTTCAGGGTTGGCGATGGGGAGAACCGCGATCTCAGCCCCCTGCAGCTCGAGTATGCGAAAAGTCTCAAAATAGGTCGCATCCATGCAGACTGGGAGAGCAATCTTACCCGCGGCGGTTTCAAAAAGGCGAAATTCATCGCCGCCAGAGATCCCCCACTCTATCTCGATGGGCATGAGGTGAACCTTATCCTGCGTCCCTACAAGCTCACCGTTGGGGCCGTAGAGAAAGGAGCGATTGACTACCCTTTCACCGTCGGGCAGCAAAAAACTACCGGCCATCAGGTAGAGGCCGTACGAAGCAGCCAGAGTGGAGTAAAGCAGATCGAGGAAGGGGGCGAGCACCGGCCCGATATAGCGAATTACCTCGGCGACGGTAATATCGGGAGCAGCCGGTTCCACTGACTCCTTCACGGCATCCTCGGAGACAGCTTCCCCCATCTCCTCCACCCCGGGCAGCATCCCCAGCAGGGACAGGTTGTTATCCTCGGGAAAGGCGACAAGCTGCGCCCCGGCAGCAACAGCTTCGGCCACCCGGCGATGAGCCATATCAGCGTAGTCCAGGGGATCCTTGAACAGCTCGATCTCTACCTGCAAAGCAGCAACCCGGAGGTGCTGTCCGTCAGGCGGGGGTGCTGTTTTCCCCTTCCCGATAAGCGCAGCAAGCCTTCGCTTCAGCCGCGCCGGCCGGCAGATCCAGTAAAGATATTGCCGGTAAAGTCTTTCTTTCCATCCGTCAAGTGCCATCCTCCATCACCCTCCTTCTGGCTGACTGGCCCTGCAAATTATTACAAATCGTTAGCCATAGAGTTCGGGCAGCCGGCCCCTGTAGGCTGCCGGATGCAGCAGCTTCAGCAAGGGATAGCTCTTTTTGATCCGCAAGCGTCCATCCTCGTCCAGCTCCGCCGCAGCGAAGGGCCTTCCTTCGCTTTCCCGGGCCAAGTAACCGCTGAGATCGGGGGTAATCTCGCAGGGGCCGATCACAGCACTTGATGCGCCAAAAGAGCGTCCGCCCAGGGCGCCCTTAAGCTGGGCCTCTGCGGCCCAGAACTGGTTCTGCTGAACCTGGGCCCAGATCCCGGCAGGCTGGACGCGCTTTGCCCCGCTTTCAATAGCTCCGCTGTGTATAACCAAGGCGGCTCCTTTCAGAGCGAGGATACGGCCTGTTTCAGGATGGCGGGCGTCGTTGCCCACGAGGAAACCCGCTTTCATCCCCGCCACCTCAAAGAGAGACAGCTCCCCGCCTCTGCTCAATCCGAAAGCCCTCTCTTCACGGCTAAGGTGAGTCTGCCGCTGCCGGGCGCAGATCTCGCCGTCCGGCCCGAAGCAGTAGGCACTGTGGTAGACCTTTCCGCCCTCCTCCTCCAGGGTTGTCCCCGCTACCAGGAAGAGTTTGTTGTCCCGAGCCAGCTCGCTGTGCAGCTCCAGGTAGATTTCGTTCCAACCTTTTGCTTCCCGGACAAAGGCTTTGCAGTACCCGTTAAAGCTGTCCTCTCCCTGCAGGCGCCCTGATGCCGCACAGAGCAGAAGAGAGCTGTAAGCCGGCAAGACAGCCAGATCCGGCTGCAGTTCCCTGAAATATGCCGAGAGATCATCAGCATAATCCTCGATTTTCCCGGTCCTGATCCCGCCCAGAGAAAATACAGCTGCCCTGATCATAGCCTGACCCCCCGTTTTTTATGGTAATCTTTACTTCTTCACTGCAGGACTAAATCCTTTAAAAACCATGATGCCCATCCTGCACCGCTGTAGAAAATCAAAAAAGGCCTCTTAGCGCAATCAGAGGCCTTTTCAAGAAAAAGTGCAGATTTTTATGACTGGACGTCAACATGTTTTTGAGCTAGCAGGTAGTAGACATTGTAGGCGGCGATAATCAACCCCAGGATCAGATTATTCCAGGGCAGGGTCGCCGGCGCAAGAATACCGGTGACATTGACCAGAGCCAACCAAAGACCGATAGCAATATGGACCACATGGAAGGTCATCATCCGCTCTATCCCCCCTTTCCAGTGCTGATGATCGGTGCCGCCCCCAGGGCCGGCTTTAGAACAGCGATTGTATAAAGGGGAAAAGATAGCGGGAGAGGAAAAATAGAACCACGATCAGGCCGATCAGCCAGGCGCCGTATTTGATCGCCGCATAGCCGAGCCCGACCAGCCTGCTTTCATCGATCTCATTCATCGATCTTCACCTCGTTTTGCTTTGCCCTTAGTTTGTGAATGAAAGGGGCGATTATACCCGGCCGGGGATAAGCGGGGATGATAAAGCTAAATATATGATCAGGATGCGAGAAGGGAGGGAAAATAATGGCGAAAAAGCACAACCGGAGACGGCAGCAGAAAAGAAACGTGGACCCCCGGAAGCAGGAGCAATTTCGCGAGGAGGTAGCCCGCGAGCCGGGCGTGGAAGTGCCCAGGAAAAGCGAGAAGTCGTCTCCCCGGGGAAACACACCCTCTTACCGGGAAAAAGACCGTTAGCGATATTGTCTCCATGAAAACCGGTCCCCGGCGGCCGGTTATGAGCGCCGGGGACCGGTTTTTCCTGGCTATCCTTGCACTTTCTCGGCGATAGCCCGGCCCATCGCCGCAGTCCCGGCTTCGCCTCCCAGATCGTAGGTCAGGGTTTCCCCCTCGCGGAGCACCTCCGCTACAGCCCTTTCGATCCGGTCGGCGGCATCCTCCTCGCCCAGATGGCGCATCATCAGCGCCGCCGTCAGGATCATCGCCGTGGGATTGACCTTATCTTGCCCACGGTATTTGGGCGCGCTGCCGTGTACAGGCTCAAAAAGGGCGCTTTCATCGCCAATATTCGCCGAGGGAGCCAACCCCAGGCCGCCGACAAGGCCAGCGCAAAGATCTGAAAGGATATCTCCATAGAGGTTGGGCATAACCATAAGATCGTAAAAGTGGGGCTTCTGCACCAGCTGCATCGCCATATTATCCACAATCCTCTCCTCGAACTCGATGTCGGGATATCCCGCTGCCACACTGCGGGCCGCTTCGAGGAAGAGCCCATCGCTGAGCTTCAAAATATTGGCCTTATGGACGACGGTAACCTTGCGGCGGCTTTCCCGGCGGGCGTATTCAAAAGCATAGCGGACAATCCGCTCCGACGCACTGCGGGTAATGATCTTGATGCTTTCCGCGGCATCGGCGCCGACTCTGTGCTCCACCCCAGAATAGAGATCTTCGGTATTTTCGCGCACCACAATCAGATCGATATCCTGGTACAGCGAATTGACTCCGGGATAGCTCTTCGCCGGCCTCAGGTTGACATAGAGATCGAGTTCACGGCGCAGGGCTACATTGATGCTGCGAAAACCGGAACCGATGGGCGTAGTCAGCGGCCCCTTCAAACCGACCCTGGTCTTCCTCAGCGAAAGCAGGGTCTCTTCCGGCAGGGCTGTGCCGCATTTCTCGAGAGCTGTCTCACCGGCAACGGCTTCTTCCCAGTTGATCTTCACCCCCGTTGCCTCGATTACATTCAAAGCGGCGTCAACAATCTCGGGGCCGGTGCCGTCGCCCCGGATTAAAGTTACTTGATGCATTGTTTCTCCTCCTATTGATCAATTGATCGGCGTCACCCCTGGCCGGGATAGCACGGGCCAGAGCCGGCGGAGCCGCCGGTGTTTGTGGGGTTATCTCCATAGAGACGCTGGTAATTCCGGTAGTTTTTCAGAGCGCGCTGGACAAAGGCGCGGGTCTCGCTAAAGGGGATCTGCTCGAGGTGGGCCTCACTTCCATCCCAGATCCCTTCGTCGAGCCAGTTCCGGACCCGCCCCCGGCCGCCGTTGTAAGCAGCCAGTGCCACCACTTCGCTACCGTTAAATTGTTTCAACAGCTCGGCAAGGTAGCGACTGCCGGTCTCAATATTGTAAGCCGGCTCGAAGAGCTTGTCGTCATGGTAGTCACTCTCGCCGTTTTTTTCAGCAAGCCACTCCGCTGTGGAAGGCAACAGCTGCATCAGCCCCCGGGCTCCTTTGGGAGAAACAGCGCCTTCCCGGAAGTTGCTCTCCGTCTGGATCACTGCAGCGATCAGAAAAGGATCGATCTCCTGCGCCGCCGCTGCCGCATAGATCTCCGCACGGTAGTGGAAAGGATGGAAATAGCGCGCCGGCCAGGGACCGGCCAGAAGATAACAGGTTAGCCCCAGGAGGGCGGCAAAGGCAAGAAGGTAATATATACGGCGCAGTATCTACACCACCGATTTCAACTTACTCGGCCGCACCCGGCCGGCTCTGTAGCCCCGCCCAGAAACAGTTCACCTGGCGCAGGGTCTCACCGCGACTGCCGCGGTTATCAATAATGTAATCGGCGCAAGCCCTCTTCTCTTCCAGGGACATCTGTGCCCGCACCCTGGAGAGGGCCTCCGCGGCCGAGAGGTTGTCTCTTTTCTGCAAGCGCTTCAGCTGCACTTCCGGGGGAACATAGACCAGCAGCACCAGGTCCACCAGCTCATCCATCTTCGATTCGATCAAAAGTGGCACATCATAGATCAGTACTGCTGACGGGCTGCGGTGCCGGATCTTTGCGGCCTCCCGGGCAAGCGTTTCGAAAACCCGCGGGTGAACGATGGCTTCGAGGCGCCGCCGGGCCCCGGGATCGGCAAAGATCAACTCGCTGAGCCGTCTGCGATCAAGCGCCCCCCCCGGGCCCGTGATCGAAGCGCCCAGCCACTCCACGATCTCATGCCAAGCCGCCTCGCCGGGGCGGACAACCTCCTTGGCGATATGATCGGCGTCAAGAAGAAACGCCCCTTTCTCTTCGAGCATGCGCGCCACAGTGCTTTTGCCGGAGGCGATCCCCCCGGTGAGACCGATGATGAGCATTCTTTCGCTTTTTTATTCCCCTTTGCCCCTTCTAGAACAAATTTATTATACCAATAATAATTAAAATTGCACCCCCCCATAATGGTGCATGCGGCAGAGCCGTCCCCCGCAGCGCCGCCCGGCCCAAAGCAACACCCAGTGGCAGGAGGATAAACTTGGTCAACCCCACCGCAAGGACCGTGGGCACAAAAGGCAAGTCGATCAGGGCGGCGCCGAAACCGGCGGCAAAAGCATCCGCTGCCAGAGCCGCTCCCAGCAGCAGCGCCTCCCTGATGCTGAGTGTCCCGGAGCGATCGAGATCGGCCTCCTCGGGGCGATGCAGCAGGGAGACAAGGCGGGGCTTCTGCTCCGCCGGTCTACCATCCCGGGGCGTTTTTTCCGCCGGCTCATCTGCGCGGCCCTCCCTGAAGTACTGTCTTACCACAGAAAGACCGAAAAGAACCAGGACTACCCCGCCAAAATAGGAGAGATAACGGAGCGGCATCAGCTTTGCCACTCCGCTCCCGACCAGCATGGAGGCGGCGACAGCCGTCGCTGAGAAGGCGCTGATCGCCAGTAAAGAGAGAAAGGGGATTACCAGTTTACGCAAACCGCAAGAAAAACCTGCACTGAAACCGTCAATGCTCACTGCCAGGGCCAGGAGTAAAGAGAGCGCCCAGGGCAATTTCCCGTTCACCTCCCGCATCATGTCACCCTGTTATCATATGAATCAACAGGAAGGGAGGTGAAGCAATCGATCGGCGGTGCAGCATATAATCGGAACGTTTACTGATGCAATTGCGGCGGCTTACTCCTGGCAGTGAGGGCAAAAGTACGTACCGCGCCCGGCAACCACGATACGCTCAACAGGGCAACTGCACCTGAAGCAGGGCTCGCCTTTGCGACCGTAAACCTTGAGCATCTCCTGAAAAGAGCCGCTTCCGCCGTAAACATTGCGGTAATCGCGGGTGGTGGTGCCGCCGCAGGCGATCCCCTCGGTCAGGACAGCACGGACGGCCCGGTAAAGCCGCCGGCTCTCTTCCGCAGAAAGCGAGGCGACGGGCCTGCAGGGGTGGATCCCGCTTCTAAAAAGGCTTTCGTCGGTATAGATGTTGCCCATCCCGGCAACGAAGTGCTGATCGAGCAGCAAGGGTTTGACCCGAGCGCGCGGCCTCGCCTGCAGAAGGGTTAAAAATTTATCCTCATCAACCTGCTCCCAGATATCAGGACCGAGCCGGGAAAACCCCGCCGGCTGGCTGGAATCCTGCTCATCCAGCAGCCAGAAACCACCGAATTTACGCATATCATAAAAATAGAGAGCATCTCCACCGGTGAAGGGCAGCTTTACCCGCAGATCCCTCTCCGGCGCCGTGGGGTTCTCCATAGCCTTACCGGGAAAGCCGTAAAGCAGCTTTCCCGTCATCCGCAGATGAGCGAGCAGTGTGCCCCGGTCGAGCTTGAAAAGAAGGTATTTCCCCTTTCGTCCCATCCCGGTAACAGAACGGCCCTGAAGGCGGCAGCTGAACTCCTCCGGCTCGGGTGAAAATATCGCCCGTCGGTAGTAAACGGCGGGTCTTGCAAAGATTTTTCCGCAAACGAGCGGCGTCAGCTCCCGCCGGATCACCTCTACTTCTGGCAACTCAGGCACAGCTTCACCCCCAATATTGGCAATCTCAATCGGATCTACCGGTCAGCGGGCTCCACGGCTTCAGCCCAGCCCAGTTTTCTCCGCACTTGAGATCCACTTTTAGTGGTATTTCCAGGGAAATAGCTTTTTCCATATCCTGCCGGATGATGGGTGCAAAAAAGTCCAGCTCCGCCTCATCGACCTCAAAGAGCAGCTCGTCGTGTATCTGCAGGAGCAGCGCCGCCTTAAAACCTCCCTCCCGGATGGTCCTCTCCACGCGCAGCATGGCCAGTTTGATAATATCGGCTGCCGAGCCCTGAACGGGAGTATTGCGGGCGGTACGCTCGGCAAAACTGCGCCGGCCGAAATGAGCGTCACCTATTTCTGGAAGATAGCGTCGCCTCTCCAGGAGAGTGGTGACATAGCCCTCCTCGCGAGCCCGGGCAATCACCTGCTCCATATACGCTTTAACACCCCTGTAGCGTTCAAAATAGCTGTCGATATAGCTCCGCGCCTCCTGCCGGGCGACGCCAAGACCCTGGGCCAGACCATAATCGCTGATCCCGTAGATGATCCCAAAGTTGACAGCCTTCGCTTTCCGCCGCATCGCCTCATTGACCTCCTCCGGAGCCACCTGAAAAACTTCGGAGGCTGTCCGGCGATGGATATCTTCATCCTTGCGGAAAGCATCGAGCAGAATAGGATCGCGGGAAAGATGGGCGAGCACCCGCAGCTCAATCTGAGAATAATCGGCGGATAGGAAAAGGCGTTCCCTGCGGGAAGGCACAAAGATAGCGCGAATCCGCCGGCCCTCCTCCAAGCGGATAGGGATATTTTGCAGGTTCGGCTCACTGCTGCTAAGACGCCCCGTCGCCGTAACGGTCTGGTTGAAGGTGGTGTAGATCTTTTTCTCCCCCTCGTCTACGAGGGGGAGAAGCCCCGAGAGATAGGTCCCCTCAAGCTTGATCAGCTGCCGGTAATGGAGAATCTCGGAAACGATCTCATGCTGCGAGGCCAGCTCAGCCAGCACCCGCGCATCAGTGGAGTAGCCCGTTTTGGTCCTGCGCACCACCGGTAGTTTTAGCTTTTCGAAAAGAATTACCGAAAGCTGCTGCGGCGAATTCAGGTTGAACTCTTCCCCCGCGAGGCGGTGAATCCCAGCCTCGAGGCTATCGATGCGGCTGCGAATTTCGGCAGTGAGATCGCGGAGCAGCGGGATGTCAACAGCGATCCCCTGCCTCTCCATGGAGGCGAGTACCGATGCCAAAGGAAGCTCCAGCGTATGATAAAGCCTGTCGAGAGAGCGCTCCTTCAGCCGGGCCGCCAGCACCTCTGCAAGGTTGAACAGGGCAGCGGTGCGGGTGGCCAGGAGGCGGCCGCGCTGCTCCGAGGACGGGCGCTGGCGGCGCCTCCCCTGAGCGGAAGGCTCTTCCGCCGGAAAATCGGGATAGTCCTGGGAAAGCTTCTCCAGGCTGTAGCGGCCGCTGCCGGGATCGATAAGGTAGGCGGCTAGCCGACAGTCGAAAGTAAAAGGAGGTTCTTCCAGACCGGCCTGCCTGAAAAAACTACCAAGGTATTTTATCTCGTGGCCGATGAGTTCACCGCATCTCCCCAGAGCCCGGTGGAACAGTCTCCAAAGGGCGGCCGGATCCTCGAAAGCGGCGGGCTCCAGGTAATAGCAGCGCTCTTTATCAAAAGCGAAAGCCAACAGCCCGGGTGGAGAGCGCCAGTAGGGGCGCCCGGGTGAAGGCTCCGCCAGCAGCGCCATCGCCGCACCGCGCTCAAGCCCCGCTAAAATATGGGACAGCTGTTCTAGCCCGGTAACGGCCTCGCCGCGGAGCGGAGACGCTTCAGCCACCTTTTTTGCTCCGGGAAAGAGAGCAGGCAGCTGCTCTGCAAGCGTATTGAAATCCAGCTCACGAAAGAGCGCCAGCAATTTTTTGTGATCGGGCTCCTTACGGCGGCAGCAATCAGGGGTAAATTGCAGGGGCAGATCGCGGCGGATCATGTTCAACTCCCGCCCCGTGGTTAGAATATCCCTGTTTTCCTCCAGGTTCTGCCGCAGCTTTCCTTTGATCCCTCCCAATGAAGCGATGATCCCGTCGATGGTGCCATGATCACCGAGAAGACGCCGTGCTGTTATATCGCCCACGCCGGGTATTCCGGGGATATTATCCGAAGGATCTCCTTTGAGCGCCTTGTAATCGACCCACTGCTCGGGTGTAAGGCCAAATCGATCCAGCATGTAGCGGCGGTTGCAACGATCGACCTCCGTTATGCCCCGCCTCGTGAGCAAAACAGTAATGCCATCTTCGATGAGCTGTAACAGATCGGCATCGCCGGAAACAATAATCGTCTCCAGCTGTTCCGTTACAGCTCGCGTGGCCAGTGTACCGATAACGTCGTCGGCCTCAAAACCCTCCACCTCAAAAACCGGTATCCGCAGCGCCTCCAGCACCTCGCGGGCCCGGATCATCTGCTCGATCAGCTCCGGCGGTGTCTTCTGGCGATGCCCCTTATAGTCGGCATAGATCTCCTTTCGAAAGGAAGGCCCCGGCGGATCTACCGCTACGGCAATATGGTCGGGCTGCTCATCCTCGAGGAGCTTTAGAAGCATTCTTACAAAACCGAATACGGCATTGGTCTGCTCGCCGCGGCCCGTCTTCATCGTGGAGGGCAGCGCGTGGAAGGCGCGGTGAATCAGACTGTTACCGTCAATGATTACAAATTTATCTTTCCTCTTCTCCGGCAAAATGCAATCTCCTTATCTTTTAGAAAGTTAGCGAAAAGCGCCCCCCGTTGCTGCACGATAGATATTTTCCCCCCCAATGGATACAATAACAGTCGAGTAAACTTACTGCCCCAGAGGAGGATGCTCTTGAACCCCCGGGCCCAGCAATATCTCGATGAAAATTTCCAACGAGGGAAAAGCTTTCTCACCGCTCAGGAGGCGCTGCTGCAAGAGCTGGCTTCAACTTTCGAGGCCGAGCTTTGGGAGCGCCTGGAGAGCCAATCTTTTTTTCGCCTGGGGCAGAAGATGGCCCTACCGCTGCAGCCGCAGCTGCAAGAACTGCTCATCCGGCAAATACTCTTTACCTGGAGCCTCGGTTTTGCCGTGGGAACAGCCTCGCTTAAACAGAGGTAACATCCCCCAGCCGGCGGCAAAGATCGGCCATCTCGATAGCACCCAGGGCGGCAGCCCAACCCTTATTGCCCGCCTTGGTCCCAGCCCTCTCGATGGCCTGCTCGATCGTATCGCTGGTGATAATGCCGAAAGCAATGGGTAAGCCGCTGTTTAACCCGATCTGGGCGATCCCCTTGGCCACCTCGGAGGCGACATACTCAAAATGAGGGGTGTCACCGCGGATCACCGCGCCGAGACAGATCACAGCATCATAACGGCCGCTTTCTGCTAACTTCCGGGTAATGGTGGGAATTTCGAAAGCGCCGGGAACCCAAACCACATCGATGTCATCTTCATCGGCCTCGTGGCGCTTAAGACAGTCCAGCGCCCCGTGGAGAAGCCGATTGGAGATAAATTCATTGAAACGGCTGACCACGAGGGCAAAATGAAACCCCCGGGCATTGAGTTGCCCTTCATAAATTTTCATTTGTTTATTGCCTCCTCACAGCTTATTGGTCAATATGCCGGCCGAACAAAATGAGCCGCCCTGTTACTCAGCTAGATCGAGCAGGTGGCCCAGCTTATGCTTCTTAGTGGAGAGATACCGAGAATTGAAGTCGCCCGGCGCTATCTCCAGGGGAACCCGCTCAACAATATTCAGGCCGTAGCCCTCCAGACCCTTTATTTTGCGGGGATTGTTGGTCAACAGGCGGATCTTGCGCACGCCCAGATCGACCAGGATCTGCGCCCCGATCCCATAATCGCGCAGGTCGGCAGGAAAACCGAGCGCCTCGTTGGCCTCAACGGTATCTTTGTCCTCCTCGTCCTGGAGCTCGTAGGCCCGCACCTTGTTCAACAGGCCGATCCCCCGCCCCTCCTGGCGCATATAGATGAGCACGCCGCAGCCGTTTTCATCGATCTGCTTCATCGCCTGATGCAGCTGAGTGCCGCAGTCACAGCGCAGCGATCCGAGGACATCCCCGGTAAGGCATTGGGAGTGAACCCGCACCAGCACGGGCTCTTCAGACCTGATCTCTCCCTTGACCAGGGCCAGATGCGTCTGGCGATCTACGCTGTTTTCATAAGCGATGAGACGGAAGCTGCCGTAAGCGGTGGGCAGATCGGCGGCGGCGGAGCGCCAGACGAGCTTCTCTTTTTTCAGGCGGTGTTGGATCAGATCGGCGATGGTGATCAGCTTCAGTCGGTGTCGCCGGCAGAACTCCTTCAGCTGAGGAACCCTTGCCATGGTCCCGTCCTCGTTCAGAATCTCGCAGAGAACGCCGGCGGGCGGCAGTCCGGCCAGCTTCGCCAGATCCACCGCCGCCTCGGTATGGCCGGCACGGCGGAGCACCCCGCCTTCCTGCGCCTGCAGCGGAAATATATGGCCCGGCCGCCGCAGATCGGCGGGCCCGGTTTTGGGATCCAGAAGAACACGGATTGTTTCCGCCCTTTCATAGGCGGAGATCCCCGTTGTCACTGTCGTTGCATCCACTGAAACGGTAAAGGCGGTCTGATGTGTATCGGTGTTATGAGAAACCATCTGGGGCAGCTCGAGCTGCTCCAGCCTTTCAGCGGTCAGCGGGGCACAGACGAGGCCGCAGCCATGGCGAACCATGAAATTGATCGCCTCCGGGGTTACCTTGGAGGCAGCCATGATCAGATCGCCCTCGTTTTCACGGTCCTCGTCGTCGACAACCACGATCATTTTCCCCGCTCGCAGATCATCCAGAGCTTCTTCTATAGTATCAAAGGGCATCCCTTATTCCTCCTCTTTCGTCAAATAAAGCCGTATTCTTTCAAGATTTCAGCGGTGAGCTTCTCCCCGCCCTTCCTTCTCCCATCCAGGTAAGGCGCCAGCAGTCTCTCAATATACTTGCCGATCATATCGACTTCCAGATTGACCGGATCGCCTCTCTTTTTTTGGCCCAGGGTAGTCTTTTCCGCGCTGTGCGGAATCAGCGAGACGCTGAAGCCCTCTCTGTCCAGAGCGGCAATGGTAAGGCTCACTCCATCTACGGCGATAGAGCCTTTCGGAATGAGGTAGCGATGCAGCTCCGCCGGAGCAGTAAAATAAATCACAATGGCGTTTCCCTCAGTGCGGCGCTGCGCCAGGATCCCCGTGGCATCAACATGGCCGCTGACGAAATGCCCGCCCAGACGCCCGCCCAGGGGCAGAGCGCGCTCCAGGTTAAGTGGGTCCCCCGGGGAAGCTTGCCCGAGATTACTTCTACGAAGCGTCTCCGGTGCAACGGCGGCGGCAAAACGGCCGGAGGAGAGCTCTGTCACCGTCAGGCAGACCCCGTTCACAGCAACGCTGTCTCCGATAGCTAGATCTTCGAGGATCTGCCCGGCAGAGATCACCAGACGCAGCCCGCCCTGAAAGCTTTCGCGGCGCTGCAGCCGACCGATCTCCTCTACCAGGCCGGTAAACATCCATTCATCGCCTCCTTGCAAAATTCATCGCCGCCCATGAACGGGGCAAGGCCTCTTCTCTATTGCCCCCCGGGCCTCCGGGGATAGCCGATCATCAGCAGGTCGCCGTCGTAGCGCTTGATCTCCAGATCCTCCAGGCGCCAGGCCTGCTCCAGCCCCGCCACCCCGCTTCCGCCGAAGGAGGTGGGGCTGTCACGACCGCCCACAATGAGCGGCGCGATAAAGAGCATCACTTTGTCGATAAGGCCCGCCTGAAGGAGGCTATAGTTCAGGGTGCCGCCCCCTTCCACCAGGAGCTGACAGACTCCACGCTTTCCCAGTTCGCCCATCAGAGCATCCAGATCAACGCGCCCCCCGCGCTCCGGAAGCAACAAGATCTCGACCCCTTTTTCCTCCAGAACCCGCCTCTTCTCCGGCGGAGCGGCGGCGGTAGTTGCCAGAATCGTCGCTGCGCGCGACGGCATATTGATCATACGAGCATCGATGGGCAGCCGCGCCCTGCTGTCGATGACAACACGCCGGGGATCTTTTCCGCCGCCCTCCTCCAGACGGGCGGTAAGCCGGGGGTCATCCTGCATGACCGTATCGATCCCCACGGCGATGGCGTCGCTGTTGTTCCGCAGGCGGTGAACAAAAGCGCGGGCCTTCTCACCGGTGATCCAGCGGGAGCGCCCTGTCCGGGTAGCGATCTTGCCGTCGGCTGTAACCGCCGTTTTGACGATCACAAAAGGGCGCCCCGTGGTGATATGCTTGATAAATACCTCGTTCAACCGGCGGGCTTTTTCCTCCAGCACCCCCACTTTAACCTTGACCCCCGCCTCACGAAGCCTTTGAAACCCCTTTCCGGAGACGAGAGGGTTGGGATCTTCCATCGCTGCCACCACCATGGAGATGCCAGCAGCGATGATCGCCTCGGTGCAGGGCCCGGTGCGCCCCTGATGGACGCAGGGTTCCAGGTTGACATAAAGCACCGCCCCCGCAGCGCTTTTCCCGGCTTTCTGCAGCGCCATCACCTCTGCGTGGATATCGCCGGCTGCCCGGTGGTAACCGGTACCGACGATCTGCCCGTCGCACACCACCACCGCCCCCACCATGGGGTTGGGTTCGGTTTTCCCCCTTCCGCGCCGGGCCAGATCTAGAGCGGCCCACATGAAACGATCATCAACGGCCAAAAGCTCTCACCTCGTCTATCTATTTTCCGGATAAGAAAAACCCTGATGACAGATCTTCAGGGTCATGGGGTAAGATCAGCTAACGCTACCGTCCCTTCTCCCCTCCAGACTTTACTGTCGGCCCCGGAATCACACCGGGTCGGCCTTGGCGGCTCGCGGGCTAACCCTTTTACCGGGTATTACCGCCGGTTCGGAATTGGTGGGATCGCTCCCCCCTCACCGGACCCCGAAGAAAACGGCTTTACCTGTTTATTATAGCATAACTCATTTATTGTTTAAACCTTTCGCCGTGGGCCGCCCATGGTTTTGAAAGCCTGAATCAGCTCCAAACCTTCCCGCCCATGAAAGATAGCCGACCCCGCCACAAGGGCCGTCGCCCCGGCAGCGATCACCTGCGGCGCCGTCCCGGCGCCGATCCCCCCGTCTACCGAAAGCTCCACCGGCCGGCCGACGCTGCGGATCCGGGCGGCGATCGTCTCTATCTTCGGCAACATTTCGGGGATGAAGGCCTGCCCGCCGGCGCCGGGATTGACGCTCATCACCAAGACCAGATCGAGCAGCGGCCAGACGTGATCGAGAAAGCAGGGGGGCGTGGCCGGATTCAAGGCCGCACCGGCCTTCAGCCCCATCTCCCTGATCCTGCGCAGGGCGCCGTCGAGGTGAGCGGTGGCCTCGACGTGGAGGGTGATCATATCGGCGCCGGCGGCGGCGAAGGATTCCAGCTGCTTCTCCGGCTCTTCCACCATAAGGTGGACGTCAAAGGCGAGGGCGCTATGCGGGCGCAGCGCTTTTAAGACCAGGGGCCCCATGGTGATAGCGGGAACAAAGCGGCCGTCCATGATGTCGAGGTGAAGCCAGTCGGCGCCGGCTTCTTCAATCCGGCGCACCTCTTCACGCAGCCGCCCAAAATCTGCTGAGAGCAGCGATGGCGCAACTTTTACCCTATCTGTAGACATATTATATTATCTCTCCTCGGCGATAAGCTCTTTCCAAAAAAAACGGTATTGCCGGTAACGGCAATCGCTGATCTCCCCCGCGGTAACAGCATCGCGAACGGCACAGCCGGGTTCGTGAATATGGCTGCAATCTCTAAATGTGCAGCGGCCCAGGTGGGAGGCAAATTCGGGGAAAAGACCGGCCAGCTGATCTGATTTCAAACCGGCCAGGGAAAGCCGCGAAAAACCGGGGGTGTCGACAACAAAACCGGCCGGCCGCAACGGCAGCAGCTCGGCATGGCGGGTGATATGTCTCCCCCGCCCGATCTTATCGCTCACCTTTCCCGTCTTCAGGGCCAGATCGGGCTGAACCGCATTCAGCAGGGAGGATTTGCCGGCACCGGAAGGTCCGGCAAAAACTGTAGTGCGCCCCTGTAGTGTTTCCCGAAGGTGCGCTATACCCACACCCCGCTCGGCGCTGGTAAAGAGCAGGGGATAGGGGAAGGGCTCAAGCATGGCGGAAACAGAGTTTTTCTCCGCTTTGTCGACCAGATCTACCTTGTTTAGGCAACAGAGCACCTTAAGGCCCTCTCGGCCGGCCTGTAGCAGGATACGCCCGGCCAGTTGCCAGTCAGGGGAGGGATCTTTCAACGCCATCACCAGGACGATCTGCTCGATGTTCGCCACAGGCGGACGGGAAAGATAGCTGCGCCGCGGTAACAGTTTTTCGATGACCCCGGTACCCTCCCCGGCTCCGCTTTCGCCACCCGCATTTATCTCATCAGGCTGGAACAGAACCGCATCGCCCACCAGGATGGACCCGTAATCCCGCTGCAGTCTGCCGCGGGCCCGGCAAAGATAATACCTGCCCCCCTCATCGCGGACTGTAAAGAAACCGCCTGCCGCTCTAACTACAGTTCCTTCCAGAAAATCAACAACCCCCCCGCAGGCTAATCATCGTTTTCATCTTCTTCCTCCGGCTCCGTTTCCTTCTTCCCCTTTTTTTCCTTCGGTTCCTCCGCTGCTTCCTCTTCCGGCGGCGGCCCTTCGCTGATCACCAGGTCTACGGGATCGCCCCGCTGCACGGAGCTGCCGGGTTCGGGGTACTGCTCCACCACCGTCCCCGCGGGCTGCTCTGCCACCTCGTAATGCAGCTGTGCGGAGAGGCCCTCCTGGTTTAGGTAATTAACGGCTTCCAGTTCTTTTCGCCCGATGAGGCTGGCCAGGCGGAAGGGCTTCTCTCCCTTGCTGACGTAGAGTATGATCTTTTCATCGCGGGAGAGCGGCGAACCGGCGCTGGGAACCTGTTTGTAGATTTTACCCTCAGCTACCTCGTTGTTGTATTCGCGCTCCCATACCGCTTCGAGCCCCTCATCCCGCAGTATGATTCGGGCTTCTTCCTCGGTGCGCAGGTTGAAGTCGGGGGCAACGACCTCTTCCGCCCCCTTGCTCACATAGAGATCGATCTCCCGATTTTGCCGGACCATGCGTCCCGGCAGCGGATCTGTTTTAATGACATGCCCTTTCGGTATAAAATCGTCATGGATATAGAACACCTCGGGATTGGGGGTCAGGCCGCTTTCCTCAAGGATGGCGAGGGCATCCTCATAGCTGTGGCCCCGTAGCTCCGGCACCTCCACTTCGGGAACGTTGAGAAAGTGGCTGTAAAAGTAGATAAACCCCGTGACCAGTGCAGCGATCAGAAACAGGATAACCGCCAAAAGCGGCCAATTTTTTTTGAGCCGCGCCCAGCCTCTTTCTTTTTGCCCCACGGGCAGAGGTTTCATCACCCTGGTTTCTTCATCGTCGGTTTCAAATGTTGATGGGGGCCTGGCGCGAGACTCGCCCTCGCGCTGGTAATAGCGCAGATCTTCGAGAAGCTCAGCAGCGCTGAGATAGCGGCGGGTCGGATCTTTTTGCATCGCTTTCAAAATGATCCGCTCCAGCGGTGCAGGCAGCGCATCGGCAAATCGGGAGGGAGCCACAACGGGCTCCTGAATATGCTTCATCGCCACGGAGACAGGGCTCTCACCCCTGAAAGGTACCCGCCCGGTGACCATCTCGTAAAGGATAACTCCCAGGGAGTAAAGATCGGAGCGTTTTCCCGCCAGGCTTCCCCGTGCCTGCTCCGGTGAAAAGTAATGCACTGAGCCGATAATTTTATCGCTGCAGGTAAGGGTAGTCCCATCGGCGGCGATGGCGATGCCAAAATCGGCCACCTTGACCTGGCCGTTATTCAAAAAGATGATATTCTGAGGTTTGATATCGCGGTGGATCACTCCGGCAGCGTGGGCCTCGGCCAGGGCATCGGCGATGCGGATGGCGATAGAGACCGCTTCCGTAGCGTGTAATTTTCCTTTTTCACGGATATGTTCTTTCAGGTTTTTGCCGTCGAGATACTCCATGACGATAAAATGAACACCCTGTTCCTCCCCCACATCGTAGATATTGACAATATTGGGGTGGGATAGCCCCGCAGCCGCCTGGGCTTCACGGCGAAAACGTTTTACAAAAGCGCTGTCACCGGTCATCTGCTCTTTCAGCACCTTCACCGCCACTGCCCGGTTCAACAAACTGTCCCAGGCCCGGTAAACCCGGGCCATACCACCTTCACCGATCTTCTCTATCAGCCTGTAGCGGTCCGCTAATATTGTACCGACCATTAAACCGCCTGCCTTCCAACTCCGGTAGCATAAACTACCGTGATATTGTCACAACCGCCCCGCTCGTTGGCCAGTCTGATCAATTCCTCCGCCGCCGGCTGCGGCTCGGGATGATCGAGGGCGATCTGGAGAATCTCCTCATCACGGACCATGGTGGTGAGCCCGTCGCTGCAAAAAAGTAGCGCCGCCACCTCATTAAGTTCAAGCTCGATCAGATCGGCCCTGACATCTACCGAGGTTCCCAGCGCCTTAACGAGCACATGCCGTTTCGGGTGATCAACGGCTTCCTCGGGACTGATCCGGCCGGCCTGGATGAGCTGCTCCAGAAGCGAATGATCCTTTGTCAGCAGGGTAAGGCCCTCGCTTTTTAAAAGGTAAGCGCGGCTGTCCCCAATATGGCCGATCGTCAGATTGTTTTCAGAAAGAAAGCCCACGGTAAGGGTGGTGCCCATCCCTTTTTTGCTGCTGTCCCGTGAAGCTTCTTCAAGAATCAAGAGATTCGCTTTTATGATTAAGTTTTTGATTATTTCCGCAAAGCGATCCTGCGGTGGCGGACCCGTCTGGCCGATCTCTTCCCAGTAATGTTCAAAAACTTCGATAGCCAGGGCGCTGGCCACATCACCGGCAACATGGCCTCCCATTCCATCGGCAACCGCAAAAATGGAAAAATCCCCTCCCGTTTTTACCAGGTAGCTGTCTTCATTGCGCTTACGCTCCCGGCCGGGATGAGTAAGACCGACGGCCCGCAAGATACCACCTCCACCAGGATCATAATTATCCGAGAACAGTATAGCAAATATTATGGTAAATAACAATGTCAGGTGAGGCATTTGCGTTGCCTCCGTTTACAGCAAGGGTACTGATGGGCTGAAGGGACATACAGCCAAAATGAGTAAAAATGTTTAATAGGCTGCTTTAAAAAACAACCCTATAAAAGAATTAGCCGTTTT
>DUVX01000017.1 GCA_012840855.1 Bacillota bacterium | reverse complement strand
TTGTCTCCATGGTGATATCGCTTTTTAGCGGCAGCGGCAGGTAGCGCATATACCGGCGCCCTTCGATGGCTTCGTAGATCTCTTCCTTGTCTATCTCCAGGATCTCGCTGAGGTAGCTGATCGTCTCCTCATCGTAGCCCTCTCCCATATCCATCAGCGAGACGACGAAACCGGGCCGGTTGGAAACGAGGAGTTTTCCCTCGGCGTCGTAGATCTCACCGCGTGTCGCCGGAAGGGTCACCTTGGTAAAGCGGTTCTGCTCGGCCCGGTACCAGTAATAATCATGTTTCAGCACCTGCAGGTAGGCCAGCCGGCCGGCGAGCAGAATAAAGATGGCGATGACAGATACAAAAATCAGGCGCACACGGCGCAGCGTGAACTTGCTCATCGTGCAACCCCCCGCCGTTTAAGTCCTATCCTGGAGCACCTGCTCCGGTAGTGGAGGCGAAAGAAGAGCGGGTAGAGCAGCAGCGTCAGGGCGGTATTGTAGAATGCTTTCGGAATAAAGAGACGGCTCAGGCTCCATTGAACGGGCAGACCGGAGCCCATCAGTCGGCTCACCAGCAGATAAAGGAGGAGCTCATGGCTGAGCGTGGCAACAAAAACCAGCAGGGCCGGGGCAAAGAGCTGCTCCCGGTAGAGCTCCCGCCCCAGCAGGCCGGCCCCGTAGCCGAGGAGCATCTTTACCAGAGCGAAAAAGCCGAGGGCCGAGCTGAAGATGACATCCTGGAGCAGGCCGGCACAGAGCCCGATCGCCGCACCGCGGCGCTCATCAAGGATGAAGCCGAGCGACACCACCATCACCAGGAAAATATCGGGAAGCGCTTTCTCGAGCATGAAGAAGGAGAAAACCGAGCCCTCGATAAGCAGGGCAAAGAGAAAACTCAGTCCTACCAGCATATAGAAGACTACGATAGCGGCTCACCCTCTCCCCCGGCTTCCCCTGTATCCCCGGGTTCCGGCGGCAGGGTCTTGCTTTTACCCGGATCAAGAATGATGAGCACTTCCTCGAGGCGGTTAAAGTTAACCCGCGGTTCGATCAGCGCCGAGAGGACCATCCCCGATTGCTCTTTCTCCACTTCCCGGATCGTGCCGATCAAGATCCCCTTGGGGAAAATGCCGCCCATCCCCGAGGTGATGATCTGATCGCCTGGCTGGCTCTTCGCCTCCAGGGGCAGATAAGTGATCTTCAAATTGGCAGAATCTTTACCATGGCTCTCGACAATGCCCACGGTAACGGGATCGCGGGTGCGCTGGACCATCGCGCTCACCTGAAGGCGCGGATCGGTGAGCAGGAGCACCTGGCTCGAGTTAGGCGATACCGTGGAGATCATCCCCACCAGCCCGCGGTCGGTAACCACGGCCATCTCCTCCTTGACCCCGTCGAGATAACCGCGATTGACGGTGATCGTCCCGAACCACTGGCTGGGATCGCGAGCAATTACCTCTGTGGCAAGGAGCCGGTATTCGCTCTTCTCGGCAAATTTGAGCAGCTCCCGGTAGCGGTGGTTCTCTTTCTGCAGCTCCTGGAGCTGCAGCAGCTGCTGCTCCGTAAAGGCGATCTCTTTGCGAAGATGATCATTTTCCGCCTTTAGCTCATAAAATGAAGCGATAGCATCGACGAAGGATTGCAGCTTTTGGCCGGCGGAGGAGAAAGCGGTCTGCGCCGGAGCAAAGAGAGTGAGCAAGATATCCTCCACCGGAGACAGCTGCACCCGGTTCTCCCCGGTCAGCACAATCAGCAGCAGCAAGGCCGCTGCGATGATGATCAGCACGAGCAGGCTCCTATGGCCCCGATTACGATTTGCCAACCTGAACACATCCCACTAAATTTATCGCTCCGCAGCGCCGGCAGCCCCCAACCCCCTGAAGCGCCGTCACCCTGTGTAGTACTTAAACGCCCTTGCGGTTTGTCAGCGCCACCCGGCGCAGCAGGTCGATCTCGGCCAAAACCTTCCCTGCACCAACAACGACGCAATCCATCGGGTTCTCCGCCAGATAGACCGGCATCCCCGTCTCCTCAGAGATCCGGCGATCGAAACCGTGGAGCAGGGCACCGCCGCCGGTCAGGATGATCCCCTTATCCATCACATCGGCGGCCAGCTCGGGCGGGGTGCTCTCCAGGGTTACCCTGATCGCCTCAAGAATGATCTGAAGGCTGTCCTCGAAAGCCTCCTTGATCTCCCCGGAGGTTATCGTCAAAGTCTTCGGCAGCCCCGTCACCAGGTCCCGCCCCCGGATCTCCATCTCGGAATCTTCCTCCTTATGGAAAGCGGTCCCCACCTTAATCTTCGCCTCTTCGGCGGTGCGATCGCCGATCATGAGGTTGTAATGTTTCTTGGCGTACTGGATGATCGCCTCATCAAGATCGTCTCCGCCGACGCGGATCGACTTGCTGGTGACGATCCCCCCGAGAGAGATGATCGCTACCTCAGAGGTGCCGCCGCCGATATCGACGATCATGCTGCCGGTAGGCTCTTCCACCGGAAGGCCGGCGCCGATCGCCGCAGCCATCGGCTCCTCCACCAGATAGGCCTCGCGGGCCGCCTGCCCCGTGGCATCGAGCACAGCCCTCTTCTCCACCTCAGTAACCCCGGAAGGGATGCAGATGATCACCACAGGGCGAAACATGGGACGCCGAGGGCTGGCCATATTGATAAAATAGTTGATCATCGTTTGTGTGTAGTCAAAATCAGCGATGACACCGTCCTTCAGGGGACGAAGAGCAACGATGTTGCCGGGAGTGCGGCCGATCATATGCTTCGCCTCTTCACCCACGGCCAGAATTGCTCCCGTATCCCGGCGGATAGCAACTACAGAGGGTTCCCTTAGAACTACGCCGTTTCCTTTAATGTAGACCATCGTGTTGGCGGTGCCCAAATCGATCCCGATCTCCTTGGAAAACACCCTGAATAGTGAAGCCATAACCAGACCCCTTCCTTTATCTTAACCGCGGATTGTTCGGTTAGATTGTCCTGAAGATTACTCCGTTGAACCGGTTCACCGGGCCGGGCCGATCGCGCCAGCCGCCAGTGCCCGGGCAAAGCCATTGATCTTACCTTCTTGTTATTTTCCCCCTCCACTGATAATTTATGTTAACTA
>DUVX01000016.1 GCA_012840855.1 Bacillota bacterium | reverse complement strand
TCTAACCAGTTCGGATTCTGGACTTTCTCCCGGTGCAGCGATAATATCTTCCAGGGTCCAGCCTTCATCCTCCTTTTTATCAAAAAGCAGCCTTTCCAGGGAAAACACCGTGAGCAGGTTATAGTAAGACCATATTCTATTTATTTCGTCCTGTGTCCAGCCAAGCTTCACCGCTATCTCCGACACCCCCGGTTCCCGGCCCAGGCTACGCCCCAGCTCATCGGCTGCTTCCTGCACCCGTCGCAGACGGGGAAAGAGAGAGCGTGGCGCCAGGCTGACCTTCCTGATTTCATCGATCATGGCCCCGCGGATTCTTCCGTAAGCATACGTCGAAAAAGGCACTTTCCGCGAAGGATCATACCGCCTGTACGCCTCCATCAGACCGACGACACCGCTTCCGATCAGATCGTTTTCATCGATTACCGGCGGTAGGGCTAGGCCCAGTTTCCCCGCGATCTTCCGGATCATGGGCAGATATTCGATCACCAGCGTCTCCGTGTCCCCGGGATCTGCATTCTTGTAATAATCTGGCCTGGCACCGCTTCCCGGCATTAATCACTTATCCTTTCATTTTTGTTATTTTGGGGTCGACCATCAACTAAAAGGTGCCGGATGTTCTCGCCCACCGGGCTGTTTGCCCCCTAAAAATAGCTCACTCCAGTCCATCTCCCGGGCCAATTTTAAACAACCGGGCACACTCTGCCCGTCCGTCAGGTAAGCCAGCGGCTGGTTGCTATGATAGGCCCCGTTTAGGACAGCCCCGAAAGAGAGCGTTTCATCCAGTTTCGTGATCAGCAGGCGGTTATACTTGAGCTTCATGAAAGCGCCGGTGATATGACGAATATCCTGCCAGCGGGTAGTGGCGCTGATCACAAGGTGTATCTCAGCGGGCAGCAGCAGCTTGACATAATCGAGAAGCTCATCGATCTGGTGATGGTTGCCGGTCGTTCTACCGCCGGTATCCACCAGGATCCGATCGCAGTTGTCCAGACGCTGCAGCGCCCTTTCCAGATCTTTCGGAGTGACGGCGACCTCCAGGGGCAGATCGATGATCCCTGCATACCCCCTCAACTGCTCCACCGCTCCGATGCGACAGTGATCGATCGTAACAAGGCCTACCCTCTCTTTTGCATTCAGCGCATACCGGGCAGCCAATTTGGCCACCGTCGTGGTCTTGCCCACGCCGGTGGGGCCGACCAGGGCTAAGATGCGGTGTTCTCTTTCCGGGGCCGCAGCCAGGCGTCTGGAAAGCTCCTCCTGCAGCGCCCACACCAGGGAGCTCCAATCTGCACCCGCTCCCCCCTTCTTTGCGGTAAGGGGCGCGAGAAGATCATCGATGATCACCGGGTCGATATCCTGTTTCTCCAGATAGCCGCGCCAGGTCTGAAAACCCTGCAGCCTCTCCCCGTCGCCCCGCTCCCTCCCGGCGGATTCCTCCACCAGCAATTCAACCATCTTCTTTAACTCTTTTAGCTCTGACTCCACACCCGCCGATCTCGGCTCCGGGGTGTTTTCCCGGATCCGGCCAAAGCTGTTGCTTCTGTCCAGCGCGGCGATAATTTCCACCCGGGAAGGCACAAAAAGGCTTTTCAAGCCGCGGGGGCGCACTTTTCGGGTCTGCAATATAATTGCATCCGGCCCGAGCTCTCTTCTTACTTTAAGAAAACCCTCTACCTCGTTTTTGGAATAATACTTTTTAATTCTCATCTATGCGGATCACCCCTGCTGATTCTACTTTGACCTCCGGCAAGATTTCATGGACAGAGAGCACCGCTATCTGAGGGAAAAATCCCTCTAGAAGCCGCCGCAGCGGCAAACGGATGGCGGAAGAAGTAAGTATCACTGAAACGCCCTCCGCTTTGGCTTCCAGCTCCCTGAGGAGCTGCTCCAATCCGGCGATAAGCTGCTGCAATCTCCCCGGGGCGAGCACCGGAAAGATCCCTTTGTCGGTGCTCTTCAGCGAACTGGAGATCTCCTTTTCCAACTCCGGATCCAGAGTGAGCACGGTCAGCGGTTCTCCCGGCGAGATATGACTATAGGTGAGCGCCCGCTTGAGGGTCTCCCGGACGCGTTCCGTAAGGGCATCCCCATCCCGGGTTGTCCTGGCCTGATCTGCCAGCCCCTCCAGTATGCTTTCAAGATCATGTACCGGAACGCCCTCACGAAGCAGATTTTGCAGCACCTTCTGGATCTCTCCCAGGGTCAATAGATCAGGGATCAGCTCTTCTATCACCGCCGGGCAGCTTTCCTTGATCAGATCGATCATCTTTTTCACCGTTTGACGGGTTAACAGTTCATGAGCATGTTTTTTTAAAGTCTCGGTAAAATGAGTGAGCAGCACTGTGGCGGCATCGACTACTGTGCAGCCGAGCAGCCCGGCTTTTTCCTTTTGCTCTTCATCGATCCAGACAGCCGGCAGATCGAAAGTTGGCTCCCGGGTCGAGATCCCCTTCAGCTCTTCTGGAAATTCACCCTCGGGACATAAAGCAAGGGCCATTCCCGGCCGGAGCCGGCCTTCTCCAACGGGGCTGCCTTTCAGCTTGAAGCGGTAATCATTTGGCGGCAGATGCAAATTGTCCCTGACCCGGACCGGCTGAATGATTATGCCCAGCTCACCGATTACCTTCCGGCGGGCTGCGGTAATTCTTTCCAAAAGGCTGCCCCCGCCGTAGGGTTCGGTCAAAGAGATAAGATTGTAGCCGATCTCTATCTCGAACAGCTCCACCCCCAAGAGAGCGGGCTCGTCGAGAGCGGGGGACAGGTTCGCTGCCGCCGCAGTTTCTGCTTCCTCTGCGCCTTGCCGCTGCTGCACCCTGGTCATGATATAGGCCAGCAGCCCGCAGAAGAGGGCAAGGACCAGGAAGGGCCAGGTGGGCAGCCCGGGGACGAGGCCCAGCAGGACAAGCACCCCCGTGGTCAGTACCAGCACGCGGGGATAACTTAAGAACTGTCCGGCCAGCTCCTCGCCAAAGGAAGCCTCGGCGGTAGATCTGGTGACAAGCATCCCCGCAGCGGTAGAGATCAGTATCGCCGGAATCTGGGCCACGAGACCGTCGCCTACTGTAAGGATAATGTAGATCTGCGTCGCCTCTTCAAAGGAATAGCCCTGCTGAAGGATGCCTATTACCAGCCCGCCGATAATATTGAACAGCACTATGACGATTCCGGCGATGGCATCGCCTCGCACAAATTTACTGGCCCCGTCCATGGCCCCGAAGAAGTCGGCTTCCCTTTGCAGCTCCCCTCTTTTTTGCCGGGCGGTCACCTCATCGATAAGTCCGGCGTTGAAATCGGCATCGATGCTCATCTGCTTGCCCGGCAGGGCATCAAGGGTAAACCGCGCTGCTACCTCGGCGATCCGGCCGGCGCCATTGGTGATCACTACAAACTGAATTACGGTGATTATGATAAATATGATCAGTCCCACTACATAGTTTCCGCCCACCACAAATTGGCCAAACGCCTGGATCACCTTACCGGCATCTGCCCGGGAAAGAATCAGGCGGGTGGAGGAGATATTCAGGGACAGACGAAAAAGGGTAACTGTGAGCAAAACCGAGGGGAAAATATTCAGCTCCCTGGTATTGGCCGTAAAGAGCGTCAGCAGCAGGGTGATTATGGAGAAGGCGATATTGATCACCAGTAGGATATCGAGCCAGGCGGGCGGTACCGGCAGGATCATAATCACCACAATACCGATAAAAAGCAGCGCCGCCAGCTGATCCATATTGCCGGTTACCAGACGCCATCCACGCTGACCCACCTCGCTTAGATTAGACAAAGTTATTGCTCCCCCCCTTTCCCATCCCTGATCCGATAAACCAACGCCAGCATCTCTGCAACGGCCTGATAGAGCTCCACCGGGATCTCCTCACCGATCTCCGTCGTTTTCCAAAGCAATCTGGCGGCACCGGGGTTTTCCACCAACAGGATCCCCTCTCGCTCCGCTATCTCCCTGATCTTTTGCGCCACAATGCCCGCTCCCTTGGCCACCACCAGGGGCGCCGGATTGCTTTCCGCATCATAACGCAAGGCGATAGCGATGGCGGTAGGGTTGGTAATCACCATATCAGCTGTAGGAACCTCCTGCATCATCCGCTGCTGCGCCAGCGCCCGCTGCTTTCCCCGGAGCATCGAGAGGATCAGGGGATCACCCTCGAGGTGTTTCAATTCATCCTTTACCTCGCGCCTGCTCATGCGCAGACTTTTCCAGTGCTCATGCCTCTGGAAAAGATAGTCCAGTATCGCCAGCACAACAAAGAGGGAACCTACCCTCATCCCCAGCCCCCCCATGACCCTCCAGATCAGCCCGGCGCTGCGGGAGGCATCCTGGTTGAGCAAAAGAAGAGCTTCCGGCAGTTGATCGCGGACATAAAAGTAGGTAACCGCACTGACAATAATAATTTTGACGATAGCCTTGGCCAGCTCGAAGAGTGATCTTTGGGAGAATATCCGTTTAAAACCCTGGGCGGGATTGATCCGATCGAGCTGTGGTGCCAGCCGGGATGAGTTGGCGTTAAAGCCCACCTGGGCAAGGTTTACGGCCACACCGGCGATCAAAGCGGCGGCAAAAAGCGGCGCCGTCAGCTTCAGATATCCACTAGCACCCTGCAGCAAGATCTGCCCCGCCGCCAGCTCTTTTTTTTGGCAAGCGCCCAGGTATCCATAAATCCCGGTGAATACAGTTTCCGCCTCCCCCAGTATCCGGGGTCCCAGCGAGATCAGAACAGCGAGTACAGCGATCAGGTTGACGGACGAGACCAGCTCCACGCTCCTGAAAACCTGCCCTTTCCGGCGGGCTTCTCTTAAGCGGTGCGGCGTAGGATCCTCTGTTTTGTCTTTTTCAGCGCCAAAAGGGGCCATTACCCTCTCACCACGCTTCCATGAACCAGTGTAGATATCCTGAAAAAATGCCCAAAGTATCATTCCAGGCTGTTGCCATAAGCGGCAGCAGCGCCCCGAGGACCAGCAGGGAAAGGGCGATCTTCAGCGGCAGCCCCTCTACAAACACATGCACCTGCGGCACAGTTTTGGCCACCAGGCCCAGCGCAAGATCCATGATCAGCAGGACCACGATAACCGGCGCAGCCATCTGAAAAGATAACTTAAAGATGCGGACGAAAACCTGTCCCACCCCCCCGGCCAGCTCCCGCGCCAGAGAGCCGGTGCCCAGAGGGATAAGCCGGTAACTTTCCGCAATAGATGACAGGAACAGGTGATGGCCATCGATGGCCAGGTAGTATACCAGCACCAGCAGGTAATAGAACCTCCCCAGAAGAGTGACCTGTCCGCCAGCCTGGGGATTGAAAACAGCGGAGAGGGTCAGGCCCGCCCCCAGATCCATAAGCTGACCCGCCTTGGTAAAAAGTGAAAAACAGAGGGCGATTAAAAACCCCAACGCCAGTCCCACCGCAGATTCCTTGAGCAGCAGCAGGGCAAATTCCAGCAGATGAGAAGGCAAAAGCAGTGCATCCGCGGGGAGGGATAGGTAGATCAACCAGGCGATCGCAACCGCTATCCAAACTCGCAGAGCCACCGGTATCCCCGGCCAGTTGAAATAGGGAAATAGTAATACTATGCCGGCGAGGCGGGCAAAAACCAGAAGATAGAGATACCATTGAGCTGAATCCAAAAGATAGCCGTTTAACATTTATCGCCCTGCCCCGCTTTTTATTATTAAGACCATCCACCCCATCAATCTGCGCTAAAGAAACCTTTTAAAATGGAACCAATCCCTCACTCCAGAGCCTGGCAGTAAACTCCACCGCCAGATCCATGATCCAGCCCCCCAGCAAAAATAAGACCAGCAGCACCGCCACGATCTTCGGTACAAAAGCCAGCGTCTGCTCCTGGATCTGGGTCATCGCCTGGAAAATACTCACCGTCAGGCCCACCAGAAGGCTGAAACCCAGAATCGGTGCAACCATAATTAGGATTGTCTTGATCGCTTCACGCAATATTTCCAACAAAATCCCCGGCGCCATCGCTACGCCCCTCCTACCCGTAACTTTCCAATAGAGACTTCACCACTAGATGCCAGCCGTCTACAAGGACAAAGAGCAAGATCTTGAAAGGCAGCGAGACAATAACCGGGGGCAGCATGAACATCCCCATGGACATAAGCGTGCTCGCTACCACCATATCGATAATTAAAAAAGGAATAAATAGAATGAAACCCATCTGAAAAGCCGTTTTCAGTTCACTGATCACAAAAGCGGGCACCAGCACCTGCAGGGGCAGAGCCGCTTTTTCGGCGGGGTATTCTCCGCCCGAGAGATCAATAAATAGTGCAAGATCTTTTTCCCGGGTCTGGTACAGCATAAAATCGGAGAGGGGCGCTTTCGCTTCCGCCCAGGCCTCTTCCCCTGTGATCTCTCCTTCGAGATAGGGCTGCAGAGCCTGTTCGTTTACTACTTCCATAGTGGGGTACATGACAAATATCGTCATAAATAGAGCAAGACCGGTAATAACCTGGTTTGGCGGTATCTGCTGCGTAGCCAGCGAGCTGCGAACAAAAGAGAGCACCACTACAATTCTGGTAAATGATGTCATCAGCACTACAAAGGCTGGTGCAAAAGTGAGCGCCGCCAGAAGGAGCGCCAGCTGTAAATAGCCGGAGCGAAGCTCCAACTCCGGAAAAAAATCCGGCTGGGCGCAAACCTGGCGCGATCCCCCGGGTATGCCGGCCAGCAAAATAAGTAGCAGCAAAATGAGTAAAACCCTGGCCCCTGTTTTCAAGATCCTGCATCCCTTTTTGCGTAATTGGTTTTTTTCCGGCAGCGCTCCAGCAACAGGGAGAAGTAGTCTCCCTCTGCCCGCTGCTTCGGTTTCTCTTCAGTTGACAGCAGCTCATCGGGAAGCTCCGACAGCAGCGAAATGCCACCCTGGGCCGATCCCAACAGCAGCAGACGCGCGCCCACGCGGATCAGGATAAGGGAGCGCTCCCCTTTTACATCCAGGGATACCCGTTGGACGATCTTTACATGCTCCTGCCCATAAGAGGGCTGCAGCCGCCGCAAACCATATTTAATGGAAAAATAGGCGAGCAGCACCACCAGGAGAAGGAGCACCGTGAATTTCAAGATTGCTAGATATTGGTCCATTATTACCCTTCCTACCGCTGTAGTTAACCCTGTTCTTCATGCTGAAAGGAGATGATCCTCACTCCAAAGCGCTCGTTGATCACCACAACTTCGCCCCGCGCGAAGGGCGCATCATTGGCCAGTAAAACCACGCTTTCATCGGCCGGGCGGTTTAGCTCAATGAGGGATCCCTCTTCCAGATTGATGAAATCCCGCACTTTGATCCTGATTTTCCCTAATTGAGCATTCAGCTTTAATTGAACCCCCTCAAAAGCAGGAGCCCTTTCCCGGCGCGCGGGAACGGCCGGGTCATCCCCGGGAAAGGGACGAAACTCCACCTTTCGGACCCCGGAGTTCTCCGCGGCGACTTTTTCTTTCTTTTTGTTCACGCCAACCCCACCTTACTGGATCAAAAAATTATCAAAATAGACTTCCTCGAGAATACCGCTGTCAAGGCGTCGGTTCACCTTTTTTAGGATCTTTTTCCCCAGTTTCTCCATCCCCTGCTCACCTTCAAGCTCGCTCACGGTGGTGCTGCGTAAAATGGAGATGATCAGGGAACGGATCTCCGGTTCCCGATTGGTAACCTCCTGGACTGTTTTTTTAGTACCGGTCTCGAAATAGATACTCATCCGCAAGTAGCGGCAGCCGCCCGCATCAGCCAGATTAACCTGAAATTCTTTCACCGGTACAAAATAGCAGGCATCCTCATAAAGGGAAATATGGCTTTTCAGCCAACCCGACAGCGATGAACCGTACCGGGACCAGCCCACGGTAACAACAACACCAAGAGCGATACAGAGCACTGCAATGATCAAGAGCACCCTGTTTTTCCCGACCCCCTGGGGAAGGGGTTTTTCTGAAGTTGGCGGCCCTTTGAAAGAACCGATATCCATAAAGATCAGCCACCTCGCTTTTATTTTAATGTGGAAAGAACAATTGTTACCCGCCGGTTCCTGGCCCTTCCCCTGGCCGTATCATTGGATTCCCGGGGCTGATACTCGCCGTACCCCGTAGCGATAAAACGGTCGGGTTCCAATCCATGAACTTCCACCAGGTAACGTGTAACCTGAACCGATCTTCCCACCGAAAGATCCCAGTTGCTGGGAAACCTGGCGGTGTTCATAGGAATGTTGCAGGTATGCCCTTCAATGATGATCTTGTTCTCTGTTTCCCTGAAGAGCTGCGCCAGATCATCGAGATACTCTTTGGCCTGGGGCTTAAGTGCGGCGCTGGCCTGTTCGAAAATGATCTGATTGGGCAGCTCCATCACCACGCCCCTCTCCTCAAGCCTCACCTCGATTGCCCCCTCCCGCCCCACCCGGGCTAAAAAAGATTCCACCTGTGATTGCAGGGCCTCGGCTTCCCTGGCTTTATCGAGCAGGGCTTGCTCCAGAGCTTGATTTCCGGCTTTCAGCGGGTCGGTGCCCCGCCCATTCGCTCCCTCCAGATCAACAGGGTTATCCAGAATCCCCGAATGGCCGAACAAGGAGCTCTGTATGGAGAGAATCGTGATCTTAAAACGATCCAGATCGATGGCCGACATGGCAAAAAGAAAGATGAAGAAAGTCAGTAGAAGCGTCACCATATCTGAATAGGTCAGCATCCATGGCGTGTCGCCTCCCCCATAGCCGGCCCGTTTTTTTCTTCGCCGGGAGGATCTATCCATCAAGGTCCATCACTCCGAAATAATCTTCATCGAGCTGCTCTGCTTCCGCCAGGAGTTTTCTTTCGGCAGGTGAAAAGTAAGCTTTCAAGTGCTCCTCCATCAGGCGCGGGTTTATTCCGCTCTGCAGCGAGAGCAGCGCCTCGATAATGATCTCCTTGCGGTTGCTTTCTTCTTTACTGTAGATCGACAGCTTGCCGGCGAGAGGGATCAAGACAAGGTTGGCTAACAGAACCCCGTAAAAAGTTGTTAACAGCGCCACAGCCATGCCGGGACCGATGGCATTGGGATTCTCCAGCCGCCCCAGCATCATCACCAGGCCGATAAGTGTGCCGATCATGCCGAAGGCCGGCGCCAGCCCCCCCCAGGTCTGAAAAATACTTTGCCCCATTTCATGGCGATCTTCAATTGACTCCAACTCGGAGATCAGGATCCTGCGGATAGCCTCGGGCTCGAAACCGTCGATCACCATCTGCAAACCGTTCCGCAGGAAGGGATCCTCTATCTCCGGCAGCTCATCATCCAGCACCAGCAGGCCTTCTCTGCGGGCTTTCTCTGCCAGGTGAACAAGCTTTTTGCTCAGCTCCACCACCGATTCATCCCTTCGAATAAAGGCCTGTTTGGTCACCTGCAACACTGTTTTTATCTCTGATGACCTAAAATTTACCATCACGGCCCCGAAGGATCCCCCCACAGTAATGAGCAGCCCGGATAAATTCCAGAATGCGCCCAACTCCCCTTCCAGCCTGATCCCGAGCAAAACCAGACCCAGGCCTACTATGAGCCCCATCAAGGTCATCGAATCAAACCGCTTCAACGACACTCCCCCCCCCCGCAATTCATCTACCGCTTCATATTGATGACTTCCATCAGGATCTCATCCGATGTTGTTATTACCCGCGTATTGGCCTGAAAAGCACGGCTGGTGGTAATCAATTCGGTAAATTCTATGGCAATATCAGCATTGGACATCTCCAGCGCCGAGGAGCGGACCACCCCCCGGCCTTCCGTCCCCGGCAGCCCCATCCGCGCTTCTCCAGAATTTGCAGTGACCTGGTGGAGGTTGCCCCCTTCTTTCGCCAAACCCTCAGGATTGACAAAATAGGCCAGGGCGATTTGACCGATATTTTCAACCATGCCGTTGCTGTATATGCCGGTAACAGCGCCGTCCCGTCCGATTTCAAAAGAGACCAGCTCTCCGGCGGCAAAACCATCCTGCCCCCTCACCAGCAGATTGCTCGGGCCGGCCAGCTGTGTAACATCCTGAAAATTAAGCCCGATCTCCATGACATCGGCCCCTGCGGGCTCGTATAGAGCGGGCTCCTCGACTTCGACCCGGCTCACCTTGCCGTCGCCGGCAAAAAACAGCTCACCCGAGCCGATAGAGCCGCCGTCAACAAAAGCCTCATAGTTCCACCGATTGACTTCATCTCCGTCGGCGCTCCGGGTAAAAACAAATTCAATATAATGGCACCGGCCCAGGGAATCATAGACATACTGTTCGCGACTGTAACTATCCCCCGCCCCGGTTTGCAGATCGAGGTTGCCGGCAAAATCTATCTGCGAGGTCGCCCTGGCTTCAGCCTGCTCACCCAGCGGGATATGCAGCGGTGTCAGCTCCGCCGCGCTCCCCGCCGTTCCGGCCCAGCCCATCAGCCTTAGCCCGTTGATATTTACCAGATGACCGCTGCCATCCCGGCTAAAAGAACCGTCGCGGGTATAGTAGTTCTGCTGCCCATCGGAGACAATAAAATAGCCCGCCCCCTCTATCGCCAGATCAGTCTCCCGATCGGTATTTTGCACAGGACCCTGATAGTTGTTGCCCAGGATAGAGGAGACCCTCATCCCCATGCCTACCTGCGAGGGATTTATCCCGCCTCGCACCGCCGGTGCAGTAGCCCCCTGCATGGTCTGGCTGAGCAGATCCTCGAAACGAGCCTGCGACTTTTTAAAGGCCACGGTATTGACGTTGGCGATATTGTTACCGATCACATCCAGCTTAATCTGATGCCCTCTTAATCCCGATACCGCTGTACTCAAAGAACGGAGCATGATATGACCTCCTTCGGATTTTCAAAAACCTTACCGCCCGGCTGTCCTGCTTCTTCAGCCTGGTTAAAGATAAGCGCGCCACCGAAATCAGGTGGACTCTCCCCCCTCTACTCTCATCAGCGCACTGTAAGGATACTCCTGCCCTTCGACCATGAGCAGGGGCTGTCCCGCCCAGAAGCTTACTGCTGTAACCGGCCCGGAAACCGGCATGCCGGAGCTGTCGGCTACCTCTACTTTCCGATTGAGCAGGTTCAGTGCAGCGGTCTGCGCGGCGGCATACTCCTGGCTTTCCAGGCTTTGCCGGACTTTGACTACCTGCTCCAGCATGCTAAACAGAGCCAGCTGGGTGATCATCCCCCCGGTATCCTGCTCCCCTGAGAGGGGGTTTTGATAACGCATCTGTGCTACCAGCAGCTGCAGAAAAAGATCACTCCCCAACCCTGCCTTCTGCTCCACCGCCGTCTCCTGTACCCGGGAGGCAGTTGTTGCCGCCGTCCCGCTGAGAGCACCTGTTTCCATCAAATCGGCACCTCCTAAGCCCAACAATTTACTGATCCGTCGTAAAGCGTTCTGGAAGCCCGCTCCAGTTCCGGCTCATCTTCCCCGGTGAAAGTTTTTTCAGGACTGCCCCTGGTAACCGGGAAGCTCCTGAAACCATCCCTGTCAAAATGATGATCGCCTGCAGTGAACTCTCCGGCGCTGAATAGCTCAATACGCTCAAAATGCAGCTCGTTCTGCTCAAATCGCTGCTGGAGTTCACGCAGGCTACCTGCCAGCATCTCTTTCACCGCCCCCGCCTCGACAATGATTTTTGCCGAAAGCCGCCCTTCTTTTGAGGAAACCCGGATCAAAATTTCGCCCAGCTCCGGTGGATCAAGAAAGATCCTCACCTCAGCCGGAAAGTCTACCTTTTCTTTAAAATAAGTACAGCTCCCACCCAACCGTTCAAGGATAGAGCCTGCCGTAATGGAAAGATCGGCCGGGAGGCTCTCCCCGGTGCCGCCTACACCCGCAGTAAATCCCATACCATCTTTCCCAGCCGCTGCGACTTCGGCGGGCAACTGCTCCGGAAAAGGTTCTTCCGGTCTGATGTACGACGCCTGCTCACCAGCAACTGCAGGCGGCACCTCTTTTTCAAATCCGGCGAACCCGGGAATAACAGTAGCTGACCCGCGATTGTTTTGGATATGGCGCACTGCGGGCCTGGGCGTTCCCCCCCTGCGGCTGTCTGGAAGCGGCTCCGCCGGCAGCGGGCTCCCCTTTTGGGCTTCACTGCTGCCATCACACCGCTTTTCAGCGAAGCCCCTCTGCGTACCGCCGTCAAAAAAGCCTTCCGCAAGCGAGGTCTCTTTTAAAAACAGGGCATCCTCCGCCCCGCCGGGCTCCCCCGCCAGAGCGTCTGGAGCCGGCTGTACTGCGCTTTCCAGCTCACCTTCTGCCCCCGGCGGGAGCTTTTGCAGGGTAATGAGCCCGTCTACACCGCTGTGCAGGGTAATATCAGCGGATTGCTCCCACCCCCCTGCCGCAGCAAGGGCTGCCGGCGTCGGCCCGGTTGCGAAGGGTATATCCCCAGCATCCTCATCGACTGCTACAGCCGCATCGGCAGCAGCAAAGTCGGACCGGGGATAACCGCTTACGGCGGCGCAGGTCTGGTTTTCATCCCTATTTTCAGCACAGCTTTCTGAATCGAGCGCAGCCGGCTGGGATCTTACCTGCCCCTTTTTAAAAGCAGCTGTTTTCGGCCGCAACCCCTCCAGAACAGATCTGAAATCCTGCTTTGCACCGCCCCTTATTCCATTAAAACCGCCCGGGAGCGCATCCTGCTGAACTGGAAGCTCCTTCGCGGGCAGAGCCAGGTCCATCGGATTCAATCATCTCACCTCCCAATTACGCCTTTTTCGGGGCTCCCCAGAGCCCTGGAAAGAGAACAGAACCTGCTCGTCAATCTGTTTTTGCTCTTCCTGATCCATCATCTTTTTGAGCGCCGCCGCCCACCTATCGCGTAATATCTCCAGCATACGCCGCTCTTTCCAGCGCCTTCTAAGTATCTCCCGCTGCTCTTCGAGCAGGCCCAAAGCCTTGTGCCGCCTCTCTTCCTGTTCGGCAATCTCACCCCTCAGCGCTGCAGAATACGCTGAGATGCATTGAAATAGCGGTAGGGAGACGGCGGATCCGTCCTGTCCCCTGACAAAGGAAAACAGGGTGTTTTCCTTTACCTGAAGACGCTCCACCCCCTCCAGCGCCTGCTGGTAATCCAGCTGTCGTAAAGCCAACTGATGCCGGGCAAGCCTTTCCCGGCCGTAGCGCAGCTCAAGCACCCTTTGCAATCTGAATTTCATCTATATAACTATCCCCCTGCGCTCCAGCGCCGCCAGTTATTCTATAATTTTTTTCATCAGAGAAAGAGTTTCCGCCCATGAATACTGATGATCCCTCTCCTGCTGTAAAAACCCCAGTATCTGGTCTCGCTTCTCCATGGCCCTGTCGATATTTTTTTGTGATCCCGCCGTGTAAGCGCCTATATTGATCAGATCTTCCATCGACTCGTAGGTGGCCAGCAGCTCCCGGATCTCGTCCGCGGCGGCGGCCTGTTCCCTCCCGATCAGGTGGGGCATGAGCCGGCTGTTGCTGCGCAGGATATCGATGGCCGGATAACGATTCTGCGAGGCGATCTCTCGGGAAAGGATGATATGGCCGTCGAGAATGCTCCGGGCGGCATCGGTGATCGGTTCGTTGAAATCATCGCCATCAACAAGCACGCTGTAGAATCCGGTGATACTGCCCCGCCGGGCCGTACCTGAGCGCTCCAGGAATCGCCCCAGCTGGGCGAATACGGAAGGGGTATAGCCCCTGGCCGAAGGGGGCTCGCCCACAGCCAGTCCGATCTCCCTCTGGGCCATGCAGAATCGGGTTACTGAATCCATCATAAAAGTTACATGGATACCCTGATCGCGGAAGTATTCCGCAATGGTCTTGGCAACCAGCCCCGC
Source organism: Bacillota bacterium (assembly GCA_012840855.1). Lineage (GTDB taxonomy): Bacteria > Bacillota > Dethiobacteria > DTU022 > DTU022 > JAAZPQ01. The sequence continues at coordinate 15,222 of DUVX01000016.1, read as the reverse complement.
CGTTACCCGCTCCAGGGGCGGACGATCGGAGGTGGCTGCGACCACCACGGAACGATTCAGCCCCCCGGGGCCCAGATCGCGCCGTATAAAATCACCCACCTCCCGCCCCCTCTCGCCGATCAGGGCGATGACATTCACATCGGCCTGTCCATGACGGGCGATCATCCCCAAAAGAGTGCTCTTGCCGACGCCGCTGCCGGCAAAGATCCCCAACCGCTGACCCCGCCCGCAGGTGAGCAGGCTGTCGATCGCTTTGATCCCGGTCAGCAGGATATCGTTAATCGGCGCTCGCTCCATGGGATTTGGCGGACTCCGGTGAACCGCACATTCCTCCCCCTCACCGGAGGCAAGTGGCGCTTTTCCCGTGGCCAGATCCCTGCCAAGGCCATCGAGCACCCGGCCCAAAAGGCTTTCCCCCACCCGTACCGTAAAACTTTTCCCTGTAGGGAAAACCCGGCATCCGGGAGAAACCCCCTTGAGCTCCCCGTAAGGCATGAGCAGGCAGCGATCTGCGCGGAACCCGACAACCTCCGCCGGCACGCTTCTGCCGGGAGCCGTTTCAATGCGGCAGATCTCCCCGATAAAGGGGCGGATTCCGCTCGCCTCGACCACCAGGCCGATAACCTGGCAGATCTTGCCGATGAGGCGTCCTCCCCGGTGCTCTGTCACCAGGTTCAGGTATTTTTTACTGTCTAGCAGCGGCAAGCGGCTCTCTGACATGGACCTGCTCTTCCTCCTGAAATTTTTTATGCCCTTTTATCGGGGCGATCTTTAAAAGCTTGTTTCTGATTTTTTCCAGCTCGTCGCTTAAAATATATTCTACGGTGCTGCTTTCTGAATCGATCCGGCAGCTGCCCCGCGGCAGGCTCCTGTCAGGCGCCAGCTCCAGTGCAGGGCCCCGGCCGCCCTCTTCGATGCCTTCCAACAAAATATCTTGACATGCCGCCAGATCTACCGGGTGAAGGTAGACTTTCAGTTTTTCCTCTTTGCCGGTGAAGTTACGCAGGGTTTCGCGAACTATACGGGCCACTTTTTGCGGGGCAGCACTGAGCTCATCATGAATCAATTTCTCGGCGATAGCCACGGAAAGCTCTATAAGATCAGCCTCGGAGGCTCTGACAATCTCACGCGCTTTTCTCCAGGCCTGCTCCAGACAGCCCGCCGCTTCCTCACCGGCCTCATCCAGTTTTCTCGCCGCTTCATTTAGCAGCCCCTCAGCCGCCGCCGCCGCCTCAGCCTTGCCCTGTGCAAAGCCCTCGCGGTACCCCTGTCCGACGGCAAAATCAACCTTCTCTTTATTTATTCCATCTGCTGCCCCGGCCGCAGCAGGCGTACTGTCCCCCGGCGGGGATGTGACCCTGTTATCATCTTCCTGTTCCGGTTGCGCAGATGCAGAAAGCGACTCGCCCTCCCCGGGTTCTCCGGACGCAACAGAAGCAACCTGTTCCTCCCCCGCCGGCCCGGGCACTTTGTAAGCGTAGACGCTGTTGATACAGGCTCCCTTTAAAATCCTAGATAACAATGGCGTCTTCTCCCCCCCGTGAGATGATAATTTCACCGCTTTCATCAAGCTTGCGGATCGATTCCACCACCCTCTGCTGGGCTTCTTCCACCTCTCGCAATCTAACAGGCCCCATATATTCCATATTGTCCCGGAGAAATTCTCCGGCCCGCCGGGAAATATTTCTGAAGACACAATTTTTCACTTCATCGCTGGCCCCCTTCAGGGCAAGGGCGATCACATCGCCCTCCAGATCGCGCAGCACGCGCTGGATAGAGATATCATCGAGGGTGGCGATATCTTCAAATATGAACATCTGCTGCCTGATCTGCTCCGCCAGCACTGCGTCTTTTTCCTCCAGATCTTCCAGAATCAACTTCTCGGTGCCGCGGTCAACATGGTTCAAGATCTCCACAACAGTGGGGATACCCCCCGCGGTGGCGAAATCCTGGTGAAACATGCTCGAAAGGCGCTCCCGCATAACGCTCTCGACCTCTTTCAAAATTTCCGGCGATGTCCTTTCCATAATGGCGATGCGCCTGGCGATATCACTTTGAATATCCGGCGGCAGCTCGGAGATGACCATGGCGGCCTGGGCAGAATCGAGGTAGGAGAGGATATAGGCGATGGTCTGGGGGTGCTCCTGTCCGATCATTCCGGTAAGCTGTTTGATATCAGCATTGCGAATAAAAGTAAAAGGCTTGACCTTGCTTGTCTCCTTCATTTTTTTCATCAATTCCGCCGCTTTCTGGGGCCCCAGAGTCCGCTCCAGGAGCTCCCGGGCGTAGTCAATTCCGCCATTCAACAGGTAATGCTGCGCTTCGTACAGCAGGAAGAATTCGTCGAGGACCTCTTCCAACCTTTCCCGCGTCACCCGGCTGGTGTTGGCTATCTCCAGTGTGATCTGCCCTATCTCCGATTCGCTGAAATGCTTTAGAATCTTGGACGAGATACCGGGCCCAAGGGCCAAAAATAAAATTGCTGCTTTTTCTAAACCGCCGGGTTTTCTTCTCTGCAAGTCAATCCTCCGCCAACCATGTTTTCAACAACATTGCTACTTTTTCCGGTTCATCCCGGCCCAGCTGCTGCACCCGCTGCCGTTTTCCCAGATCCACCTCTTCCGCCACCTGCCGATCCATCGCTTCGGTTAAGGCGGCTTCCGTAGTGAGCAGCCCGGATTGTGGCTCCCGGCGAAGTTTGCGGACAATCACTGTTGCCGCTGCAATTAAAAGAATAAGCAGCACCACACCGCCTGCCAGCGCTGCCAGATACCCGGGCTCCAGCCCAAAAAGCATCTTATTTTCAGCAGGGGTTTCTGCAAATTCTTCTTTCCAGCTGTCATCAAAGGGGATCAGCTGAACGCTGAAGGTGTCCCCGCGCCCGGGATCTATCCCCAGGGCCGACTGCATAACCGTGTTGGTCTGGGCGATCACTTCGGGTTTGCCCGCCGCTGCATCAAGAACCACCGCTACTGATATTCGTTTTACCTCGCCCGGAGCGCTTGCCAGATATTCCCTGGTTTCACTGATTTCGTGGTTGAGGATCTCCTCCAGCCGCTCATACCGGTAATCATCATTACCATCCATCGCTGCGTATCCCGGAATGTTCGACTCGCCCACCTCGGCCGGACCTGCCCCCCCGCCCTCATAGCGCTCTTCAATCCGCTGCTCGGAGAGGCTCACCGGGCGATCATAGGTAATCGAAGTCAACTCTTTTGTATCGAAATCCAGCGCGGCGCTCACCATGACCACGACGCGGCCCGGCCCGTAGATCCGCTCCAAAAAAGAGCGCAGCTGCCCCTCCATGTCGTTTTCAAATTTACGGGTAAGGCTCAGCTGCTTCTCCACCGTGGAAAGCCCCGGCTGCCCCTCTTCCTGCTGCTGAAAAGGATCAAACAGGGGGGTCCCCCGGGAATCAACAACTGTGATATTGCGAGGGCTTAGATTTTCCACACTGCCCGCCACCAGGTTCAGGATGCCCTGGATCTGTCGCTCATCCAGCGCAGTCATCGGGTTGACCTTGAGGAAAATAGAGGCCGATGGTTCGCCTTTTTCCCTGACAAAAACGCTCTCTTCCGGTATCACCAGGTGCACGCGGGCCTTCTCGACAGCCTCGATGCTGCTGATAGTCCTGCAGAGCTCTTCCTCCAGGGCAATCTGCCATTGAATACGGCGCTCAAAATCGCTGGTAACGAGGCTGTTGTTTTGGAAAAGCGCAAATCCGGTACCCTGCGAATTTATCTCCGGCGAATATTTCAGCCTCAGGCGATCTTTCTCCTCGCGGGGCACAAGAATAGTCGCAGCATCGTCCCCCACCTGGTAGGGTACGCCGCTTTCCTCCAACTCCGCCACTATTGTTTGCGCCTGCTCGGGATCGAGCTCGCTGAAAAGCACCTCCATGGGAGGGGAAGCCAGATGGGTAATTACCAGCACCCCGATGATAATTACCATTATGGCAGCTACTGCCAGGACGGCCACCCGTACCGGGGTAGTTAAATTGCCCCATATTTTTTTGAACGAGGAGAGATCGATTCCCGCGAATCCCGTCACATCGACCTGCTCTTTCTCTTCTGACATTCAGCTGCCCCCCTTCGCCTTACAAATCTCACTTTATGCGCTAAATCTGCATCCGGTAGATATCCTGGTACGCCTGGATAACCTTGTTCACCACCTGCACTGTCAGCTGAAGCGACAGCTGGGCCTTCTCTGTGATGAACATCAAATCATGCAGGTTTTCCAGATCGCCGCTGATCAGATCCAGCGCAGCCCCGTCGGCCTCTTTTTGCAAGCGATCGGTGTCTTGCAGCACATTTTTCAGGTATTCCCCAAAAACCACTTTTCCCGCATCTTTTTGCTCAACGCTTCCCGGGCGCAGATCTTTCTGCAGCGCCGGAAGGGAATGAACTGTTCCCGGCATCCTGGGTCCTCCTTTCCTTACCTGCCGATCTCCAGCGCTTTCAGATAAATGCTTTTAGCAGTATTGATCGCCGTGGAATTGGCCTCGTAAGAGCGTACCGCGGTGATCATATCGGTGATTTCTTTGGAAAGCTCCACGTTGGGATACTCCACAAACCCTTCTGCGTCAGCATCGGGATGACCCGGTTCATAGGCCATCTGCGGCGGATTCGTATCTAGATGGATCCGATCAACCCTGACGCCGCAGCCGGTAAAGGAGCGCCCCGGCCCCGGTGAAGCTGCCGGTAGGCGCCTTTCTCCAATCAGCTCTTCGGCAAAGCTCACTGTTCGCCGGCGGTAAGCCCCCCCTGCAGCGGTGCGGGTGGTATGCTGATTGGCCAGATTTCCTGCAATGATATCGAGCCTTAATTTCTCTGCCGTCAGCCCGGAGCCGGAAATATGAAAGGATGAAAACAGGCTCATCTTTAACGCCTCCCCTCGTTGATCACGTAACGCCACATACTGAAACGGTTATTAATCTGCTGTACGTAAGTATTGTAACGAAGCTGGTTGGTTACCAGATCGAGCATCTCCGTTTCCAGATCGACATTATTGCCGTCCACCCGTCGGATCGCCGCAGAATCAACCCTCACGGCCGGGGCAGCCTCCTTTGACCCTGCCCCCAGATGCCGTCCCCGAGAACGCTTCAGTGAGATCGCCTGCCCCTGCGCCCGGCTCAGCTGCTTTTCAAAATCAACACGGTAACGTTTAAACCCCGGTGTATTGAGATTGGCCAGATTGTGAGCTATCACTTTCTGACGCAGGGAAGAAGCAGACAGTGCTCTACTCAGCTCCCCCATCACCCTATCGCCTTGCAGCAGCATCAAAACACCCCCTGATAGCAAACGGCAGCTAAATAGATAGCTGCCGCAATACTGATTGACCAGATCGGCAGCCTGGCGATCCTTTCTGGACCCATGGCTTTGCGTCACCGCCTTCCGACGGCTTTGCCCTGTACAACCTGCGTATTACCCCATTAAAATTTTGTCTGCCCGCTTCTCCTGCAAGCCGGCTATTGTATTGGCACAATTATGGGTAAATGGCCAAATTGTTCCTCAATATAGATACATTTATACCAGAAATATCGGAAGGCGTCAACATCAATCAGCAGGAATCTGTCCATCAGACAGATTTGCCCGCGTTTTGCGCGGAGGGGAGAAGAGTTAAAACCGGCCCGAGGAGGGTAAAACCGGGATCGGATCAAAGGCGCTCCTTCTCATGGGCAATATATTTGAGGATAGCTGTTTTTCCTTTTCTGAGCCGCATGAACTGCCGGCCTACCCGGAGGGTTCTTTCCTGCAGCACCTCCACATTTTCACGGCGCATAGCCGCCAGTTCCCGTAAAAATTCTACCTGGGACCAATCCGCCCGCGCTCCCACAGCGGGGTGTTGATCAGCCCTGTCTAAAAAAAGCGCTCTGAAACCACTTTCGATCTGATCAAATACTTCTTCCAGCTGCTGCAGATCCGGATTTTCTGCTTTGAGCAGGGCGCGCTCTTCCTGCAGAAGCACCCGGATCTGCCCGGCCAGAATAGCTGCCCCGCCCCCGGTAAAAGGCATTTAACCTTCCACCCCTGGCGGGCACTTTTCCGCCCCGGAACCCTTGCATATACGGGAAGCCCCGGCCCAGGCCTCCCGCAGCGAAAGCAAAATCTTAGCCGCCCCTTCCAGCGGCCCGGCATCCCGCCCTACATTTGCTTTCACCAGTAGCGAATTGATATATTCGTACAGGCTGAAAAGATTCTGCGCTATCTCCTCCTGTTTAAAATCGAGAGCAACCGTCAGCTCTGTCAAGATCTCCTGCGCCCGGTCTAAAAAACGATGCGCTTCGTCGAGCTCCCCACATTCCAGAGCGGCAGCCGCCTGTCGCACAAAACGCAGCGCCCCATCGAAGAGCGCCACGACTAATTCTGCGGGGGTGGAAGTGTAGATCTGATTATTCCGGTACTGCCGGTATGGATTGCCCCCGCCCTTTTTAACAAGCATAGCGCCACCCCTTTTATCTGGTTCTGCTACCCTGGCCAATTGAACGCGCCATCAGATCTATCTGCTGCTCCAGCCACCGGCCCTGGGTATTCATCTGGTCAATCATACGCTCCAGCGCCAAAAACTGCTGGCGCAGCGTCTGCTCCCTCTTCTCCAGACGCCCTTCCAGCGCCTCGGCCCTCCGGTCCAGATCTTTCAGCTGCTTTTTAATACTGACATCGCGAAATTCCAGCAGCCCCCTGTCAGCTGAAGTGAGCTCCCGGATATATCCCCCCAGGCTGTCGGCCACCCCTTGCTCACCGGAAAGCAGAGCGGCCACCGCATGGGCATCTGCCTGGAGGGCCTCCTTCAACACGCTCTGATCGAGAACGAGGGTCCCTTCGGGCTGCTCTGAGCCCCACTGGACGGTGCTGATCCCGATTACACCCGGGCAGCTGAACCCCCCCGGCGGCCCCGCTACGCCTGTGACGATACGCCTCATGGCCGACAGTACCGTATTCAGACAGCTTTCACCGTAAAGGGCTCCCCTGCTGCCTCCGTCGCTGCCGGAAGCTGTCTGCATCCTGATGAATTGATAGGTGCTATTATATTGCTTGATAAAGCTTTCAATTTTATTCAGTAAAGGAGTATAATTATCGGCCACGGTGATCGTGACCGGGCCTTCGCCCTCGCGTTCCAACTTTAAGGTAATCCCTTCCAAAAGGTCATCGATTACATTGCTGGAACGCGCCACCTGCAGTCCGTTTATGCTTATCTCTGCGTCGCAGCCCTCCTCGATGGTGTTTAGCCGGCCCTCTTCGTACAAACCGAGGGCTCTGCTCAGATCGCTGTCCTCGATGTCGATCGCATGAGCGCCCGTTTCCGCAGCTGTGAGCACCAGGCGCCGGTCGATCACGGCAGCGGTGAACCCTGTCTCTTCCAGGTGGTTGATCCGGTCACAAAGATCCCCCAGCGAATCGCTTTCCAAAACAATCACCCCGGCGCCGTTAATGGAAAACGTCCCCTGCAAACCCAGTGCGCTCTCACAGTCTATTTTTTGCGATGAAGCCACACTGTGCTTCCGGGCCAGCCTAATTACCTCCAGCCGGTAGTCTCCATCAGCAGCGCCGGCAGCGGCGCTAACCTCCACCAGGCCTTCACGATCGACAGCGGCAGCCTTTTGCCCGTAAAGCGAACTGCTTTGCAGCTCCCGGAGGCTCTGCTCCAGGGCAACCATCCGGCTGCGGAGCTCCTGCCAACAGGATCTCTTTGCCTCCAGCTCTTTCTTCCGGGCGGAGATCCGTTGAAGCGGCTGGGCCTCCACCTGCAGGAGATGGGTTACCATGGCATCAGTGTCGATCCCTGAACCCAGCCCGGTAAAATATAGTCCGCTCATTGTTTCTTCCTCTCCTCAGCGCTCTTCATCGATCAGCAATCCGATCATCTGCTGAATCTGTGCCACCAGGTTCAGTATCTTTTCCGGGGGGATCTGCCTGATAACCTCATTATCCTCCCGATTGTAGACCTGCACCACTACCCTGCTCGTCTCTTCGTGAATACTAAAACGCAGACCGATATTGTAAAGATAGGCGGTCTCATTAAGGCGTTTAACCTCATCCTCAATTATTTCCAGATTGCTCCGGCCCTCCAACCCCGGCTGCTGCTGACCTGCAGCCTGTTGACGTCTCCTCGTCGCCAGATCGGCCCGCTCGCCCTGGGGTTGCTCAACCCGTTTCTGACGGGTCTGATCCTGCACCCTTTGCAAAACGGGGGGTTCGATCCCATCCACTTTCACCGTACTCACTCCTCGTAAAAAGACGGCCGCCACCGTCTTTTTGGGTCTTAATCACATTATCGACAATTTTATCGTCCAATTAAGGGGCAAGGCGATCAACGCAGATAATCGAGCAGATTAGGCTGCAGCACCCGGGAAGAGGTTGCCAGGGCAGCGCGATAGGCATACTCCTCCATGCTGAACTCGGCCATCGCTTCGGCAAAATCTTTATCTTCCACCAGGGAAAGCATCTCTTTCAAATGAAGCTCCTCCCCAGAAAGCGTATGCTCCATGGCGCTGACCCGGGTATAACGCGCCCCTACCTCTGACAGCCGGTCCAGCAGCAGATCGATGCCCTCGCTGATCCCAGCCAGAGCAAGACCGCTGAGCGCTTCCCGGTCCCCTTCAAGAAGGGCCCGGTGCACCCCGGTAACCGCATCCATGATCTTCGTCCCGCCAAAAGCTCGCTCTCCGTGCAGGTTCATCACTACCTCCTGGTGCATGCTGATCTCCAGCCGGCGTTCACCCGCATCGCCATAGTACCGGAGCGTCCCCTCGTCCCATCCGTAGGGTGCACTGCCGGTACAATACCCTCCAAAAATGTAGAGCCCGTTGTACTCTGTATTACCCACACCGACAAGGTGCTCGTAAAACTCATGCACCTCTTCAGCGATAGCATCCAGCTCCGCCTGGGAAAGACCGCCGTTGGCGCCATAGATCGTGAGCTCCTCAATCTGCTGCAGCGCTGACAGCCCCTCCCTCAGCGCCGTCTCGGTAGCCTGAAGCCATCCTTTTGCTTCACCGATGTTCAGCTTAAAGCGGCTGCTCCGGCTGATCGCCTCCCGGTAGCGCATCACCCGGTTTATCCCCACCGGATCCTGAGAGGGGCGGCGGAAAGCCTTCCCCGTATAAGCCTGCTGTGCCCGCTGATCCAGCCGAGCCAGCGTCTGCTGCAGATTGAGGCTAGCCGATCCGGCGATCATTCGGTGAGTGATCCGCATAATGGAACCCCCTTGATTCTGATGTTTACAGCTCCCTGAACAAAGACTCCAGCATACGATCGATATGGCCGATAAAATTGGCCGCCGCCTGCCAGGCGTATCCGAACTGAATCATGTCCAGCGCCTCTTCATCGATATTCACACCCGTTACCGACTCATGCTGTGATATCAATTGGGCGTAGACCTCTTGAAAAGCGCTCCCCATCCGTTCGCTCTCCCGCCCCTCCACACCCAGGCTGGAGATCATGCCCCTGTAGGCATCCATCAATGAGACATTACCTGCACCCATAAGATTTTCATTACACAGGCGGCTCATCGCCAGGGCGTTCTCGCCGTTGCCTGGCTCTCCTGCACCGCCCCACCGCGAAGCGGCAGCGATAACTGCGCTGTCATTAAGCACCGCCTCATCCAGCTTAAATTGCAAAGAAATGGGCAGCGCACCGTCCTCGATCTCTGCAAAAAAAACCCTTCCGCTTTCTCCATCCAACCCATACCCCCGGCGGTGGAGTGCATTGACATTTTCGACGAGGCAGCCGACGATCTCATCGAGCTGCCCCTGCAACCCCGGGATGATCCGATTGACAGCCTCTTCCAGCCCCTTGAGGCGGCCGGAGCGCATCTCCAGAGGGACCCCCCGGGAGCTGAGCAGCCTCAGTTCATTATCCCTGGTTTCCAGGGAAAGCCCGTAACACTGCTGATCCTGAACCAGCAGCCTGCCGCCCGCAAAAATCTCCACCGCGCCACTTTCTTTGTGGTAGACCCGGATATCTACAAGGCCGGAGAGCTGCTCAAGGGCCAGATCCAGCTGATCCAGCAGTGCATTGGGGCTCTCACCCAGCGCCCCCGCGAAGGTAACCTGTTCATTTATCACTGCCACCTCCGCCGCAAGCTCGTTGATTTCCCGAACCCGCTTCTCGAACTCATTCTCCAGCTCCACCTTCAGATCGCCGAGCCTTAAGTACGTATCCCGCACGGCATCGGTAAAAGAAACAGCCTGCTTACGCAGGCTCATCCTCACCGCCGCGCTTTCGGGGGAACCGCTCAGCTCCTGCCATGAATCGAAAAAATCCCCAAAGTAGCCGCTCAACCCGCTTTCCCCCGGCTCCATGAAGACGATCTCCGCCCCCCCGTACGCCTCCAGGTTCATTTCCCAATATGCAAGGTAAGAGTACGCATTCATCGCCTGGTTGTGGTAAAATTCGCTGCGCATCCGGGTAATCGCCGCCACCTCTACCCCGTAGCCGGGTGAGGGCGAAAGCCCCCCTGTCAGCGCCGGAACGGCTGCAACCAAATCTACCCGCTGACGGCTGTAACCGGGGGTGTTAGCATTAGCCACGTTTTGTCCGCTCACAGCCATCCCCTTAAGCTGGGCCTGGAGCGCACTTCTTCCTGTCTCGATGGAGCCAAATATAGTCATCCCTTTTTCTCCTTAACAATTGTGATCCAAACTGGCCCGGGCTTCCGCAGCGGAGCCGTGAAACTCACCGCGGCTGTCATAAGTAGCTCTGCCGCCGGAAAAAAGCTTCTGTGCCCGTAAAATGATTGCAGCGCCGCCTTCAACGAGACGGCGGTTAAGCTCCTGGCTCTCCTGGAGCAACAGCAGTTTTTGTGCAAGAGCCTCCCCAAGTTCCCGGCAGGACGGGCTTCCCGGATCCTGCGGCAAACTTGTCAAAAAATCGCGGAGCGGTTCCCCTCCCGTCATTTCTCTCATCTGCTTCATCAGCTGCTCGCCCCGGCGGGCAGCTACAGAGCCTTTCTCTACCGCTGCGGCCAATCCCCGCAGATCCATGGAAAGCAGCAGCGGCGTTATCTCTTTTTCACACCGGTAAAGTTCATCGACCGCCGACAGGCCTTTTTCCAGAGCAGGCGCCAGCTCTGCAAAACTTCCTTCTTCCCCGACCATCTACTGATTTTCCCCCTGCGGCCCGGGAGGATCGCCCGGGGAGGGCAGCATCGCCTTTGCCAGTTTACGGGGATCGATCTCGTAAGCTCCGCTTTGAATTTTTTCCTCCAGCTCCCTCAAACGGGAGGAATCAATCTTTTCTTCTCCCAGGCTCTCCGCCTCCTGAAGAAGGGTCGCCATCTTTGAAAGTTCGCAGCGATCACTTTTTTCTGTCTGCACCGGAGTGCTCCCCCCGGCGGGACAGTTTTCAACCTTCCTATCGGTTCCGTACAGCCGCTTTAAAAATGAGTGATAGAGAGAACGAATCTCCATGATTGCAATGTCACATCCTTGAACAGTTTAGCCTTTTCTTGAACCCTATTTATATTATCGGCAGCTCCGGCGATCTGTTAAGTGCCCGCGCTGCGTTTTTTTGCGTTATCCAGAAGGGCTTAAGTTTCCGGGATGGATGCCGATAAATAAGACAGAGGGGTCACGTAAGGCTCCCGGGAAAGTGTGGTGGGATAGTAGGTCAATACGGCCGATTGACTTTACTATATAGAGATGGACAGCAAGTCCACAAAAATGTTCAGGGAGGTTAAATCGATGAGAATTAACACCAACATCAGCGCGCTAAACGCACACCGCCAGCTCATGGTCAATACCGAGATGAGCGGCAAGGCCATGGAGAAGCTCTCCTCGGGCCTGCGGATCAACCGCGCCGGGGACGACGCTGCCGGCCTCGCCATCAGCGAAAAGATGCGGGGGCAGATCAGGGGATTAAGGCAGGCCTCGCGCAACGCACAGGATGGAATTTCCCTTATCCAGACCGCCGAGGGCGCCCTGAGCGAAACCCAGGCTATCTTGCAGAAGATGCGGGAACTGGCCGTGCAGTCTGCCAGCAGCACCAACACTGAAACAGACCGCGCCGAGATCCAGAACGAGATCAACCAGCTGGCTGACGAGATCAGCCGTATCGCCGAGCAGACCGAATTCAACACGCAGAAATTGCTGGACGGCAGTTTTGAAAATGTAATCTTCCATATCGGAGCGAACAAGGGACAGAATATCAAACTCTCCATCGGGGCCATGGATGCAGTGAAACTCGGAGTGGGCTTCGCGGAGAGCGGCGCCGTCGACGGTGAGGGATTCGCTGAACTGGTAGGCGGGCTCAAGGTTAAAAACCTAACCGGGGAAGAGCTCACTATTAAATTCGCAGAACCGGGTGAAAATGTTGTATCCGAGACGACAGCCGCCTATGAGGACGGTACCGTCACCATCACCCTGAAACAGGCTGCAGGGGAAGAGAGTAACCCCGGCGAGGTTGAAGCAACCCTGGAAGAGGTAGTAACCGCACTGGAAGCGCTTAAAGGCGATGATGACAATCCCAGGCTCGCAATGGATCAGGCTGACCTGGCCGAAAATTTCGACTGGGATGTAGATTTTGGCACCTACCAACTAAAGCTCAATGCAGCAGGAGACCCCGGCGAAACCACGATTACCGGGCTCAATGTCTCCACACAGGAGGACGCAGATCTGGCCATAGAGACTATCCAGAAGGCCATCGACACGGTTTCCGCACAGCGCTCCATGCTCGGCGCCTACCAGAACCGTCTGGAGCATACCATCGCCAACCTGGGCACCTCCGCCGAGAACCTGCAGGCTGCCGAATCGCGGATCCGAGACGTTGACATGGCCGAAGAGATTATGGAATTCACCAAGGCCAATATCCTTAACCAGGCCGCCACGGCGATGCTGGCCCAGGCCAATATCGCTCCCCAGACTGTTCTGCAGCTTCTGGGCTAAGCGGATCACCGCAGTTGTACCGGGTCCGATGAGCAGGACGGACCCTTAAATGGAGCGGCCCCTCCGGGCCGCTCCTATGCTTTTGCGCAAACCCCGCGGTTACCTGCCCTAAGAACCCCTTTTCATCCCCGCGATTCTGCGGACGATATCCTTCCTCGCCTCGATATCATACTGGGCGGTGATCGCAATCTGCTCCATAATCGGAGAGCCGCCACCGTGGTAAGCCCCGTAGGTGAGCGAGCCGGCAGAGCCGGAAAGCGCGAAATCGATGAAGGCCAGCCAGAACTTGATCTGCTCCTCCACGGGGATATCCCGGTTCCTGGTCAAGTATTTTTGCAAAAGATCACCGATCTCCGCACTGGTCAGGTCTTTCTCGTAGGGAAAGGTGGCGGGCATGCCCCCGGCAATATTGCAAAGGATCTCCAGCTCGTGAAAGACCGCCTCCCCGGTGAGGCAGCGCCCCACATTGCAGTAGATGGAGTCGGGAATGCAGCTTCCCGGACCGTAGGGGACAAAGCCCATGCCCGGCATATAGACCTCAGGTTTACCCTTCGCCGAAGCGGTGTAGCCCGCCGCGTAGCCCAGCTCGCCGGTCATGATCAGCTGCGAAAGCGCTTCGCGCACGTGAGGCGCCCTCTCGATACCGTTGATCTCCGCCGCCAACGCCGCCAGCCCGACAACGTAATCGAGCATGGCGGGCTTGCATCCGGAGTAAGAATGGCGGTGAAAAAGAGCAAAAAGGAGTGCGGCCACGCCGCCGTGCAGGGTCTCGCCGCAGAGGAAAACCCTCTCCCAGGGAATAAAGCAGTCGTCAAAGATAACGTAAGAGTCGGTAAAGCCGTATTCGAAACCCCTCGGATAGTGATCGCGCTTGCGGAAATTGTGAAAATGGACCACCTGCTTAACCCCTTCGTAATCGGAAGGGACGGCAAAAGCAACAGCGTAGGCCTTCTCCTCTTCGCGCAGAGCCCGCGTGGGCACCACCAGGATCTCGTCGGAGACAGAGGCACCGGAGATGTGCACTTTAGCGCCCCGTACAACAATCCCATCGGCTTTTTCTTCCACCACCCGCACATACATATCGGGATCGTCCTGCTCCCCGGGCCGCTTCAGCCGATCACCTTTAACGTCGGTCTGGGCACAGCTTGCCACCCAGTCCTCCTCCTGGAATCTCTTTAACCAGTTTATCCAGTTGTCATGGTAGGCAGTTTTTGCCCCCGGATCTTTCCCCGCCTCAAAGGAGACCGCATGGAGGGCATTGGCCGCATCTGTGCCCATGCAGCGCTGGATACAGAGCCCCACCTTGTTGCAGAGAAGCCGGGTCATATCCTGCTTTTTATGCAGGTCCCCGGGGTTTTGATGGATATGGTTGAAGCGGTTGATCGTCTCCCCCGTAAGATGAGAGACGGCGGTACAGAGATCCCTGCTTTCGGGATCCCAGGCAGCGTCGAAAGTAACCCCCATGACATTGATCGCGCTTTCCTGCCGCTCATCAAGGCGGTCCACCTTTTCACCGCCGGAATAAAGGTTGCGGTTCATCTTACCCAGTCTTTCGATATACTCTTTCCGGGTTCTCATATTTCCGGGCTCCCCCCTGATTTAATATATTTGCCGGCGGGAAACCGGTTTTCTTCTATGATGCCGCAGCGAAGTTGAAATGTTTGAACTGTTCCCGCGTATCTATATCTTAGCAAAGGGGAGGCAGTATATCAAATTTCTACCGCGTCGTTCATCCGGAAGAACATCGCCTTTAATACATCGGCTCGCAGAGCACCTCGACGCCGCGTTCCCGCAGATCGCCGATCAGTTTTTTGACTTTCGAATCCTGCAGATCTATATAATTGTAGCGGATATCGAGATGGGTCAGCGCCTCGAGTTTTTTCCAGTCCAGGACAGCTAAATCATCGATCCGGTTGATACTCAGGTCCAGGTGTTTCAAGCCTTCCAGAACCGGCCCGTTCAAGCGGGAGATATCTTTAATCTCATTGTCGGCCGCAACCAGCAGCTCCAGGCGGGTCAGCCCGCTCAGGGGACTCAGATCACCGATCTTGTTACAGCGCAGGTTCAGCTCGCGCAGATTGTCAGCCTGCTGAAAACCCTCCAGCTCCTTAATGGAGCGTCCCAGTATTTTCACAGTCTCCAGTCGTGCCCAGTCTTCATCAGTAAGAGTACCATCTGTTTTGCCCAGCCGATCCTGCAAAGCTGTCAGCAGATTGAAGTCGACGACGACGCCTTCGCCCTTGTTTCTAGAGTATCCTGCAAAGTAGTAGATAAGCGCCGCCAGTAGCAAGACCACTATGACGGCAAGAATTACTATCATAATTGTGTTGACACGGTCT
>DUVX01000155.1 GCA_012840855.1 Bacillota bacterium | reverse complement strand
CCCGTCAGATCAAGGAGCGGCTGGAAAAAGAGCTCGAGGTCAACGTGGGGCTGCTGGTTGAAGCCACCGGTTCCAACGATGCGTTCAGGGTTTCCGGCCGCGGCGAACTTCACCTGTCGATTCTGATTGAAAAGATGAGGCGGGAAGGCTACGAGTTTTCGGTCTCCAAACCCGAGGTGATCTTTAAAAAGGATTCCCAGGGTCGCAAAATGGAGCCGGTGGAGGAAGTGGTGGTCGAGGTCCCGGGGCAATATGTCGGTAGCGTAATCCCAGAGCTCAATCTGCGGCGGGGGATGATGAAGCGCATGGAAGAGATAAATGGCCGTAGCCGCCTGGTTTACACGGTGCCCACGCGTGGCCTTTTGGGGTTCCGGAGCCAGTTCATCAACCAGACACGCGGTGAGGGGACCGCGGTGCGCCGTTTCTATGCATACGAGCCGTACAAGGGCGAAATCATGGAAAGGGCTAACGGTGTTCTCATCGCTCAGGAGGAAGGCGTGACGACGCCATATGCTTTGGATAATCTGGGTGAACGAGCGGAGATGTTTGTCGCTCCCGCCACGCCCGTTTATGAAGGGATGATTGTGGGGCTTAACAGCCGCCATGAAGATATGATCGTGAACCCCTGCAAGGCCAAAAAAGTGAGCAATATGCGCGCCGCGGGAAGCGACGATGCTGTCAAGCTTTCACCCCACCGGGTTTTCACACTGGAGGAGGCGCTGGAATTTATCAACGGCGATGAGCTGGTGGAAATAACGCCCGGGCATATCAGGTTGCGAAAGAAGCTTCTGAAAGAGCTTGAGCGCAAAAGGGCTGGTCGCTGAGCGGGGGTGGAGGTGATCCCTTCGGCCCGGTTTTAGCTAAACGAGAACAATGCCGTGCGGCTAATTCAGCGACTTTACATGATATAATAATCCATAGATAAAAGCTGTACGGGGCGATAGCGGCATCCGGCAAATAATCAAACCATTATCACCGGAATGGAGGAGGACAATTGAAAGAGATAGAGGAGCAGTGGTATAAAAAATTACCCCCCTGAGTCTTCATCTATGTGCTGCTGGGAGCAGCACTGGGGTTTTACGCTCTGGTAAGGTTTTTGCTTAGATAGCTCGGTCGAAAAAAGCGGTGTTCCGCTGATGGGCCTCTCGCATATGCTCCAGGTTCGCTGAACAAAGGTGAAACAGGGATATGTTTGGCTCCCTAGAAGATGGCTTTACCCCAACCATGGCCAAAACTATGCCTAGCGGCATTACGTAAAAAGACGGGTGCCCTTTTTTTGCAAGAGATACCAGATATGGAGGGGATTAATAATAATGGGTAAAACGGCTATCGTTTACGCAACCCTGACCGGGCATTCCAAAAAAATAGCGGAAGCCATAGGACAAGCGCTGGGAATCAAAGCGGTAAATATATCGGCGCTTCCGTCGTTGGAAAAGAGCGACCTGCTCTTTATCGTTGGCGGGATCTATGGAGGCAAAAGTCTCCCCGCACTTTTACGTTTTGTAAAAACTCTTGATCCCGGCAACGTGAACCGGACTGCACTGCTCACCTCCTCTGCCCGGGGGCAGAAACAGGATCACGTGCGAGCGCTTCTCCGAGAAAAGGGCATAGAGGTGCTGGACGAATTCATCTGCCCGGGCAGTTTTTTGTTCCTCAGTATGGGGCATCCCAATAAAACAGATCTACAGGAAGCAATAGACTTTGCCCTTAAGGTAGCGGGCAAAGATAGCTAACCCACCCGATCCTATCCGCGAGTCAAGGGGACGGTGACCTTGGCTCATTATTTCTAACGGGTGGTAACCTTAAACGCCCAGGGACCATGGAGAG
Organism: Bacillota bacterium; assembly: GCA_012840855.1. GTDB lineage: Bacteria > Bacillota > Dethiobacteria > DTU022 > DTU022 > JAAZPQ01. Next base: position 2,278 of record DUVX01000155.1, on the reverse strand, counting down.
AGATGGGGATGGTAACCTTGACCCTTGGACAGGTTCTTTGGTGGGTCAAAGTCACCGCCCCGTCACTCACGGAATTCAGTTTCTACTACAACCCCAGTATGGCTACGCTGCAGACGTTCTGATGCGGTACGCCGCCCAGGTTATGGGTCAGCCCAAGCCGGGCGTTTTCAACCTGCCGTTCGGCCGGCCAGCGCCGCAGAAGCTGGCTGTAGATCTCGTAGATCATGCGCAGCCCTGAAGCGCCGATGGGATGGCCGAAGCACTTCAGACCACCGTCACTTTGGCAGGGCAGCTCGCCGTCGAGATCGTAGAAGCCGCTTAAGATATCATCGGGGGCCTTACCCGGCGGTGAGATCGCCAGATCTTCCATTGTTACCATCTCGGTGATGGAGAAGCAGTCGTGAACCTCCATCAGATCGAGCTCTTCGCGGGGATTGACTATGCCTGCTTCTTCGTAGGCCCGCTGTGCCGCCACCCGGGTGGTCATGATATGCGAGCCATCCCAACGGTGATAGGCCGCTTCCTCGCCGGAGCTTACCGCTATCTGCAGCGCTTTTACCAGCACCGGATCCTGATCCGGTTTGAGCCGCCGCGCGATCTCGGGCGTGGTTACGATCGCCATGGCTGCTCCGTCGCTGACCCCGCAGCAGTCAAAAAGGCCCAGCGGGTAGGCGACAACGGGCGAAGAACAGATCTGCTCCTCACTGACTGCACGTCTCAGATGGGCGCGGGGGTTCTTGGCACCGTTTTGATGGCTTTTCCAGGAAACATGGGTAATCGCTTCTTTGATCTTCTCCATGGACACACCATATTTCGCAGCGTAGGCGGTTGCCAGCTGGGCAAACAGCCCTGGCGCGGTGGCGTTGGGCGTGACATAGCGGGAAAGCTGCCCGAAGATGGGGGAGTCGGGCAGACCGCCGTAGCCGACATCTTTAAGCTTCTCCACACCGGCGGCTAAGGCGATACTGTAGGCTCCTGAAGCCACTGCATAGCAGGCCCCGCGGAAAGCTTCAGTTCCCGAAGCGCAGAAATTTTCCACCCGGGTGACGGGGATGAAGGGTAGATGCAGGGTGTTCGCCAGGTAACAGCCGCCCTTCCCGATATTGACCTCATCGATATGGTTGCCGATCCAGGCAGCCTGTATATCTTTCTTCTCTATACCTGCGTCGGCAAGGCATTCACTGAAGGCTTCGAGCAGAAGGTCGCTCGAGTCCAGCTCCCAATGTTCCCCAAAGATGGTACAACCCATTCCCAGGATGGCAACCTTGTTGCAGATCCCTGTGGTCATTTAGGACACCTCCCCAGTAACCGGAATAGCCTTCCAGAAGTAGAAGGTTGTATCCCGCTTCGGATCATAGTACTTAATCCGGAAGGTAAATTCCACCGGACGGCCCACCTGCAGATCTTCGAGGGCACAGTCTGTAAATTCAAACATGGCTCGCCCTCCCCCGTTAAAATCCACGTTACCGTATATTGCCGGGGGATTGATCGTGGCTGCCAGCATATCCGAAGTATAGCTGACGATCTTCCCACCCTTCTCCGAGAGGTTGAACGGCTCCATCTCGTCTACGGCCCCGCAGTGGGGGTTGACACAGACCCGCTGCGGGGGATACTGCTGCGTGCCACACTTTTTGCAGCGGCTCCCTTGCAAAGAAAGGATGGCTTTACGGCTGCGCCAGGTCATTGACCATCGCGTCACCTGCTCTTCTTCGCTACGCAGCCCCAGCTCCACGGGGGTCATTCCCCGCCAGGTGATCTGCTTGATATAGCTGTCCAGCTCACTGCGGCGGGTTAGCGTATCAGAAAAACGCCTGCGATTATTGAACCGATCAATTTCCGGAGTGACTTCAAACAGAAGGGCGTCACAACCGTTGCCGTAGCTGACAAGGAGCAGCTTATCACCGGGCGAGGCCTCCTCCAGAGCCTTGGAGAACATCAGCAGCGAGTGAGCGGTACCGGTGTCACCGCTTTCCTGGAGCAGGTCGTCTTCGACCTGGGCCAGTTTCAGCCCCAATTTTTTGTTGATTTTCCTGCGCGCTGCCGCATAGTAACAGGGGTAGATCACTTTAGTAAAATCAGCAGGAGTCAGCCCCTGCCGGCGACAAAGTCCGCCAATTACTTCGGGTATCAGTTTTTCATAACCCATATCACGCACCCAGCGATCCTCCCACTGCCGGTTGTAGACTGTGTCAGCGCCGCGCAGTTGATCGACAAAGTCGCAGGATAGCGAATATGCTCCCTTGAAAAGGGCGAGCGGTTTTTCATTGCCGACGAGGAT
>DUVX01000154.1 GCA_012840855.1 Bacillota bacterium | reverse complement strand
TGCGCAAAACCCGCACTGGAAAGACAGGATGTCACCGCTGCAGTCAACGTGGTCTTACCATGATCGACATGACCAATGGTCCCGATATTCAAGTGGGGCTTCGTCCGCTCATATTTTTTCTTCGCCAAATCGGCACCTCCTCATTAGGTAAAAGCGTAAAATCAGATCGCGTTCAGGTCTACCCTTGCCTTATTATGCCACAATACAAAAAAATAAAAATGGTGGCGGCGCAGGGACTCGAACCCCGGACACTGCGGGTATGAACCGCATGCTCTAGCCTGCTGAGCTACGCCGCCGTGGAGCTCACGACCGGATTCGAACCGGTGGCCTTATCCTTACCAAGGATACGCTCTGCCGCCTGAGCTACGTGAGCAATATCAGTATATAAAGGAAACCGCAGTTTCGCGATTTCCTGATAGTTGGTTGCGGGGGCAGGATTTGAACCTGCGACCTCCGGGTTATGAGCCCGACGAGCTACCTGACTGCTCCACCCCGCGACGTCTCTGGAGCGGGTGATGGGAATCGAACCCACGTTACCAGCTTGGGAAGCTGGCGCTCTACCATTGAGCTACACCCGCATTAACTCACTTGTCGATTATACATGCCCCCGGGATAAATGTCAACAGATCAAAAAGATTCTCGGCCAATAATGCAAAACTAGCCCCGGCGCACCTCCAGGTAGCGCTCCAACTTGCGCTTCACCCGCTGCAGAGCGTTATCGATCGATTTGACGTGACGCTCCAGATCTTCAGCGATCTCCTGGTACGATTTCCCCTCCAGGTAAAGGGTCAACACCTTCCATTCCAGGTCGCTCAAGATCTCGCCCATCTTATACTCGATATCGTTATACTCCTCCCGATTGATCATCAGCTCCTCGGGGTCTGTGATCTTCGTGCCGGAAAGAACGTCAAGCAGGGTTCTGTCAGAATCTTCGTCATAGATCGGCTTATTTAGCGAAACATAAGAATTCAGGGGAATATGTTTCTGTCGGGTGGCGGTCTTGATCGCAGTAATAATCTGCCGGGTAATGCAGAGCTCGGCAAAAGCGCGGAAGGAAGAGAGCTTGTCTCCTCGGAAATCACGGATAGCCTTGTAAAGCCCGATCATCCCTTCCTGAATAATATCCTCGCGATCGGCACCGATGAGAAAATAGGAACGGGCCTTAGCTTTCACAAAATTTTTATATTTAAGAATCATAAATTCTAGGGCAATACTGTTGCCTTCCTTAGCCTCGCTGACAATATCTTCATCGCTTTTGAACTCAAGTTCCAAATAGATATTACTGCTGTCCTTTGCGTCAGGGGCTAAAGAGCTCACCTAAATCGCCTCCGTGGGATTTTTTGTGGGAGGATAAGCTTTCGTTGACGGATAAATTATAACGTAAACCGGCAGGCTGGTCAAGCTTCCGCAGCCGAAAAACTGTTGTAATATATTGACGAATCTGTGGTTTAGATGACATTTTCGCTCACGATCGCGGCCGCGGCACCCACCCCTCCCTCTGGGCCGCCGCAGCGTAGATGATCACCGCTGCCGCCACAGCCGCGTTAAGGGAGCCGGTGCCACGGCGCATAGGAATAGAGATAGTGCCGTCGCAGTGCCGGCGGAGCAGGCGGGAAAGGCCTTTCCCCTCCGAGCCGATGACCAGGGCAAAGGGGCCGCTGTAATCGACATTATAGTAGGGATCAGCTCCGTCCGCCTCCGCGCCGTAGATCCAGAAACCCGCTTCTTTGAGCTGCCCAACAGCGCTCACCAGGTTGACTACGCGGGCTACCGGCAGCCTTTCAGCAGCGCCCGCAGCCACTTTTCGCACCGCCGGCGTCACTTTTACACTGCGATCCTCTGGGATAATGATCCCGTGCATCCCGGCGGCATCGGCGGTGCGCAGCAGCGAACCGAGGTTTTGTGGGTCCTGCAGATGAGCGCAGATGATCAAAAAAGGCGCACTGGTGATCGTTTTGGCCTGCTTGAGCAGCTCACCGAGCGAGAGATACCTGAATGGCGGGGCCAGGGCAACCACACCCTGATGCTTGCCGCCACGGGCGAGCCTGTCAAGCTCGCTACCCGGCACATACTCCAAGGGGAGTCCCTGCGCGCGGGCGGCGCGGACGATCTGCTCAATAATTGCGCCCCTTTGCTCGGAGGCGAGATAGATATGTTGCAGATGCCCGCGGCGAAGCGCAGCGAGGACGGGTTGGCGGCCGATGACCAGCCCGTCTTTGCTAGCAGGCCCGCCCCTACCTCCCCTTTTTATCTTCCTCTTTTTGTAGTCGACCGCAGCTCATCTCACCTTCTGGACATATTTTATCTGTTTCGCAGGGCGGCCCTGCTATCCTGAACAGCTCCGGCGCCACCGTGCGCACTTCGGCCAGCATCGCTTCAGCCAGCCGCCGTATCTCCCACTGCGCTCTCCGGCAGCAGCGCACTCGGAAAAAATGGAGAAGACTCCGCGCATTCATCGTCACAACAATCTTTGTTTCGCAGGCATTGGGCAGGATATAGCGGGCGTCCTCCCGCGGTACAATCGCGCAGAGTTGGGCATAGCACTGCCGGATCGATTCGATCTGCGCTTCAAATAGCTTTTTAGCAGCGGCGTTCTTCTTGATAGAGGGAGGCATGATCCAGGTAAACTCTTTTTCGTCCACATAGCGCTGCGACTTCTGGGAATAAGAAGCGATCCGGTGCCGGACCAGCTGGTGCGACAGAGCCCGGCTGACACCATCAATGGCAAAGGTAAAGGAGACATGCTCCAGGGGGGATTGATGCCCCATCTCCACCAGCTTCGCAACAAAGGCCTCTATTTTCTCCGGATCCATCGTCCGGGCAATCTCCGCCGCCGAAGCGGGAGAGTAACACAGCCTCGCCGCCGCCGCCACGGTCCGCTCGGGATGAGGCGTCCAGGCAATCAGCTCTACATGCATATTCATCCATCACCTTTCCCTAGAATCTTGCTGTCGCTTGCCCTATTTAATTCCAGTGGCCTCCCCATATTTCCAGCGCGTTCCATGGGGGGTATCCTCGAGCACGATCCCCTGTTTTTGCAGCTCATCGCGGATGCGATCCGCCGCCTCCCAGTCTTTCTTCCGCCGGGCCTCTTCACGCTGGGCAATGGCCCGGAGCACTTCCTCGTCCGGGGGAGCAGGCTGCCGGATCTTCAGCACTTCGAAAAGCTCATTGCGCTCACGGTAAAAATCAAGGAGTTCTTCCAGTAGCGCCCTGTTGTAGGGATGGCCCTTCTGCAGATAAATATTCCCCTCCCGGGCCAGTTCAAAAAAGGCGGCGATAGCCCCGGCGGTGTTGAAATCATCGTCCATCGCCTCGCTAAAACGCCGCCGCGCCGCCGCCAGAGCGGTGCGAATCTGCTCCTCCGGCGCCGCCGCCTCTTCGCCGGACCCGGCCAGGGCTCCGTAAAGATTATCCACGAATTCCTGCAGCCTTTTCCGGCCGGCGGCAGCCTGGGCGATAAGCTCGCGGCTGAAATTAAGCGGGCTGCGGTAATGTGCAGAAAGGATGAAAAAGCGCAGATCGCGGGGATCGTACTCCTTCAAAAGGTGACGGACAGTGAGCACATTCCCCAGGGATTTCGACATCTTCCGATCCTCTATATTAAGATATCCGGCATGTAGCCAGTAACGGGCAAAAGGTTTCCCTGTGGCCCCGCTGCTCTGGGCAATCTCGTTTTCATGATGGGGAAAAATGAGGTCAGCCCCGCCGGCATGAATATCGATCGTTTCTCCCAGATAATGCATCGCCATGGAAGAGCATTCAATATGCCAACCCGGCCTTCCCTCGCCCCAGGGGCTGTCCCAGGCCGGCTCCCCTTCTTTTTTCCCTTTCCATAGAGCGAAGTCGAGAGGCTCTCTTTTCTTCTCCCCAGGCTCGACGCGGGCGCCCGCCAGAAGCTCATCGGTAGCCTGGTGGGAAAGCCGGCCGTAGTCGCGAAAGTTTCCGGCACTAAAATAGATATCGCCGCCGGAGAAGTAAGCCAGGCCCCGCTCCTTTAGTTTTTTGATCAGCTGAATAATAGGCTCGATATGCTCCGTTGCCCGGGGCTGCAGATCGGCGGGCCGGACCAGCAACCCGGCGGTGTCAGCTTTGTAGGCGTCTATAAACCTGTCAGCCAATTCGGCGACGGTATGCCCCTCCTCCCGGGCCCGCCGGATCATCTTGTCGTCAATATCAGTGTAGTTTTGCACCATCCGGACCCGGTAGCCCCGGTAGTTCAGGTAGCGCCGGACAAGATCGAAAATGATAAAGACCCGGGCGTTGCCGATATGAATATAATCATAAACGGTGGGTCCACAAACATAAAAAGTCACCAGCGGCGGAGCGAGGGGCTCAAATTGCTCCTTGCGGCGCGTCAGGGTATTGTAAAGTTTCAGATTCATTAGCGCTCACCTCGTTCTTCCTCATAATCAAAAGCCGTCCCATGCTCCCGCACAGAGACGGCTATCTTAATTTAACCGCGGTTCCACCCTGTTTGGACGGCCAGCGTCCCCCTCCAGTCCCGCTAACGGGGGGTACCGGAAGCCGCTACTATGTTTTCACGGCCCCTGCTCCGGGAGGCATTTCAGCCGGTGCGCCGCCGGGGTCCCTTTCAGCCGCAGAGGATCCCTCTCTGAAGGGGCGGCCGACCTACTTTTCCCTTCACCGCATTTGTCAGGATTGCTGATAATATTTAAAGGTATTATATACGGGGCTCAAGCAAATTGTCAACAAAACGGGGCAGGTTGGCCGCAGGAGCACCGCTATTTTGACGATCGCCGCAGCCTCCTTGACAAAAAAATCAGATATCAATATAATTGCATACAGATGAGCAAACTGCAACCTCACATCCACCAGATCTCAGGCAGGTGGAATCATTGAGCGATAACGTACATAAGCGCTGCATAATCTGCGGCCGCTCTTTCCAGGTGAAAGCGCTGGAAAGCAACCCTTTAGTAGAGGACCTATTCCCCGGTCCTCCCCCGAAGAGCACCTCTATCTGCCCACTCTGCGAAGCAAAGATAAAAAAAGAGGCGAAGGATACGCAGGACGAGCCGAAGCCGATCTAGCGATATGCCATTATTTAAAACTTTTAGACAAAATCCCACCTGCACCAGGTAGGATTTTTGTAGGTTCGCCCCGGGCTGCCGGTTTATCGCCGCCTCAGTCAGCCCCGGCAGCCTTCAACCGGGCTAAACTTCTCAGCAAAGCGGCTTCCGCCCGCGCCACATCGAGGCCGGGTGGGCGCTCACGTAGGCGCTGCTCCGCCCTTTGCCTGGCACGGCGGGCTCTTTCAATATCGATCTCCGGAGCCGGCTCCGCCGTATCCCCCAGAATCACTACCCTGCCGGGCCCCGCCTCCATGAAACCGCCTGAGCAAGCCAGCTTCTCCGTCTCACCGCCCACCCTGCGGTAGCTCACCACGCCGGGCTTCAAGGTGGTCAGGAGGGGAGTATGCCCGGGCAGAACCCCCAAGTAGCCCTCTGTACCCGGGGCGATAACATTTTCCACTTCTTCCCTCAAAATCTTTCTCTCTGGGGTGACAACCTCGAATATAACTGGACTCATTTAGAGTAGCTCCTGTCCTTTTTTAACTGCCTCCTCTATATTGCCCACCATGTAGAAGGCCTGCTCCGGCAGGGCGTCGTGACGCCCTTCGAGAATCTCTTTGAATCCTTTCAGGGTATCGCTCAGAGGCACGTAAACCCCCGGTCTGCCGGTAAAGGCTTCGGCCACATGGAAGGGCTGCGAAAGGAAACGCTGGATCTTGCGGGCGCGGGCCACGATCAGTTTATCTTCATCAGAAAGTTCTTCAATCCCCAGGATGGCGATGATATCCTGAAGCTCTTTGTAACGCTGCAGAATACTCTGAACTCCCCGGCCCACCTCGTAATGTTCCGCCCCCACGATCTGGGGGTCCAACAGCCGCGAAGTAGAATCGAGAGGATCTACAGCGGGATAGATCCCGAGTTCCACGAGCTGCCGTGAAAGAACGATGGTCCCGTCGAGATGAGCGAAAGTTGTCGCCGGCGCCGGGTCGGTAAGGTCGTCGGCAGGGACGTAGATCGCCTGGACTGATGTGATTGAGCCGCTTTTTGTAGAGGTGATCCGCTCCTGCAGGTTGCCCATCTCCGTGGCCAGGGTAGGCTGGTAACCTACCGCCGAGGGCATCCGGCCCAGCAGAGCGGACACCTCGGAACCGGCCTGGACAAAGCGGAATATATTGTCGATAAAAAGGAGGACATCGCGCCCACCTTTATCGCGGAGATATTCGGCCACGGTCAACCCCGTCAACCCCACGCGCAGGCGGGCTCCGGGGGGCTCGTTCATCTGGCCGAACACGAGAACCGTTCTATCGAGAACCCCCGATTCGATCATCTCCAGGTAGAGCTCGTTGCCTTCCCTAGTCCTTTCACCCACGCCGGCAAAGACGGAATTGCCGCCGTGCTCGTAGGCGACGTTGCGGATCAGCTCCATGATCAGGACTGTCTTCCCCACACCGGCACCGCCAAAGAGCCCCATCTTTCCCCCCTTGGGCAGGGGAGCGAGGAGATCGAGCACTTTCAGCCCTGTGGCCAGGATCTCTGTTGACGGCGCCAGCTCTTCAAAGGAGGGGGGATCACGGTGAATGGGCCACCGCTCTTCCACCTCCAGCGGCCCTTTTTCATCGATGGGCTCACCGACGACGTTAAAGAGCCGGCCCAGAGTCCCCGGCCCCACCGGTACTTTGATCGGAGATCCCGTATCTATTACCTTCATGCCCGCGTAGAGCCCGTCAGTGGAAGCGAGGGCCACACAGCGAGCTATATTGTTACCAAGGTGTTGCATGACCTCCATGGTCAGGTTAATCTTGTCCTCTTTGATCATGACGGCGTTGTACAAATCGGGCAAGTTTTCTTCAAGAAATTCAACATCCACAACAGGCCCTATGACTTGCACAATCTTTCCTTCATTCATGAATACAATCTCCCTCCTTTAACTGCGGGCCTTTAAAGCTTCCGCGCTTGTCGCTATCTCAACGATCTCTTTAGTGATCGCAGCCTGGCGGGCCTTGTTGAAGGACAGGGTCAACTGATCAATGACCTCATCGGCGTTGCTGGTGGCGCTTTCCATAGCCACCATCCTGGCGCCATGTTCGCTCGCCTTGGCCTCCAGAAGAGCTTGAAAGACCCTCATCTCGCAATAGCGGGGCAAAATTATCTCCAGCATGCTTTTAGGCTCCGGCTCGTAGATATAATCGATCGCTTCGGCCGGTCTCAGGGTAGGAGTAACCAGGGGTAAAAACCTTACCACCTCATTATCGTGGCGAAGAGCGGAGTGAAACCGTGGATAGATCAGGTTTATCTCATCCAGCGATCGATCCAAGTAATACCCCATCAGCTGCCGCGCCAGCTCCCGGGCCTGGAACAGGTCCGGCTCATCGGTAAGGCTTTCATAATATTTTAAAAGCTCCACCGGCCTTTTCATAAAATAGCGGGCGCCCTTGCCACCCACCGCAATGAGGGCGACGGGACGCTCTTCTGTGTTCAGGCGATCTGCGGCCAGGCTGATCAGATTGGTGTTGTACGCTCCGGCAAGCCCGCGATCTCCGGTGAAGAGAACATAGCCGACCCGCTTCACCTCCCGGGGAGCCACCAGCGGTATCTTACGGACCTGGGGCGCCTGGGCCAGGCGGCCGACCACCTCGGCGATCTTGTAGGCATAGGGACGTGCCGCCCAGAGCTGGCTCTGCACCCGGCGCAGCTTCGATGCCGCCACCATCTCCATCGCTCTGGTAACATGCTGGATATTGCCGATGGCCTGGATCCGCCGTTTTATATCCCTAATATTGGGCAAGGATTCCACCGCCTTTATCTTCCGCTATTCGGATTCCCAAGACTATGATAATTAAGAAGTGAGCTCTTCTGACGGAGCAAACCTCTCCTTAAATTCCAAAATACTCTTCTTCAGATCTTCCTGCGTCTCCTCATCGAGCGCTTTCTTTTCCCGAATATTATTCAGGATGTGGGGATGGCTGCTGTGTAGATAACGGAGATACTCCCGTTCAAAAGAGCTTACCCTTTCGACAGGAAGATCGTCTAGATACCGGTTCACCCCGGCGTAGATCACAGCAATCTGCTCTTCCACTGGCATCGGTTGGTACTGAAGCTGCTTCAACAATTCCATCATCCGCTCACCCTGAGTAAGCCGGGCCTGAGTCGCTTTATCAAGATCGGTACCAAACTGGGCAAAAGCGGCCAGTTCCTGATACTGGGCCAAATCGAGGCGCAGATGTCCGGCGACCTGCTTCATCGCCGTCAGCTGGGCTGATCCACCCACCCGTGAAACAGAGAGGCCCACGTTGATCGCTGGACGCTGACCGGCATAAAATAGATCGGACTCCAGGTAGATCTGGCCATCTGTGATCGAGATGACATTCGTCGGTATATAGGCGGAGACGTCCCCGGCCTGGGTCTCGATTATCGGCAGGGCGGTCAACGAACCGCCCCCGAAGGATTCGTGCAGGCAGACTGCTCTTTCCAGCAGGCGGGAGTGCAAATAAAAGATATCGCCGGGATAGGCTTCCCGGCCTGGGGGCCTCCGGAGAAGTAAGGAGAGTTCCCGGTAGGCCACCGCATGCTTCGAAAGATCATCGTAAACCAGGAGAACATCCCTGTTCTGTTCGTACATAAAATATTCGCCCATAGCGCAGCCGGCGTAAGGAGCCATATAGAGCAGCGGCGCCGCCTCACCGGCATTGGCCGCTACCACCGTGGTATACTCCATGGCGCCTGTTTCTTCGAACTTCTGGATCACAGCGGCTACAGTGGAAGCCTTCTGGCCGATGGCCACATAGATGCAGAGCACATCCTGCCCTTTCTGATTGATGATCGTATCCACCGCGATCGCTGTTTTCCCCGTCTGGCGATCGCCGATGATCAGCTCTCGTTGGCCCCGGCCGATGGGGATCATCGTATCGATCGCTTTAATCCCCGTTTGTAGCGGCACGCTCACCGGCCGGCGTTGGATCACCCCCGGAGCGGCAAATTCAGCCGGCCTAAACACCTCGGTGTTGATCGGCCCTTTGCCGTCCAGCGGTACCCCTACAGGGTCAACAACCCTGCCGATAATAGCATCCCCGCTGGGCACCTCCATGATCCGCGAGGTCCGTTTCACTTCATCCCCTTCCTTGATATGCAGGTAGGGGCCTAAGATTACCGCTCCCACACTATCTTTTTCTAAGTTCAAGGCCATGCCGAAAACTCCTCCGGGAAATTCGAGGAGTTCGCCGGCCATAACATGCTCCAGTTGAACCCGGGCGATCCCATCACCGACGTAGGTGACCACGCCCTTGCTCTCCACCTCTACCTCCAGCTCATAGCGTTCAATCTGCTGCATCAAGATGTCGGTTATCTCTTCAATCTTATTATCCAACCTTGCTCACCTCTTTACATCAGCCTAACCCTGGGGCCGGCTAAACTGTCTTTAAGTGGTCGCCTATGAGCTCCAGCTTTTTCTTCACACTGGCGTCGATAACCCGATCCTCCCAGCGAAGTACCATCCCCCCCAGTATGGCGGGATCAATTTTTGTTTCCAGGCGAACCTTCCTCCCCACAACCCGGGCCAGCCTCTGTTTCAGTTCGGTCTCAAGGTCGGGTGTTATCGCCGAAGCCAGGGTTACCTCCACCGGCTCAACGTCTCTTTCCCGATCCAGCAAGCGCTGATATTCCGGGACCACGGCGGCGATCATCTCATCTTTTTCTCTTTCCAGCAGCCGGGGAAGGAGGGTCTTTAAAACCTTTTCCTTTTCCTGAGCGGAGATCAGCTCATGCTGAAGGGCTCTCCGGAGCTCTGCATCCTGCTCCATCCTTTCTTTCAGGGAAAGCAGTTTTTCACCCAGTTCTTCGGCCTGCCCAATCTTCCGCGCTTCGTTAAAGAGGGCTTCGGCATAAATCCGGGCTACACTGTCATCGTTCACTGTAATCTTTCCACCTCCGACAGAGCTTCCTTGACCAGGTGTTCCCGATCGTCAGGGGTGAGAGCACGGGCCATAACCTTGCCGGCCGTCGTCACCACCAGATCTGCCGCCTGCCGTCGAATATCCGCCAGGGCCGCTCTCTTCTCTCTTTCGATCTCCATGCGAGCCTGCTCCATCACCCGGCCGGCTTCCTCCCGGGCCCGGGCTACTATCTCTGTACGGGTGGTCTCGGCCATTTCTGTAGTCTTCTCCAAAATGGCCTGGGCCTCCCGGTTGGCTTCACTGATTTTCTGCTGGTAACCGGATAAGATCTCCTCCGCCTCTTCCCGGGCAGAAGCAGCTTTTTTCAGATTACCCTCGATCGACTCTTCCCTATCGGCAAAATTTTTCGCCAGGGGCTTCCATAAAATAAAATAGAGCAAACCGAGGACCACCGCCACATTGGCGGCTTCAAACAGGAACGTCTTTATATTAAAACTTAGAGCTTCAAAGATGGCTGCCACAGCGTCACCCCCCTGTTTTTTTTGGAAGCCGGGGCGGATAGCTGCGCGTGCAACCTTATCCGCCCTCGCCAACTTAGACTACTATTTTGGTCCAGAGAAGGATAGCGATAACAAAGGAAAAAAGGGTCAACGCTTCAATGAAAGCGAGGGCCAGGATCAGGGTAGTCCGGATATCACCGGCAGCTTCAGGCTGCCTGGCCGTGCCCTCCATGGCCGCACGTGCAGCGATGCCCTGACCGTACGCCGAGCCAAAAGCAGCAAGCGCTACAGCCAAAGCCACACTTAAATAACCCATCATCAATTACCTCCCGATTGAAATATTTTAATGGCCCTGGACAAAGCTGGTAATATAGACCACTGTCAGCAGAGAAAAGACCAGGGCTTGAATGAGACCCATAATTATCCCCAGTATCTGTACCGGAACAGGCACAAACAAAGGGATCAACAGGAACAGCACTGCTACCACCGTTTTTTCGCCGAACATGTTGGCAAAAAGACGGAGTGAGAGGGAGACCGGCTTGACCAGCTCTTCGATAAGATTTAGCGGAAACAGAAAAGGATTGGGCTGAAAGAAATGCTTGATATAACCCCACAGCCCCTGCTCTTTAATGCCGATGAGCTGCACCAGGATGATCGTCACCACGGCGAAGGCCACTGTGGTCGACAGATCTGTCGTCGGCGGTTTCATCCCCGGGATCAACCAGGAGAGGTTCAAAAATAGAATAAAAATGAAGAGTGTCCCCACCAGCGGCAGGTACTTCCGCCCCTCCTTGCCCATGTTGCTTTCCAGAAGATCATAGAAGAATTCGGCCACCATCTCCAAAAGATGCTGAGCCCCTCTGGGGACAATGCTCAACCTTCTGGTGAGGAGATAAGCCAGGGGCAAAAGGATGGCCATGATTATCCAGGTGTTGACCACGGTAGTGGTTACAGGAATAGAACCCAGGTTAAAGACAACCTCCGGTTGAACATGCTCCAGCACGCCTTGTAATCTTCCAGCAATATCCAATTAAGCTGCTCCTCCTTTCCTGAAATAAATATATACCGATTGGCCCATATAAGTTGCTACCTGGAGAAATAGCCCTGTCATGACGCCGAAAAGAAAGGGTACCCCTCCCAGTATGGAAAGCCCCAGGAGGCTAAAAAGGATCAACATCCTGATGAGGGAACGGATGATCAATCTGTTCGTAGCTTTCCGGGGGGGGAGGCCGTCGAGATTGGCGACGGCGATCATCTGCCAGCGGTAGAGCAGCCAGGCGACAAAAGAAGCAAGGGCTACCCCCAGGGCATAGGGCCGGTAGCCCAGCGAAAGCGCCACAATGATTATCCCCACAGCGAGGAAAAGCATCATTTTTTCCGTATTGTTCATCTTTTTGCCGCCACCGGTGACCATAACCTGTTTTACTTTCCCTTCCTGTTCCTTTTGCTACTCTTCGCTCATACTCTAATACAATTATACAGTTCTACTACTTCTCCTTTTTTCCTTCTCCATTTTGACTATTTTTAATAATTCCTTCATGTTGTCCCTTTTCTACTAGTTTTCTCTCTTTATTTAGTTCATTTAATTTTGATAATTCGCTCCACAAGTTATAAAATCCTCCCCCAACCCCGAGAAAAACGCCTACCAGGAGAAACAGCGGAGATGTGTCCAGGCGCCGGTCAAGCCAAAGTCCGCCATATACCCCCAGAAGAATGGTCAGGACCATGGAGATGCCGATAGAAAAGGCAAGGTTGAGATAGTGGGCATAACCGAGCCATTTTTTTTTGTTGTTGCTCATCTATGATAAACTCCTCTCGGCCGGGCCGCTCCCCCGGTGCTCAGCCGGCGGGAGAATTCACGCCCCGGCGCCGCTTCGCAGTAATACGGTGGCCTGGGCGGCGACCGCTTCGCCGCAACCGCAGAGTCCCAACCCCTCGGTAGTGGTGGCTTTAATCGAGACGCGGCCCCGGGGAATCGCCAACACAGAGGCTATATTGCTTTTCATCGCCTCGATATGGGGAGAAAGCGGAGGCGCTTCCGCAATGACGGTCATATCAGCGTTACCAACGCTGTAATTTTCAGCTGAAACAATCTCCAGCACCCGGGATAACAGCTTTAAGCTGGAGATATCCTTAAAACGCCCATCATCTGGGGGAAAGTAGAAGCCGATATCCCGCAAACCGGCGGCGCCAAGCAGGGCGTCCATGAGGGCATGCAGGAGCACATCGGCGTCGGAATGGCCCTGAAGGCCGCGGTAGAAAGGGATCTCTACCCCGCCAAGAATTAAAGGACGGCCTTCAACTAACCGGTGCAGGTCAAAACCACTACCTATGCGAAAGATCTCTATCGCCCCCCTTTCAACAGAGCTTCGGCAAAGAGCAGATCCTGGGGAGAGGTTATCTTGATATTGGAAGGGCTGCCGGGCACGGTGTTGACCGCTTCTCCCACCAGCTCCAGCAGGTAGGCATCGTCGGTGGCCTCAACCCCGAGGATATGGGCTTTACGGTAGGCTTCACTGATCAGCTCGTGACGAAATATCTGGGGTGTCTGGGCACGGCGAATAGTTTCCCGGGGAATAGTCCGGCCCACCATCCCGCTAAAAGAAACCTCTTTTAAGGTATCAGTAACCGGAACAACCGGAATAGCCGCCCCGTACCGGCAGGCCGCCTCTAGGACAGATTCAAAAAGTTCGCTGCTGACCAAAGGACGCACCCCGTCATGAATGCAAACCATCGCCGCGTCCCCGGAGATCGCTAAAAGGCCCTGATAGATAGAATCCTGGCGCCGCCTGCCGCCCTCGACAAAACATATTTTATCAAGGGCGCAAAAAGGTTTGATCGTTTCGCGGGCCAGGTCTATTTCGTTTTTCGGAACAATCACTACTATCTGCTGCACCGCCGGGTGATCGATAAACACCTGTAATGAGCGGGCCAGAACAGGGCGGCCCGCCAGGGTGAGATACTGTTTCTTGATATCGCCACCCATGCGCAGCCCCCGTCCGGAAGCAGCGATGAGAACGGCAGCCTTCATTATCATTTAACCCCGGATACTTTATCAACAGCAGTTTTGGGCTTGGCGAAGATCATTCGCCCCGCCGCAGTCTGCAGGACGCTGGTGACAAGAACCTCGATGGTATCGCCGATATGGCGCTTGCCGCCCTCGACTACAATCATGGTTCCGTCATCAAGGTAGGCTACGCCCTGGCCGATCTCCTTGCCGTCTTTGATGATCTGCGCCGTCATCTCCTCGCCGGGCAGCACCACCGGTTTCACCGCATTGGCCAGCTCATTAATATTCAATACGGTGATTCCCTGCAGCTCACAAACCTTGTTCAGGTTAAAGTCGTTGGTAATAATCTTGCCGTTCAAGACCTTGGAAAGGCGAACTAACTTGCTGTCAACTTCAGCGAGCTCTTCAAAGTCGCCTTCATAGATCTGCACGGGGATATCCATCTCTTTTTGAATCTTGTTCAGGATATCCAGACCGCGGCGCCCCCGGTTTCGTTTTAACAGATCGGGGGAGTCGGCGATATGCTGTAGCTCCTCGAGGACAAAGCCGGCCACAACGATAACCCCTTCCAGAAAACCGGTTTTGCAGATATCAACAATTCTGCCGTCGATAATGGCGCTGGTGTCTAAAATTTTGAAGGTCTCATTGTCAGCAGCTTCGAGAGCCCGGGCATTGCGGTTGAAAAAAGAGGTGAGGAAGGAGAATTCCTCCTTGCGGTTCAGAATGAACCGCACTCCGAAAAAAACAAGGCCCAGGGTGAGCAAAGGGGCAATATAGGCGCCGATGTGGGGAATCCTGTAGATCGGAAAGCTGATCAGTAAACCTAGTAGCAGGGTGACGATCATCCCGAATACCACGAGAATGATATCCTGGGTCGGCACCTTTTTCAGCCTGCTTTCGGACCAATCCAGAAAACGACGCCCCAGATTAACAATTGAAGGAGTTATGAAATAAAAAAGGAGGCCAAAGAGACCGCCGCCAGCCACCGAATAGCTCCAGGGCGAAGCAAAGGTCAGCCCGGGGGTGCCGATTACGGCGACCAGATCCGGCAACGCATGATAAAAAAGAACCGCACCGACAGCAACACCGATCAGCGTTCCCATAACTCGTAATACCTTGCGGATCACAATTTCACCTCCCCTGAGAAAGGCTCATTAGCTGTAACGACCGCCAAAAACTTATTGACGTAATTATAACGTATATTTTTAACCAGGATCAAGCCATATTATACATGCCAACGTTGTAATGTAGAAGGAAAACTGAAATCTGAAGGCCCGGTGT
This sequence comes from Bacillota bacterium, assembly GCA_012840855.1. GTDB lineage: Bacteria > Bacillota > Dethiobacteria > DTU022 > DTU022 > JAAZPQ01. Next base: position 43,226 of record DUVX01000154.1, on the reverse strand, counting down.
GGTTATCCGGGATAGCTGTCAAAGATATCTTCCAGGACGTTGATAATCTCAGATTGATCGATCCCCTGAACCAGGAAAAGCTCGCTCACCATGATCTGTTTTGAGTTTTCAAGCATCTTGCGCTCACCCGTGGAAAGTCCTTTTTCACGATCGCGGCGCGTAAGGTTACGCACCACCTCGGCGACCTCGAGGATATCACCGCTTTTTATTTTTTCAAGATGATGACGGTAACGGCGATTCCAGTTCGGGGACATCTCGCCGTTGGGATTCCGCAGTACCTTGAACACTTCTTCTATTTTTTCTTTATCGATCACTTCGCGCAACCCCACGCGAAGAATGCTGTCAACAGGAATCATCACCTTCATCTCTCCCACAGGCAGTTTCATCACGTAGTATTTTTTGCGGGCTCCGAGAATCTCTTTCTCTTCAATTGCTTCAATTACCCCGGCGCCGTGCATGGGGTAAACCACCCTGTCTCCGATTTTGAACACACTATCAGCCCCCTTGCGCTCCTCCAAATATAGTAACACAGCGCCCCGGGAGTGTCAAATAACGAGAAATTATAACATACCCGGATCTAAAATACAAACTTGTTTTCACCTATCTTTTGTTGTTTTTTACCAGCAGGCCCTCCGCCCTGCGGAACCCGGATCGGCAAATTAAATTTTCTCGGGCCGCTTTGTTGCGGAACAACGAGCTATTTGAAAAATATTATCCGATAAAGAAGGTTTTTTTAAACTTATGTTGAATGATAGTACCTTTAATATCATCGTTCTTTGTGGATTTTCGTTTGCCTGCCATAATCTTCAAACTCAACCCAAAAGAACGGTACTAATTGATGATCAAAGCGGGAGGAGGGGGCGCTGCAGGGGTAGGTTTTTATTAAAAATAGACAATTCGTTTTCAAGAAGTTTTGCGAAATCATTTTTTAAAAGGGGGAACTTTTTATGAAAAGTAGAAAGAGAACTATGTTTGTGGCTGCAGCCGCCGTCCTTTGCCTCGTTTTGCTTGCGGCGATCGCCGGCTGCGCTCCCAAAGAACCCGCCAACGGTGGGGATGAAACAACCGAGATCAAGATCGGCATGGTCGGGCCTCTGTCCGGCGATGCCGCTGCTTACGGAATCAATATCCTGCGTGCTGCCGAGATAGCTATAGAGGAAGCCAATGCTTCCGGAGAGCTTGGCGACATTACCCTGAAGATTATCTCCGAGGATACCGAGGGAGATTGGGCCAAAGCGGCCAACGCCTTTACCAAGCTCATCGACGTTGACGGGGTCAGTGTGATCATCGGCGGCGTGTTGAGCTCCGAAAGTGAAGCGGGCAGCGACATCGTCAAGGATGCCGCCATCCCGACCATTTCGCCCTCCTCTACATCTGTAGATCTGACCAAGGGCAACCCCTATCTTTTCCGCAACTGCCTCTCTGATGAGGTCCAGGCAGTGCAGCTCGCCGAGTTTGCCGTGGAAGAGCTGGGAATGGGTAAATTTGCTATCCTTTTCACGAAGAATGACTACGGCGAATCGCTGAGGGACGCTTTCAAGAACAAAGCCGAAGAGCTGGCCGAAGTAGTCGCCGTAGAATCGTTCATGGACAAGGATAACGACTTCAAAGCCCAGATAACCAAGATCAAGGAAAAGAACCCTGACTGTCTCTACATCGCCGGATACTACACCGAGGCGGCAAAGATCGCCCAGCAGGCCCAGCAAGCGGGGATGGATATTCAGCTACTCGGTGCCGACGGCCTGTGCAATGTAGTCTTCCTCGAAGTTGGAGAGGATGCAGTTGAAGGAACCTATGCCACCTCCGGCTTCTATCCTGATGATCCCATGACGGCTGTCCAGGACTTCGTAAAAGCATACAAGGACAAGCACGGCGAAGAGCCGGATATGTTTGCCGCCCAGGGATACGATGCCGCCCGCATCGTTATTGAGGCGATCAAAAGCAAGGGTACTACTTCAGAGCAGATCCGCGAGGGGATTGCCGCCACCGCTGATTTCCCAGGCATTACCGGTAAAACCAGCCTCGATGAAGAGGGAGATACAATCAAGGACGTCTTGATTCTCAAAGTGGAAAACGGCAAGTTTGTCCGCGTCAGATAAACGCTCTTTGTAACCGGTTGGGCAGGAGGGCAAAATCCCTTGCCCTCCTGCATTTTTCGCTGTAGCAAGAGGTGAAGCTATGTTCATACAGCAACTGATCAACGGCCTTATCCTGGGCAGCACCTATGCGCTTATCGCCCTGGGCTATACCATGGTCTACGGCATCATCGAACTGATAAATTTTGCCCATGGCGAGATCTATATGTTCGGCGCTTTTGTCGGGCTGATCCTGGTGACCGTTTTCAAAGTTCCCTTTATCCTGGCTTTTCTGCTGGCCATGGCCGCAGGGGCTCTTCTCGGTATTACCGTGGAGTACCTCGCCTACCGCCCCCTGCGCCAGTCTTCCCGGCTGGCGGCGCTGATCAGCGCTATCGGGGCCTCCATATTTCTGTCCAACCTGGCCCTTTTGATCATGGGCGCGCAGCCGTACACCTTTCCGAGCCCTTTTGATGCAACCGTCTACCGGACATCGCTTTTTGTTATCTCCAAGGTAGAGATCATTGTCCTGGCTTCATCGATTCTCTTGATGATTGCGCTTACGCTTTTCGTCCAGAGGACAAAGGTCGGCAAAGCGATGCGAGCAACTGCTCAAGACAAGGATACAGCAAGCCTGATGGGAATCAATATCAACCGGATCATCACGATCACCTTTGCCATCGGCTCTGCCTTGGGGGCAGCCGCCGGTGTGATGGTGGGGGTCTATTTTCGCACCGTCACCCCGACGATGGGCCTCATGCCGGGACTGAAAGGCTTTGTCGCCGCCGTCATCGGCGGTATCGGCAATATCCCCGGAGCTATGTTCGGCGGGATCGCCCTGGGGATCGCCGAGGTGATGGGCGCAGCCTATATCTCATCACAGTACCGCGATGCCGTCGCTTTCGCTTTGTTGATCATCGTACTGTTGCTCAAGCCCTCAGGTTTATTGGGCAGAACGGCTCAAGAAAAGGTATGATCCCCGGAAGAGCATAAAGAAGGTGAATATCTATTGATCGGCCCTTATTATTTGCAATTGCTAATCCTTATCGGTATCAACACGATCATGGCCACCAGCCTGAACCTTATCCTCGGCTATACCGGGCAGCTCTCCATCGGGCATGCCGCCTTCATGAGCCTGGGCGCCTACGGCTCGGCTCTGGTGACTCTGCATTTTGGCTTCCCCTTCCTGGTATCCCTGCTGTGCGGTGCGCTTTTTGCCGCCTTTTTTGGGATCATCATCGGCCTGCCCACATTAAGGCTAAAGGGAGATTACCTGGCCATCGCCACGCTGGGCCTGGGGGAGATCGTGCGGATTGTTTTTCTCAATCTGGAGCTCACCGGCGGAGCGGTGGGTTTGCGAGGCATTCCCAAAAAGACAACTCTGCTCTGGGTGGTGCTGGCGGTTTTATTCACTGTCTTTATCCTGAGCCGGATCATCCGGTCAAGAATAGGACGTGCCTTTATCGCCATCCGCGAGGACGAGACCGCGGCCGACTCTATGGGGATCAATTCCACTTACTACAAGACTCTCTGCTTCGGCGTAGGCGCCTTTTTTGCCGGCCTGGGCGGCGGGCTTTTCGCCCATTATATGCGCTATCTCAATCCGAACAGCTTCGGCTTCATGCGCTCCATCGAGCATCTCTGCATGGTTGTGCTGGGCGGGCTTGGCAACATGTGGGGCGCCTTTATCGGCGCAACTATCCTCACAGTGACGCCGGAACTTCTGCGCACGGTGGCCGACTTAAGGCTTTTGATCTACGGGGCGGTCCTGGTGCTGATGATGCGAGTAAGGCCGCAGGGACTTCTGGGGCAACCCCTCAGAAACGGCATTCCCCTGCTGGGGCGGTTTTTCCAGCAAGCGCGCCCAAAACTTTAACGCCGCCGTGCAGATGGCTAGATTACAGGAGGAAAAGTCATTGCATAAGATAATCTTAAAAGCTGCCAATATCTGTCACAGTTTTGGCGGCCTGATGGCCTTGAAGGATGTTGATTTTGCGATTAAATCAGGGGAAATTGTCGGTTTAATCGGGCCCAATGGCGCCGGCAAAACAACCCTGTTCAATCTTTTTACCGGCCATTATGCCCCGACCCGGGGCGAGATCCTTTTCAACAATCTGCGGATCAGCGGTCTGAAACCCTACCAGATCACTCCGCTGGGGATCGCCCGCACCTTTCAAAATATCCGCCTTTTCGGCCAGATGAGCGTTCTGGACAATGTGCTCACCGGACAGCACTGCCGGACGAGGACAGGCCTTTTTGGCGCCATCATCAGAACACGGAGCAGTAAAAAAGAAGAATCTCGGGCACACAAAACCGCCCAGGAGATGCTTCACTTTGTCAACCTGGGGGATAAAAAGAACGAGTACGCCTCCAACCTCTCGTACGGCGAAAGGCGCCGCCTGGAGATAGCGCGGGCGTTAGCGACAGATCCCACACTTTTGCTGCTCGACGAGCCCGCTGCGGGGATGAATCCACAGGAGACCGCCGATCTCATCGAGCTGATCAGGCAGATCCGCGTCAAGATGGATAAGACCATTCTCCTGATTGAACATGACATGAAGGTTGTGATGGGCATCTCCGAGCGGGTGGCGGTCTTAAATTATGGAAGAAAGATCGCTGAGGGCACCCCGGGAGAGGTTCAGAAAAACGAAGCGGTGATCAAAGCTTACCTGGGCGAGAGCGCCTGAGGTTTATTGCCGAAGGGAGATTACAGATTTGCTCAAAGTAGAAAATGTCTCCGCCGGCTACGGCGGCATCAAAGTACTAGATCGGATCAGCTTCAGCGTAAGCGAGGGAAAGATTGTAACCCTTATCGGCTCCAACGGCGTGGGAAAGACGACGACCCTGCGAACCATATCCGGTTTGCTAAGGCCGACGGAGGGAAGGATCCTTTTCTGCAACGAGGATATCTCCAAGGCTGCTCCTCATAAGATCGTCGAGCAGGGCATCTCACATGTCCCCGAAGGGAGAAATGTATTCCCCCGCCTCACTGTTAAGGAGAACCTGGAGATGGGCGCCTATATCCGCAAGGACGCTGCCGGTATCAGAAAAGATTACCAGATGGTCATGGAAACATTCCCCCAACTGGCGCAGAGGCAGAGGCAGACTGCCGGCACCCTTAGCGGTGGCGAGCAGCAGATGCTGGCCATGGGCCGGGCGCTGATGTCCCGTCCGCGACTGCTCCTCCTCGATGAACCCTCCATGGGCCTGGCGCCGCTCGTCGTCCTCGGCATATTTGAGATCATCAAGGAAGTAAACCGCCAGGGAACCACCATCCTGCTCGTAGAGCAGAATGCCCAGGTGGCCCTGCGCACAGCCCACCGCGGCTATGTTATGGAGACGGGGCGGATTATCCTCGAAGATTCAGCTGATGCGCTGCTGCAAAACGACCAGGTCCGCAAAGCATACCTCGGAGAATAATAACCCGCCATGTTTTACCACCGGGGCGGATGCATTCATCCCCTCAGCGATACCGCTGTACCCCTTTTTGATCCGCTTCCATCCCTGTAGTGAGTAAAAGGAACCGTCCCCGTTACTCACTACTCACTGACGGGCTTATCACTCTTTTAGTTGACAGGGCCAAATAAGAAAAAGTATAATTGAAGCACAGCCCATTTATTTAAAATGAAAGGGTGACCGTAGCATGAAGAGCGGAGAAATCGTTGGCGAGTTTCAAGAAGCGGTGGAGGGTGTCTTAATCCGTCATCGCAGTATCCTGGATTGCCTCTCCAAATTTCATGAATCCACTTCCCGGACCAACCGGGCCATTATCAAGACCGTCACTGATTGCGGCTGCATCTCGATCAACGCCATCAAACAACAATTTCCCCAGAAGGAATCGCTAAAAGAGTGCTGCAAACATATGGATTCTCATATCAAAGGAGAGCTCTGTGATCACTGCCGGGAGGTCATCGCCGAGGAGCTGGGCAACCACTTTTTCTATCTCACCGCCCTCTGTAGCCTTCTGAACTACGATCTAGGGGATGTCATCAGCCGGGAACAGGATCGGATCAACACCCTGGGACATTTCTTGCTCTCCTAATCGGCGGGGACCACCCCTGCTTACAGGATAAAAGGCTTTTTAGCAACCCTCCGCATTTCCACGCATCATCTGGACAAGCTTTTATCTTCTTTCCCCCACCGGACTGCAGAACCGGTTTTCGGCGCTGCGCGGAGCATTACGGCGGTTACGCCGCTGATGCATCCAGTGGACAGAGCTATTCAAGAAGCGACTGCAGGGTCTCGAGGTTTTTTCGATCCCAATCGCTGCCGATTTCAGGTGTCTCGAGTATGGCCGGCATCCCGTCAGGCCAGGGCTGCCGCAGCAACTCCCGAAAACCATCCAACCCGATCTGCCCATGGCCGATATGTTCATGACGATCTACCCGCGAGCCCCGCGCCACTTTGGCATCGTTAAGATGAATCACGCAGAGGTTATCCAGCCCGATGAGGCGCTCAAAACGATCGAGCAGCTCTTTAACCCCATCGGCGGTGCTGAAATCATAGCCCGCCGCCCAGCCATGTGCCGTGTCGAGGCAGATACCGATGGTGCGCGGTGGAAAACTCCCAATTACGCGGGCCAGCTCTTCAAAAGAAGAACCGAGAGCGGTTCCACTACCAGCAGTATTCTCCAGAAGAAGCTTTACCCCCCGGGGCCATTGCGCCAGTGAGCCGTCGATGGCCTCCACTACCTGATCCAGACCGCGCTCCACCCCGGCACCGCCATGATTGCCGACATGTAAAACCACGTAAGGAGCCCGGTAAAGAGCTGCGCGCTGCATAGTTTCATTGAGCAGATAAATCGATTTCTCGAGAAATTCCTCCGAGCGTGTCGCCAGATTGATCAGGTAAGCGCTGTGAATCACCACCGGGTAGATCGACTGCTCCTGCGCCAGGCCCGCTCTTTTTTCGATCTCTTCCCGGTTCGGCGGAGCCATCCTCCAGGCGGTGGGGTTGCCTGCAAAGAGCTGGATGGTTTGACAGCCCTGTTCCTTCACCCGCATCAGATTGGAGGCGAAGCCGCCTTTCAGCGGTATATGTATCCCTAAGCGCATCCGTTCACCTGCTCTCTGGGCAGTCCCGGGCTGCCCCAATAAGCTCACTGTAATGATCTAAGCCCTCTTGCTCCAGGAAGCGCCGCAGGCCGCTGTTGATCTCCCGGGCGATATGAGGATCAATAAAATTGGCCGTGCCGACAGCTACAGCGGAGGCGCCGGCAAGGATAAATTGCAGCGCATCCTCCGCCGAAGCGATCCCGCCCATACCGATAAGGGGAATCCGGACCGCTACGGCCATCTCCCAGACGGCCCTAACAGCAACGGGACGGATCGCCGGTCCTGAGAGGCCGCCGGTGAGATTCCCCAGGAAGGGGCGGCGGGCGGCTATATCAATAACCATCCCCTTTAAGGTGTTGATCAGGGAAAGTGCATCGGCACCGGCGCTCTCGGCCGCCCTGCCGACGGCAACTAGATCCGAGGCTTCCATGGACAGCTTCACAATCAGGGGGCCCCGGTAAGTCCCCCGCACCGCCGAAACAAGCTCCCCCACGGCAACGGGATCGCGGCCGAAGCTGATTCCGCCGAGGCGCACATTGGGACAGGAGATATTTATCTCCACAGCGCTGACCTCGTCCACGCCATCGAGGATGGCGGCCAGCTCTCGATACTCCGCCACACTCTCCCCGGCAATATTGGCGATGACCGGGCAGCCCAGCTCGCCCAGGCGCGGCCGCACTTCCTGCAAAAAATGTTTGATGCCCGGGTTTTGCAGGCCCACGGCATTAAGCATACCTGAGGGGGTCTCCGCCAGGCGCGGCGGCCGGTTCCCCTCCCGCGGATGCAGCGTTGTCCCCTGGAGAGCGATCGCCCCCCATTCCCGGAGATCAACCCAGGTGCCGTATTCAAAGCCATAACCGTAACAGCCCGAAGCGGCCACCAATGGGCTGTTCATCTTTATACCGGCCAGATCCAGGGCCAGCGGCGCGCTATTTTTCAAAGACAACTTCCTCCCCATCAAATACCGGGCCCTCCAGGCAGACCCGGCGGTATTCGATCTGCTCCCCCCGATAAAAGGGGTGAACACAGCCCAGGCAGGCGCCGATGCCGCAGGCCATGCGCGATTCCAAGGAAAGATGAACGGCCGCTCCTGCCGGGCGGGCCAGCTCTACCACCCGGGAGAGCATCGCCATGGGCCCGCAGGCATGAATCCGGTAGGGTGGGCTCAGATTTTCCAGAGAGCGCTCCAGCAGCAGGGTCACGGAGCCCCGATCGCCGCGGGAACCATCGTCGGTAACGATCTGCGCTTCTATACCATGAGACCGGAAATACTCATCCGGCGGCAGCTGGGCGTCCGCTCTTCCCCCCAGCAGAAACTTAAAAGGAAGCCCGGCTCCCCGCCGCACCGCCGCCGCAAAAAAAAGGGGTGCCATCCCGATGCCGCCGCCGACAAATATCGCCGGTGCTTTTTCATCAAGATGGGGAAAACCCCGCCCGAAGGGTCCGAGCAGATCCAGCTCTTCACCTGCTCTGAATTGTGCCGCCAGGGCGGTGCCGCTTCCGGCAATCTGGAACAGAAGCCGGAGCCGCCCTCGCTGCGCGTCGGCGTAATGGATGCTAAGCGGCCTTCTCAGAAGGGGATCGGTGGCGCTACCGATCCGCAGCTGAACAAACTGGCCGGGGTCAGCGTGAACCAGCCCTTCCGCCTGCAGTTCAAAAAGATGCCATCCCTCAGCGAGCTCCCGGTTCTCCAGAAGAAGGCACCGGTGAGCCAGTTCACCTGTTTGCTCCATAGACAATCCCCTGCTCCATCTTGATCTTCCCCTCCACTATGGTCATCACCGGCCCACCTAAGTAGGAGCGGCCGGCAAAGGGGCTGTGCTTTGCCCGGGAATAGAAGCCCTGCGGATCGATCTTACCCGCTGCTTCCAGATCGAGCACTGCAATATCCGCCTTCGCCCCCGGTTGCAGGCTGCCGCCCGGTAGCCCCAGCAGCTCTGCGGGACGGCTGGAGTAAACCCGCACCAGATCCGCAAGAGATAGTTTGCCCCTGTTAACGAGGCCGGTCAACAGCAGGGGCACCGCGGTTTCCAGGCCGGCGATACCGCAGGGCGCTTCCTCCAGGCCGGCCTCTTTTTCGGAAAGGCGGTGCGGCGCATGATCCGTAGCGATAATATCGATGAGCCCGGTGCGCAGCGCTTCCTGCAAAACCCGGCAGTCATCCTCTGTCCGCAGAGGTGGATTGACCTTGGCCAGCGCACCGCTGCGGAGGATCTCTTCATCTGTTAACAAAAGGTGGTGGGGGGTTACCTCGGCGGTCACCGGCAGACCCCGCTCCCTGGCCCAGGCAAGAAGCTCCACCGAGCCCGCGGTGCTCAGGTGCGCCAGGTGAAGGCGCGCTCCGGTTGCCGCCGCCAGCAGGATATCCCGGGCCACGCCGATGGTCTCGGCCGCCGCCGGGACAGCGGGGAGCCCCAGCCTTCTGCTCACCGCTCCCTCATGGAGGAGCCCTCCGGCGGAGAGGGGCAGCTCTTCGCTGTGGGCGATGGCCACGGCATCGGGGTAGCGCGCCAGCTCCTGCAAGATCTCTTTGAAAAGGCGGCTGTTTGCAACAGGAGCGCCATCATCGCTGAAAGCGCGCACCCCTGCTTCGTAAAGCAAGGCCAGATCTGCCGCCTTGCCGCCCTTCCGCTGATGGCTCAGCGTCCCGATAGGATAGACCCGGCAGAATCCCGCCGCCGCAGCTTTTTCTTCAATAAATCTGATCGCCGCCGGGTTGTCCGGAGGCGGCTTTGTATTGGGCATCGCCGCCACGGCGGTAATACCGCCGGCGACGGCCGCCGCCGTGCCGCTGGCGATAGTCTCCTTATCTTCAAACCCGGGTTCGCGCAGATGAACATGCAGGTCGATGAAGCCCGGCAGCACCACTTTGCCGGCCAGATCGATGATCAGGGCATCATCCGTTTTAATCTGCGGCGCTATCGCCTCGATTCGATCTTTTTTGATCAGGAGATCGGCCTGCCCGTCCAGCGAGCGTTCCGGATCGAAAACCCGGCCGCCTTTTAAACATATCCGCATTTGACATACGCTCCAGTAGTTAGACAGTAGCACCATCGGCATCCGGGATCAAGCGCGCCGGCTGCAAGATTTTAAGCCCGGCGGTCCAGCTCCTCGATGATGAGACGGGTGACTTCGGAAGCACCGCCGTGGATGACCACCCTCGCTTTACGGTCATGCATCGTCCTTTCACGATTGATGATCACCAGATTTTCAACCATGCGGGGTAGCATATTCACAGGAGCAACCCGCATGCTAGCACCGATTACGAGGATTAGATCAGCGGTGCGCACCTCGTTGAGCGCCTCGTTAAAATCGGGAGCCATGCTCTCGCCAAAGAGCACCACATCGGGTTTCAGAGGGTTCCCGCAATCGCTACAGAGCGGCGGGAGCTGTCCCTCCAGGATCAGGGTAACCACCTCTTCTATCGGTACCCGCCGTGCGCATCCCCGGAAACAACAGGCCCCTCTCATATTACCATGAACTTCATAAACCCGTTCGGAGCCTGCTTTTTGATGCAGACCATCAATGTTTTGAGTAACAATGGAGTGCACCAGGCCGCGCCGCTCCAGCTCAGCCAGCGCCAGGTGAGCCTGATTGGGCGAAGCGTTTAGAACATCCTGGAAAAGATCCATCCCGAAACGGTAAAATTCTGCCGGATTCTTTTTAAATCCGTGCAATGTAAAATAGATGGGGTTGACTCTCGTCCAAAAACCCTCCCCCGGAGACCTGAAATCGGGAATCCCGCTGTCTGTGGAAACCCCCGCCCCCGTCAGGACCACCGCATGCCGTGAATTCTCCAAAAGATCGGCCACTCTACCGACACGCTCAGTAATTGTTCAACACATCCTCTCAAAGGCTCACCGGTTTTGGATAAACAGTTATTTTACCGGATCTGAAGGATAAATTCTCGTGCTGACAATAACCGGCGGCTAATCTTCGCGGTCATGGAGTGCTAGAAAGGCAAGCATATTCCGGAAAGCTTTCTGCTCAATTTTCAACAGATCGTTAATCTGTTTATATGTACGCCCCACGCTGCTGATCGAAACACTGTAGATCTGAGCCAGCTTTTTTTGAGTAAGGTTGAGAAAGTGAAAGCGCACCAGGCAGTACTCCAGGCCGGCCGCCCAGGTTTCCGGTTTCACAATGCGGGGCATGTCGGGGTAGGCCTGGTTGACGAAATCAAACCAGATTGCCCGCGCATCTTCAAAAAATTTGTCCCTGTAGTGGGGCGAACGGCGCATATGGCTGGAGACGCAATCGAGAACTTCCTGCCATTCCTCCCGCCACACCGGCATACCCGGGATATAAGAGACCAGCTCTTCGTCCACGATCTTTCCTTCGGAAAACACCTTCACGCTACCCCGGGGGATAATCTCTTTCAATTGCATCAGTGCCAGCTGGCGCAGGCGCTCCTTGACCCAGGGGTTAACCACGAAATCCTTCAACAGGGTGATGCCAGCCTCATTTTTAACCCAGCCGCAGAGATGGATAATCACCTCTTTTAAGCTGTCGCTCCCCTGGTAAAGCGCTTTCTGGAGAAGGGCGCTGAACTCCCTGTTCCTAAATATTTCAAGAAGTTTACCGCGATCCTGGGAGGAGAGCCACTGTTCCAGCGCTTCGTTCTCCTCTCCGGTAAAAACCGAGGTGTAATCCTCCTCCTCATTCTCTTCCATCACCATCAGCAGATCGCGTGCCTCTTCGGCCATCTCACCCTCGGGAGAGATCTGGATATATTTTTGCAGGTAACGCCTCGCTTTCTCCATTTCATCCATCAGGCCATAATTGATCGCCATAAGATAATAACATTCCGTGAGCCCGGGATCGAGGTTGCTGACCACATGTTTGAAAACGCGGTTAGCTTCCCGCAGTCGGCTGCTCTGGCTGAGCAGGCAGGCCAAGCGGTAGTGACTTTTGGCATTACCCGGCTCAACTTCGATGGCTTTATTTAGAAACAGCAGCGCTTTCGCGAGCTTGTTTTTCCGATGATAGTAGTTGCCTTTTTGAAAATAATAGTTCAGATCCTGCTTTAAGGGGATTATCTTTTTTGAAGGATCTTCTGTCTTCAGGAGCCCCCTCGGTCGATCCGTACGGCCCATCCCGCCTCACCTCCGGATGCAAAATTGGTACGGCAATCTGCTTATAATTTCTCCAACTGACGCTTGATATCCTGCACAAAGGGCCATAAATCATACCCCGGCGGAGGGGGCTACTGTTCAATGGGCATCTTTTTCAGGTATATACTGCGCTCGAGATAGCGATCCCATTCTGACCAGTCTCCCGCCCCCGTCGACTGCTTCTCCATGAGCTGAACAAATTGATTCAGCCGGGCGCTCACCAGATCGGCATGAAAGAGGGTGAAGGCGTGGATCGTTTTCGGGATCTCGGGGGAGCCCCACTCACGCGAGCCATGATGGGCGAGAATCATATGCTCCAGCTCCAGTTTCAGCGGCGGCGGAAAATCGGGGATCTGCCTGATCTTCTGGTCAAGCATCTCCTTGCCGATGCTGATATGGCCCACCAGCTTCCCCCGGTCGGAGAACTCGAAGCTCAAACTTGCAGGGTCGTATTCTTCTATTTTCCCGATATCATGGAGGATCGCTCCCGTCAGCAAAAGGTCGAGCTGGAGATGCCCCGGATAGAGCGACACCAGATCACGGCAGATCTTGATAACCTCGAGCGTATGCTCCAGCAGGCCGCCGGCATAATTATGATGAATCGTCCGGGCCGCCGGCGACTGAGCAAAACGGCGCGCAAATTCCTTGTCATTGAAAAAAGAGAGCAGCAGAAGCTTCAGATAGGGATTTTCAATATCGCTGTTGATCACCTCTTTTAACTCTAGCAGCATCTCGCGGGGATCGCGAGCGGAAACAGCCTGGAAAAATGACCGGTTCACCTTTTCGGGATCAAGCTTGCGCAGGTCGCTGATCACCACCTGGAGGCCGTAATATTCGCCGACCTCTCCCCTGATAAAGAGAACATCGCCCTTTTGCGGTCTCTCTTTTAACGAAGCTGTATCCCACAGAACCGCCTTGACCGTGCCGCTCACATCCCCCAATAAAAATTTTAGGAAGTATTCCCCGGCCCGGTGGGGGGCGGAATAAGTTCCCCGGCTGCACTCTAAAACCAGCACCTGGGTTTCAACCTCATCTCCAACCTGCAAACTGCGGATAAGCTGTTTTTTCATTATTTTCCCCTGTCTCTAGATATAGTTGAGCTACCGTTAATTTAACACAGATTATCACTTTAGAAAAGGAGAGGCCCTCCTTAGGAGGGCCTCACTATTCCGGCTCCGCCAAGCTGTACTAGCTGTAATCGTAAAAGCCGCGCCCGCTTTTTCGCCCAAAATGGCCCGCCCGGACCAGCTTACGCATGAGCGGGCAGGGACGGTACTTCGAATCGGCGGTTTCATTGTAAAGCGTCTCCATCACCGCAAGAAGCACATCCAGGCCCACCAGATCGGCCAGGGCCAGCGGCCCAATGGGATGGTTGGCCCCCAGCATCATGCCGCGATCGATATCCTCGGCGCTGGCCACCCCCTCCATGAGCACAAAAGCGGCTTCGTTGATCATCGGCACCAGGATCCTGTTTACCGCAAAGAGAGGCGCTTCATTCACCGCAATCGGCTCCTTGCCCATCTTCCGGGAGAGCGCCATGGTAAGTTCAAAGGTTTCGTCATCTGTATCGAAGCCGCGGATAACCTCCACCAGTCTCATCACGGGAACAGGGTTAAAAAAGTGCATCCCCACCACTTTTTGCGGCCGCTTCGTAGCCGCGGCCATCTCCGTTATGCTCAGCCCCGAGGTGTTCGAAGCCAGCACCGCCTCTTTTTTGCAAAGTGCATCCAATTTTTCATAGAGCTCTTTTTTTAACGCCATATTCTCGACGATCGCTTCGATCACAAAATCAGCATCGCTCAGATCTTCCAGCCGGGTAGTACCGCTAACACGGCTGCGAACGGCGTCGACATCGGCCTGGCTTCGTTTTCCTTTTGCCACCGCCCGACCCAGGTTCTTCTCCAGAACCGCCAGGCCGCGCTCAACAAACTTCTCCTCGATATCGCGCATGATCACCGTAAACCCGGCCTCAGCGGCAACCTGGGCGATGCCGCTACCCATGGTTCCGGCTCCGATAACCGCAATAATCTTCATCTCCACCTGACCACACTCCCTCTCCTAAATTGCCTCCCACCGGCCCTTTTACCTGCCTTTAAACGAAGGGGGACGCTTCTCCAGAAAAGCTCTGGCGCCCTCTTTCTGATCCTCGCTGTCGCAGAGCTGCCCGAAGAGCTGCGCCTCGATCTTGTAGCCCTCGCCGACATGGCCGGCAAGGCCGCGGTTAACCGCCTCCTTGGCTAGGCGCACGGCCAGGGGGCCTCTCTTCAGTATTTTTTCAGCGATCTTGCGCGCCTCCGCCAGCGCCTCCCCCGGGGGAACGAGGTGATCGGCCAGGCCGATGCGATAGGCCTCGGCGGCATCGATCATCTCTCCCGTGTAGATCAGCTCCTTTGCCTTGCCGGGGCCGATCGTCCGCGGCAGCCGCTGGGTGCCGCCGTAACCGGGGAAGATCGCCAGGGTCACCTCGGGAAGGCCGACACGGGCGTTCTCTGCCATCACCCGGATATCGCAGGAGAGCGCCAGTTCCAACCCCCCGCCCAGGGCAAAACCGTTTACCGCCGCAATCACCGGGGCGGAAAGATCTTCGATCATCTGGAAAATGAGCTGTCCCCGGCGGCTCAATTTCTCCCCGTTTTCACTGGAAAGAGTGGTAAATTCGCTGATATCGGCACCGGCAACAAAGGCCTTTTCACCCGCACCGGTGAGCACCACCGCCCCGATCTCTTTATCTCCGGCCAGTTCGTCAAATACTTTTTCCAGCGCCTCCATTACCCCGCTGTTCAGAGCGTTCACCGGCGGATGATCGAGCGTTACTATTGCCAGACGATCTTCCCTCCACACTTTGACCAGTTCACTCATCGATCCAGCCTCCTTTGCTTGATCGGCCTTGCTCAAGGCCTTTCCACGATCAGGGCCATCCCCATCCCCCCGCCCACACAGAGCGAGGCCAGCCCCATCTTTAAACCGCGACGCGCCATCTCGTACAACAGCGATACCACGATCCGGGCACCGGTACAGCCCACCGGATGGCCCAGGGCGATGCCGCTTCCATTAACATTGACGATCTCCCGGTTCAGCTCCAGCAGCTGTTCGCAGGCGAGATACTGGGCCGCAAAAGCCTCGTTCAGCTCGATCAGCTCCATCTGCTCCAGGGTCAGCCCCGCTCTCTGTAGCGCTCTCCGTATCGCCGGGACCGGACCGTAACCCATCAGGTCCGGCTCCACGCCGGCCCAGGCGTAGTTGATAATTTTGCCCAGGGGTTTCAAGCCCAGTTCTGCAGCACGGCGGGCGGTCATCAGTACCACTGCAGCTGCCCCGTCATTAAGCCCCGAGGCATTGCCGGCCGTCACTGTCCCATCCTTGCGGAAGGCTGGCCGCAGCCCCGCCAAGCCCTCCAGGGAGATATCTCTCCGGGGGTGTTCATCGGTATCGACAACCTTCTCCCCCTTGCGCCCTTTAACGGTTACCGGGACGATCTCCTCTTTGAAACGGCCTCCGTCAATGGCAGCGATGGCGTTGATATGGCTACGATAAGCGATCTCATCCTGCGCTTCCCGGGTAATGCCGTATTTATCGGCCAACCGCTCCGCTGTCTCCCCCATCATCACCTTATAGATCGGATCCATCAACATCTCCCAGAGGGAATCGGTCATCTCGCCATGCTGAAGCCGCTTCCCCCAGCGGGCCTCCTTGAGGAGATAGGGAGCCGTGCTCATCGACTCCACCCCTCCGGCAACAACTATCTCGGTGTCACCGAAGATGATCTCCTGGTATCCCGAAACGATAGCCTGCATCCCCGAGGCACACTGCCGCTGAATAGTGAAACCCGTTGTCTCCACCGGCATCCCTGCAGAAAGAGCGATGCAGCGGGCTACGTTGGGCTCATCGGTATACTGATTGCAATTGCCAAAAATAACTTCATCGATCTGCTCGGGAGCCAGGCCGGCCTGGCGAACAGCCGCCTCAACCGCTATCCGGCCCAGCTCCAGGGAAGAAACAGTCCGGAAAGAACCTCCGAAATCGCCCACAGGTGTGCGCCTGGCGCTAACGATAACCACATCTTCCTTCACCATAACTTGTTTCTCACCCCTATTTAATAAAATAACAGGCACAGCATACCTGTTATTTTATTGAAAATTGCGTTCAACTATGCCGTTTTTATTTTAAGCTAACTTCGGGCGGGGATAGAGCCCGGCCCGTTCAACAATCTCGGGCACCATCTCTTCCCAGGCGATGGCCATGATATGCACACCGGCGACGCCCTCGATCTCCCGGAGCTGCTGGATCGTCTCGATCGCTATCTTCAGCCCCTCTTCTTTCTTTTTCTCGGCACCCTTGAGCCTCTCGATGAGCTCATCAGGAATGGTGATCCCCGAGACAAAGTTTTTCATATAGCGGGCCGCGCCGAGTGACTTGATCGGGGTAACCCCACCGAGGATAGCCACTTTTTTATGCAGCCCCCGCTCGCGGACCATCTCCATCCAGCGCTTGAAACGCTCCAGGTCGAAGATACACTGGGTCTGGATAAAACTGGCCCCGGCAGCAATCTTTTTCTCCAGCCGGTCCACACGGTATTCGAAAGGATCGGCAAAGGGGTTGGCCACAGCTCCCAGGTAGACAGAAAGCGGCGCCTCTACCTCATCTCCACCGATAAACTTGCCTTCATCGCGTATATCCTTAAACGCTTTTAGCAGCTGCATGGAGTCGATATCGTAAACTCCCTTGGCTGCCGCTTCATTGCCGAACATCTGGTGATCGCCGGAGAGGCAGAGCACATTTTTAACTCCTAAGGCTACCGCACCGAGAAGATCGCCCTGCAGGGCGATGCGGTTGCGATCGCGCACCGTCATCTGTACCACCGGTTCCAGCCCCATCTGGAGCAACACGCCGGCCACGCCGATGCTGGAGGTGCGCACGATAGCGGTCTGGTTGTCAGTGATATTGAAGGCGTCGACATAGTTCCGCATCGCCTCGCCGTGCTCCCTGAGCGCGCTCACATCGGCGCTTTTGGGAGGTCCCAGTTCGCCGGTTACGGCAAATTGTCCGCTATTGATTACTTTTTCAAGATTACTTCCCGCTTTCAAGTCTGACATCCTCCCTTACTATAGTTCTTGGGCCTCCATGGTGAGAGGAAGACCAGTCTTTGGGCGGCTGAATCTCTTTCATCGTGTCAAGCCGGCCGAGCTTCTTGAGCCGGTCGTGGATCAGGTGCCAGGCGCAGTCGACATCTTTGCTGATCTCGCACTTTCCGTCGGCAGAGCCGCCGCAGGGGCCGTTCAGCAGGCTTTTCGCACAGCGGGTGATGGGGCAAATCCCCTGGGTCAGGTGAAGAACGCAATCGCCGCAGCCGAGACAGCGTTCGACCCAGACACCCTGCTGCTCGGGGTAACCCATCGATTTGGTGTTCAGCCCCGGCAAAACGATCAGCTCCGGCATATGCTCCACGAGGGTCTGTACACCTACGCCGCAGGCCAGCGAAAGAACAGCGTCAAAACCCTTCAGGCGCTCCGCCACCTGATCGATCATCTCGTATTCACATTGCCGCTCGATGGTGAAAGCTTCGACACTAACCTCCTGTTTCTCTTTTTTACGGTGGATAGAGATGGCCGCGGCCAGCTCCTCCGCCTCTTTCTGCCCCCCGGCCATACAGACGGTGACGCAGGTGCCGCATCCGAGGACAGCGATCCGCCGGTACGGTTCCAGCATCCCGAAGATCTCCTCCAGGGGTTTCCTTTCTGCAATAATCATGGTTTGGCTCACCTTCCCTTCCTTTGCTGCTTTTGCATTATATCCGTCTGGGTGCACTGGTGCCGCTTCCAATCAGGCTGGAAGAAGCCGTCTCCGCGATCCTCCCGGCGGCCCCTTCCAACCTGAGTTACGTCTCAAGCCTGCTTAAAAACGTCGACGTAGGAGTCGCAGTAGATATCGATATTGAGAAGGATCCGGGCTGTGGCCACCGCGGCCATCAGCTCATCATCGTTGGCATCAGCTATTGCAGCGTCAAGCCCGTTGGCCATGGCCATAACCGCAAAGACACGGTTGACCAGTTCACGATCTCTGGTCCCCTGCGAAGCATTGCTCAAGCCCACCACCGTCTTCGGAGGAGGATCGGAGATCAGCTTCACCTGCCGCAGGGTTTCTAGAACCTCGGGTCCATGATCCTGGGCAACATTACAGGGGAGCACCAGGGGATCGATATAGAGATTTTCAATGGGCACCCCGAGAGCGTCCCCGGTGGCGACCAGCTCCATGGCCAGGGCCACGCGGCTTTCGGAATCCTTGGGGATACCCTCCTCGCTCATCGCCAGGCAGATCACCTCGGAGCCGTACTGGGCAGCCATGGTGAAGACCCGCTCCATCTTTGCCGCCTCTGCGGGAACAGAGTTGATCATCGCCGGCCTTTTGCAGATCTTCAGCCCCGCTTCGATGGCATCGTAATTTGTTGAATCGAGGCACAGGGGAAGCTCGCTGGCCTTCTGGGTCTCCTCCACCAGCCACTTCATCGCCTCCACCGGTTCGGTGGAGCCGGGTCCGACGTTGATATCAAGATAGCGGGCCCCGTTCTGCTCCTGCTTCCTGGCCCATTCCTGGATAATAGAGCCATCCCGTTCCCGGATAGCCCTGGCGATATCCTGAAACATGCCGTTAATGCGCTCGCCAATAATAATCACCGCACTAACCTCCCATCGTTATAATTTAGACAGCTAATAGCTGTTATCCTGCATTAGTTCATCAATATTTTGCCTGGCCAGCGCCGCAGCGCGCGGATGGCGCATCACCAGGATATCGAGGCCCGCCTGAAGAAAAGCCATCGCCGTAGTCGCTTCCCAGAGGACGGCCCGCTCTGCCCGCTCGCCCCAGCCAGGGTTTTCTTCCACTGGAGTGTTCGCTTCCTTGGCCCGCCAGACCTCGTAGCCCACATTGCCGATCATCGGCATGGAGAGCATCCGGTCTCCCTGAAGGGCACCGAGGCGGGCCCTTTCCATGATCGAGTAGGTATACTCGATGCCGTATCCGAGAGCAGACATGCAGGGGTCGATGATGATCCGGCCGTTCATGACCATGCTCATCTCAGCGATCAGGATATTTAACTGCTTGCAGATATTGATATCGATGGGCGAAAGAGCGATCACATTATGCTGATGCGCCATGCAGGCGCTGGTGATCGCCTTGTAGTTCTCCACCTCGGCCACACCGAGGAGCAGGTTCTCGCCCGCCGCCGCCTCGGCTACGGCTGGGTAAAGCAGGTTGTCTTTTTCGGCCTTTCCGCAGCCCACCACGATCAGCGGCACGCCCACCGCCGCGAGGACCTCCTTGACGGTGGCGGCGCATTCTTCGGGAGAGCGATCCTTCAGATCGGGATCAGCGCTCTGCAGGCGGATCTGAACGAGGTCGGCGCCGTACTCATCAACGCATTTTTTCGCCCAGGCCGCCGTATTTTCAAAAACATCTGCGTAATACTCATCGAAGCAGGGATGCCACCCCGGAGCCATATCGGATATCTCCAGAGCGATGACGGGACGATGGGGCATCTCTCCTTCAAAATGCAAAAAGGGCAGCGCTGACTCGCCGCCAACAGTGACCGTGTGGCTGCGGGTGCCGCCCTGCTCTTTAGTTGCTCCCAGGACAACCTCGCCAACTTTGCTTCTATACCTTTCTTTTTGAATCTCTAAAGCCATCTTAACGCTCCTCTCTATGGAATTCAGGAGTCAACAGCTATCAAACAAATTTTTCTTTCGCGAATTTAGGAATACCGGCGGCTTCCCGCGGCCCTACCAGCACCTTCCAGCCACCAGACTCTTCCTCCAGAGTCCCCTGTAGCACGGCCACATGACCGGGGAGAACGATACTTTTATGGTTAACCTTCTCCTCCAGCCCGACCTCCTTCATCGCCTTGGCGATAATTTCACCGCTGAACTTGTTGTCGGCGTAAGCGGTGAGCACAGAGATCCCGCCCGTATCCACAGAGAGAATATAGCTGGGAATACGGGAATTTTCCACTTCCCCCTCCACGATGAAATAGGTCAGAGAGAAGTTAGTGGTACAGTAAACCGGAGAATCGGCGGTGACTTCTCCCACCTCATAGAGACCGGGCTCCACGGCGATCGGTTTCTGTGGATCGGTGTAGAGATTCTGGCGCCAGGATAGAAGCGGCAGCAGATGCTCCCTTTTTGCCGTCTTCAAGACAACGATGGAGGCATATTTACTGATGTAAACCCCCGCCTGGACGATCTCCTCTAAGGGATCTTCTTTGGACGTAAAGGTGATTGTGGGATAACCGAAGGGCCTGAATTTCTTGATCGCCCCGCGGCGCATCTGGGTTAGATCGGCAAGAACCCTGCTGGTGTCGCGAGCCCCGCTGTCAAGAACGAGCTCTTTGCAGCCCAACGCAACAATCTTTTCCACCAGTTCAGCGGTCTTCTCCAGGTCTTCCCCGCGGACGGCCAGGGGGCATTCCTTCGCCTTGGCCAGCTCAACCATCTTCTCGTAATTCTCTGCCGTAGCCGCATAGAGCAGCGGCTTGCGATCGGCGATGGCATCGACCGCTCCCTCCAGAAGGCCCGGATCCTCGCAGATCAGGATCATCGCCTTCTTTGTTTTCCCGGCCACCGCTTCCACCGCTGCCTTGTATTTGGCCCCGTCCCCGGAATCGCATTGCACCGCCACGACATCGGTGACATAGTGCAGCCCCACGCGGTCAAACTCGAGCTCGTCAAAAGCAGCTGCTTCCGCTGCGGCATCCCCCGTATCGCTGATCAGCACCGCCACCCCGGTGGGATGGAAGAAGCGCTTGTCATGCCGGAAAAGCTCCGTTTCATCGCCCAGCTCGAGCAGATGATCCCCCGTACCCACCTTGACGAGCTTGATCGGCGGTGCTGAGGCCGACTCTAAGGCCGCCTTCCCTTCCTCAGTGACGTAGGGGCAGAGATCCAGGGATGTTTTGCCGCTGGCCAGAGCCATGGCAAAAGCCAGGCAGGTCGGAAAACCGCATTCCTTACAGTTGGTTTTCGGTAAATGTTTAAAAATCTCCAATCCGGTTAAACCCATTCTCTCGTCTCCTTTCCAAAGGATATCTTAGAAGGTGAAGCCCCGGCTTCATCGTTTCCTCCACCGGAGCTTATCCTCAAAACCTCCTACATCAGCGGATCCATCGTCAGGGCCGGGTGGCCCTTCTCCTCGAGGAAGGGTAAAATCTCCTCGGCGGTGGTCCCTACACTCTCATCGGCGATCTTGTCGACGAAATCGGCGCCCAGGCCCTCCTCTTCGGCGCGCTTGCGCAGCTCGTCTCCAAGAAACTCCTTCAGCTCTTTGGGGGCCCAGACCAGGCGCCCCAGCCCGCCGTCGGCGCGGATGAATTTACGGCTCAGCACATAGGTGCGGCCGTGCCCCATGAAACCGGGTGTCTGGATCCCCCCGCCTACGGTGCCGGCTAGGGTGGAAAAAGTCATCCCGCAGGGGGTCTCACCGCCGTGCTCGCGGGTGGTGATCATGACCCCGTTAGCTTCGGGCATGATCGCCATGATGCACTCGAAACAGCCGCATGAGGTCATCGGCCGGTCGATAAAGCTGTAGATGGAGCACTCTTCGATGGTGCGGTTTGTATTCAGGTAGACATATTCGTTGATCGATTCCCAGATGCCGTTCTTCTCATCGAGCAGCCCCTCTTTGGCGATGGGGCGGCAGGGGCCGGTGGGATCGATCTCGTAAGTGGCCTTCGAATCGAGCCAGCTCACTGCGCCGCAGAGCCCCAGCCTCTCCGGGGTCACCACACAGCAGTGGTTCGGGGCAAAGGACTGGCAAAGGAGGCAGGAGTAGAAAACATCGACGGCCTCGTCAGTGAGCCCCTTAAGCCGCTCGTCGCGGGCGGCGTAGAATTCGCGGGCCCGGGCCAGCTGCTCGTTGACCTTCTCTTCATCGGTATAGAGCGTTACCTGGACCCGGTCGACGATGGAGGGAAACTCATCCTTCAGCTTGGCAACAAGGAGCTCGCCAAAGTGATGAATCTTGAAGCCCTTCTCCGCAGCGCCCTTGCCGATGCGCATCCACACGGTGTCACGCTGGGCCATATGCCAGATCCCCTCACCGTAGTTGATGATATCGTGGAAACGCCGCTCGAGAACCCCTTCAAAGTCTTCCTGCATCTTCCGCCCAAAAACCTTCGTCACGATGCCCAGCGGCAGGGAACCGCCCTCCTCAACAGTATCAATCTCGGGGCCGATCACCTCGATCTTGCCGTCCTCGATCTCATGCTCGCCGACCATATTCACCAGCTCGAAACAGGGCGTACGACCGCCGCCAAACTCGATACGCATATCGCCGCGGCGGATGACCTCGCCCTCGAAAGCCGGCCCCACGACGATGGGGACGGGGATATCGACGATCTTCAGCTTGATCCCGCGAATCTCCATGGCCACCTGGATAATATCGTCGTAATTGGGATTGGAAACATACCAGTTTTTGATCTGTTCGTCTTCCGGGAGCTCGTGATCGAGGATCACCGGAAAACCGAGGAAGATCGCCGCGAACTGGGCAGCCACCTGGACCTCATCCGACTTGCCGAGCTGCAGCACAAATGCGCGGACCCGGCGCCGCTGGTAATCGCGCGTATTCTCGCGCTCTCCCGGCGGGATCCCGCCGAAAGCCATGCCGGCCCGGAGAGCGTAGTTGACAGCATGGATCACCTGGGTAAAATTACCGGTGGGGAAAGCGATAAAGTCGATCCCCAGCTTCATCCCCGCTTCGATGGCCTGCTCGACCACCTCATAGGCTAAAAAGATCATGAAGCCCATTCCCTGCAACTTCGTGATCAGCTCACCCAGGGCCTCGGAAGACTTGGCCTTGCCGACAATAACCGCCTGTCCGGGAATGGTCCAGTCCACCAGCAGAATACCGTAGCGGCGGACCACTGGGTCGCCCAGAAATCCCGTCCAGGGCTCCACATGGGGCCTGGCTCCGTCGAGATAGCGCAGCGCCTCGATAATCTCTGCGGCATAAGCGGTCGCTTCACCGCAGAGGCGGGCGTTGTAAAAATTAAGCTCTTCGCGAACCTGATTGCGCATCCGGTTCAGGATCGGCGGCAGCTCACCGAGTGTCTTTACCGCTTCACCACTCAGCGCGCGGATCACCGGCAGGTAGTAACCGGTATCGGGGTAGGCTACCGGATGATCTGGGCCGTAGCGGCGGAGCGCCTGATTGAGCAGGATCTCGGCGTAGCTGGTAGCGATAACGGCGCCCTCGTAGGCCTTCTCAAATAGCTTGACTGGTGGATTTTCTTCATCTACAGCGCCTGCATAGATCTCCTCGAAAGATTCCTTCCACTCTCGAGCTAAAACACCATCAAGGGTGCTGGATTCTTCTGTCATTTTCTTCATTCCTCCTTTTTACGCAAGATAGGCTTACCACCCGGCGGAGATCGCTTCGGTACCGTACTTCTCCTGGGCCTGGCGGTGCACCCGCATCTTCCAGGTGCGCTCATCGAGAGCGGCCATGATCACATCAACCGATTTGTCGGGATCTTCTTCCCAGATAAAATAGCCTCCATAGACGTCATGAGCGATCTGGGTGGCCACACCATCAACGAGAGCGCTACCGGTAATCTCCGGCGTCACCCCCACATGGGTGGGCATCCCCAGGGTGACACACCAGCTGCCGATAGCGACAGCCTTTTCGCTCATCGCTTCGGGAGCGGAAGCCACATACGGCACCTTCGGCGTATCCACGCCCCACTGGTTAGCCATGAGCGTATTCAGATCGTAAGCGCGCGAATTGTCCACGCAAGAACCCATATGGAAAACGAGCGGCAGCTTCTCATTGAGCTTGTCGGCATTGGCCTCGTTTAACATATGGAGAAAGGCCTTCAAACCTTCGCCGGCATGCTCTTCCACCGCCTCGGCGTTCATCAGATTCAACTTGGCCGCCGTTCCGGCCATGCAACCGGTGGCCACCATAAGCACGTTGTTTGCCGCCAGCCCTTTGATCACTGTCACGCAGCTGTGATCGTGCATTACGCGCAGGTTGTTACATCCTGCCAGGAGCACCACCCCGCTCAGCTGCCCTGAGTCGATGGCATCGGTGAGCACCTTGATGGGGTTGTCGGGATTGACGGCAGCAAAAAGATCGAGCACCGCCTCCACACTAAAACCGGCAGTAACCTTGTTTTTCAGCTTCGGAACATCGATACGATCGGGCAGCCTTTCCTTGTAGGCCTCGATGGCCAGGCGGATGATCTCACGGGCCTTCTCCACCGCCCGATCCTCGGTGAACTCCACATGATGCGCGCCGGGGATCTTCGAATGCGACATCGTAGTTATAATCCGCGTATGGAAACACTCGGCCACCGCCCTGATGCCAGGCATGATGCACTGCACATCAACGACCATGGCATCGATGGCCCCGGTCATGATCGGTAGCTCCTGGGAGAGGAAGTTGGTGAGCAGGGGAACGCCCTGGCGCATGAGCACCTCGTTGCCGGTGCAGCAGATCCCCATGCATTTAACGCCCTTCGCGCCCACTGCTTCCGCCTCCGCCTTCATCTCGCGAGCCGCCCGCACAATCATCTCGCTCAGCAGCGGGTTATGCCCGTGCAGGGCGATGTTGACCATCTCAGGATCGATTACCCCAAAATTTGCCTCCGAGGTAACCGGCTTGGGCGTACCGAAAAGGATATCCGAAAGATCGGTAGCGATATGCTCCGCCGCAAAGTCAGCCAGGGAGGTCTTCAACCCCTGGAAGACCAGGTTGACGGGATCGGAGTCCACCCCCATATGGGTCTGACCCATGGTCTCGGAGATGGCGGTATGGACACTGCGCGGATGGATATTGCAATCGGCGAATTTTTTCATCCGCCCCTCGGTAATCGTCCCCTCGAGCCAACGTAGCGGCTCATCGTTAAGCTTGGTAAAATCGCTGATCGCAGCGTCGAGGACTTCCTTCAGCAGATCGCGTTCCTCTTTACCTTCCACGGAGAGGCCGATCATCCGGGCTACGCGGCGCAGCTTCTCGGGATCTTCAACCTTGTAGTCCGGCGCCTTTCCCTCCAGCATCTCGGTGACGGTATAGATAAGGTGTCGGCCGTGGTCGGCGTGAGCACCGGCGCCGCCGTTGATCGCGCGGATGAGGTTACGGGCGACAATAGTATAACCGTGAGCACCGCAGATGCCCTTGGAAGCTTTTCTGGTGATGCGGCAGGGGCCTTGTAGACAGATCCGGCAGCAGATTCCGGTACGGCCAAAGTTACACTGGGGCTGCATCTGGACGTAGCGATCATAGACGGTCTCAATCTGGCCGTCGTTCCGGTCCAGGACTTCCAGAGCAGCCGGATCCACTGTTCTCTTGTTGTCTACCTTTTTTTTCTCTTTGGACATGTTTCTTTTCTGACCTCCTTTTAAATATTCAAGCGATTGTTGTTAAAAAAAGGGGACCCTCTAAGCGTAAGCCTGCTGATCACCTCCACCGATCTGTTTGTAGAGCTCTTCTATACCCGGCAAAAGGTATCTGTCTTCCATCTCCGGACGGCCGCCCAGACGCGCCCTCTCCAGAACCTCCTCGGAGAAGGGAAGCATCGCCAGGATGCGCTCCCCCGGCAGGGACTGCCGCAGATAGCTTTGATCGGCTTCCGAGCGGACCTTATTCCCCACGAAGAGCACCTCCGGCAGAGCCAGGTCGGCAGCCAGACGATCTACGGCCAGCGCAGTAGTAACGGCAGCCCGGCTTGGCTCAACTACCACCAGCATCATCCTGATCCCCCGGGCGGTGCCCCGGGTGAGATGCTCGATCCCTGCGCTCATATCGAGCACCACTGCCTCGGGCCGCTCGAGAAGCACGTTCGTCAAAACAGCATTCAGAAAAGCGCTCTCCTTACAGTAGCAGGCGGTGCCGCCCTGCTTGATCCCCCCCATTTTAAGAAAGCGGATGCTTCCCAGGGGGAGAACATACTCCTCGAGGACATCATCAATGGAAGGATTCAGATCTACAAAAGCCCCCCCGCCGGCATTTTTTTCGATGATCACTTCCTGCAGATCACATAATGGCGGCAGTGCGGCAAGTTCTTCCTGATCCAACCCCAAAACAAGACCCAGGTTGGCATCGGGATCGGCGTCAACAGCAAAGGTAGGGACGTTATTTCTCATGAGGCAGTGGAGCAGATTGGCAGCAATGGTTGATTTTCCGGCCCCCCCTTTACCGGAAATAGCAATTTTCAAACCGATCCTCCTTAAAATGAGACAATTTTGCCTATAATCTTAATAACACATTCATCGTATTCGACAAAGGCTAGATAAATTCCTTTACCTGCGAAAAAGTTTGTAATTTCACTAAATTTGAACCTGGCCGGGCCTGCCGGAGGAAAGAAGAGGGGCCCCTTTACTCTCAAGAAGGGATGGAGCGCGGGGCCCCCTGATGATGGGGAAAGCTATTTTTTTGCCACCGCCGCTTCAAAGCGGTAGCGGCCCTCCTCCATTGTCACCGCAATGGTATCTCCCGGAGTGATCTTCCCCTGGAGCATCTCCTCGGAGATGTTATCTTCGAGCCGTTTCTGAATCACCCGCCGCAGGGGACGCGCCCCGAAGGACGGATCAAATCCTTCCTTCACCAGGGCCGCCCTCGCCTCCCCGGAGACCTCCACCCTGAGATCATATTCCGCCAGCCGTCGGTTGAACTCATCGAGCATGATCTCGACAATCTTTTCAATATGATCCTCACCAAGCGCATGGAAGACTATAATATCGTCCACGCGGTTGAGAAATTCGGGGCGAAAAGTCCGTTTCAGATCGGAGAGGATCCGCTCCTTCATCCTCTCATGGGTGCTCTCTTCGTCAGAAGCGCCAAAACCGAGCGAGGTGCGGTGCGTGAAGGTGGCCCCCACGTTGGAGGTCATGATCACCAGAGCATTGCGAAAATCAACGGTACGCCCTTTCCCATCGGTAAGCCTCCCGTCTTCGAGAATCTGCAACAGCACGTTGAAGACATCGGGATGCGCTTTCTCGATCTCATCAAAGAGCACCACCGAGTAGGGCTGACGGCGCACCTGCTCGGTGAGCTGGCCGCCCTCGTCGTACCCAACGTAGCCCGGGGGGGCCCCGATGAGCCGGGCGGCGGTGTGCTTCTCCATGTACTCGGACATATCCAGCCTGACCATGGCCCGTTCATCCCCGAATATCGCCTCGGCCAGAGCCCGGGCCAGCTCGGTTTTGCCTACCCCGGTGGGGCCGAGAAAGATAAATGAGCCCACCGGGCGCCGGGGATCTTTCAACCCGGCCCGGGCCCGCCGAATTGCCCGTGAGACCGATTCCACCGCCTCATCCTGTCCGATGACGCGCTGATGGAGTATCTCCTCGAGGTTCAGCAGCCGGGCCGACTCCTCTTCGGCAAGTTTTTTCACCGGAACCCCAGTCCAGCTGGAGACGATATAAGCCACATCTTCATCTGTGACCAGGGAGAGATCGGCGGTACCCATCTGCTGCTCCCACTCTTTTTTCAGGCCCGCCAGCTCCTCTTTGATCTTCCGCTCCCGATCGCGCAGCTGGGCAGCCTCCTCGAACTCCTGATTGCGCACCGCCGCCTCCTTCTCCGCGCGCACAGTGCCCAGCTTCTCCTCGATCTTCTTCAGATCGGGGGGGGCGGTATAGCTACGGATGCGGACCCGCGAAGCAGCCTCGTCGATAAGATCGATGGCCTTATCGGGCAGAAAGCGATCGGAGATATAGCGATCCGAAAGTTTCACCGCCGCTTCGAGAGCTTCGTCGGTGATCTTGACCTTATGATGCGCCTCATAGCGATCGCGCAGCCCCTTCAGGATGGCAAGACTTTCCTCCTTGTCGGGCTCGCCGACAACAATAGGTTGAAAGCGCCGCTCCAGGGCGGGGTCTTTTTCAATATGCTTGCGGTACTCATCGAGCGTCGTCGCACCGATGCACTGCAGCTCACCGCGGGCCAGCGCCGGCTTGAGGATATTGGAGGCATCGATGGCCCCCTCGGCAGCCCCCGCCCCGATGATCGTATGCAGCTCATCGATGAAAACCATGACGTTGCCGGCCTGACGCAGCTCCATCATCAGCTTGCGCAGCCTCTCCTCGAATTCGCCGCGGTATTTTGTCCCTGCCACCACCGCGGCCAGCTCGATCGTGACCAGCCTTTTACCGCGGAGAATCTCGGGAACATTATTCTCGATGATCCGCTGGGCCAGCCCTTCAGCGATGGCCGTCTTCCCCACACCGGGTTCACCGATGAGGCAGGGGTTGTTTTTTGTACGGCGGCTGAGCACCTGGACAACCCGCTCGATCTCCTTATCCCGCCCGATCACCGGATCGAGCTTGCCCTCACCAGCCAGCCTGGTCAGATCCCGGCCGAATGTATCCACCGTCGGGGTCTGCGGATCGCCCTTTTCTTCGCCTTCCCGGTGTGTACCGCCCCCGGAACTACCCAGCAACTGGATAACCTCCTTGCGGGCCCGTTTTAGATCTATCCCCAGATTGGTTAAAACCTGGGCAGCGATACCCTCGCCCTCGCGTAGCAGGCCGAGCAGGATATGCTCGGTGCCCACATAGTTATGCCCCAAGTTCTGACTCTCTTCGATAGAGAGCTCCACGACCCGTTTTGCCCGCGGTGTATACGAAACCCCCTTCTGAAAGAGTTTATCCCCCTTCGGAGTAATCCGTTCCACCTCGGATCGCATCCCGTTAAGATCAACATTCATATTCTGTAGGGCGCGGGCGGCAATCCCCGAGCCCTCCCTGACCAGGCCCAGCAGAAGATGCTCTGTGCCAATAAAGTTATGCCCCAGCCTTTTGGCCTCTTCCTGGGCCAGCACGAGCACCTGTTGGGCCCGCTCGGTAAAACGGCTAAACATGAACATCATTTATTCACCTCACTAGATTGTGCTTCTTTCTATTATTAAACAGCTTCCTTATATTCCTCCAGCAGCGTCTTTAAACGCTCAGGACGTTCCAGATCTCTTTCCGAAGGGCTGAGCTCCTTACCTGCCGCGATCTGCAAACAGGCCGGGCGTATGGTCACCAGCATCTCATTGAGCAGCTTCCGGTCAACCCCTTTAACGAGCCCCAGGTCGTAACCCAGCCGCACATCGGAAAGCAGCTGCATCGCCTCCTGCGAGCTCATGATCTGGGCGTACCTCAGCAGCCCCAGCGCCCGCCAGGAGCGATCGGCGATCCGGGCCCGGTTCTCATTGAGCATGGCCTGACGGGCGGTCTGCTCCTGCTCGATCACCTGCCGGGTCACTCCCCCGAGGTTGCGAATGATCTCCTCCTCGGACTGGCCCAGCGTAACCTGGTTCGAGATCTGAACCAGATTGCCAATGATCTCCGTCCCTTCGCCATAAAGGCCGCGCACCGCCAGGCCGACCTGGGAAAGAGCCCCCAGAAGCCGGTTGGCCTGGCCGGTCATGATCAGCGCGGGGAGATGCAGCATCACCGAAGCCCGTAGCCCCGTCCCCACATTGGTGGGGCAGGCTGTCAGGTAACCATAGCCCTCATCGAAGGCATAATTGATCTTCTCCTCGAGCAGATCGTCATATTTTTCGGCCTCCTGTAGCGCCTCCTCCAGCTGTAGCCCCGGCAGGATCACCTGGATCCTGATATGATCTTCTTCATTGATCATAATACTGACCGCTTCATCGCGGCGCAGAAACAGGGCGCCATGCTGCGACTCACGAGCCAGGAAGGGGCTGGCCAGATGCTTCTCCACAAGCAGCTCCTTCTCCAGGGAGGCGAGGTTCTCCATGGGCAGGAGCGTAAAGTGCTCGAAAGCCTCCTTTTGGGAAGCAGCAACCTCGGCAACGGTCTCCTGGATCTGCCTGGTCTGGGCATCGGAGGCCAGGTACGGGAAAGGGACGCCCTCGATATTGCGAGCGATGCGGATCCTTGAACTGATTACGACCTCCGCTTCGGGGCCGCCCCCGTCCATCCATCTGCAGGCGGTTATCTTCTTCGGTTTCATCACTGCCCCCCCTTTTTAACCTTTTGTTCCATCGCTTTGATCCGGTCGCGCAGCTCCGCGGCCTTCTCGAATTCCTCTTTTTGGATCTTCAGTTTTAGCTCCTCGCGCAGCCGCTCCAGCTCCCTGGCGAAACGGACTGCACCCTGACTGCGGCGGGGCACCTTGCCCGTATGCCTGCTGCTGCCGTGAATGCGGCGCAAAAGCGGCGCCAGCTGTTCATTAAAAGCCGCAAAGCATCCGCTGCAACCGAGCCTGCCGATCTGGCTGAACTGGCTAAAAGTCAGGTCACAGGAGGGGCACTGCACCTTGGCCCTACCCAGCGCTTCCCGGGAACCGCGCATATTTTCTCCCAGCAGGCTGCCGAGAAGGTTGTGAAGGGAAAACTGCGGTTCGAAAGAAAAATCAAGCTCATCGTGAGCCCGGGCACAGCGCCGGCACAGGTGAAGCTCCGTTTTGCGGCCGTTTATTATCTTTGTGATATGCACCGTGGCCATCTCTTTTTGACATTCCTGACAGATCATCTTTGATACCCCCTAGTAGCTGTTCTTCAAAACTGCTTCCAGAGAAGCTTTGAATAGCTTTACCTGGATTTTTCTCTTTTCATCGCGGCCAAGGCCGCGGTAGTGTTCATCCTGAAGGAGCGCCTTGATCATCTGCCTTTCCCTCCAGGAAATGATTTTTTCTTCGCTGATCCGCTTCAAGAACTGGAGCGCCTGTGCCGGATCGAAAGAGCGCGCTTCCATCCGGCTTAATGTTTCAGCCCAGCTCCGGGCACGGGGGTTAACAATGCGATAGATGCGGATATAACCGCCGCCGCCTCGCCTGCTCTCCACCAAGTAGCCCCGGGCCAAGGAGAAACGGCTGCTTAAAACATAGTTGACCTGAGAGGGAACACAGGCGAACTTGTGGGCCAGTTCCGCGCGCTGGATCTCTACATAGCTGCGTGTGCTGATGGCCAAAAGTTTCTTCAGGTAGTCCTCGATATGATCTGTCAGCGAAGCCATTTTTTTTCGCCCCCGCCCCCTTCTTGACTATCTCTGACCAGGCGGCGAAGCACGGGAAACGCCGCCCCCTCATCCATTTGACCTTCCCTGACCTTCATGCATATTATACACCGTCCCAGGAGGCTTTGATCAACTGGCCTACTGAGTTATTATGCCGCCAGGAGAGGGAGAAAACCCTTATTATCGTTGTTTATTGCTCTTTATCGCATGTTTTTATCGAGGGCCCAAGATCCATGGGGGCCGATGGGGAAGAAAAAGCGGGGAATCAATGGAGCAATCCTAGTCCGACGAAACGGATCGAGAGTAGAGATCTACCAAGACTCTTTCGCCCTGCCAGGAGACCTGCTCAACCCCTTCCAAAAAAGCAAGCCTTTGAAAGAGCTTGTTTTGATCAAAATTGAGCGGCGTCACTAACATAATCTCAATCTCGAGGTATTTATCGCCGCGGATAACCAGGGATGAGGGCTCGCTGAACTCGATTTTGCGGATATTCAGCTTCAGATCGGAAAATATCCCCACGATCTCCTTCATCAGGCCAACCCGATCGGACACGCGCATGGTCAGCCATTTAGTCCTGTAGGAAGAAATCAGCGTCCGGTCAAGGCGGCCCAAAACCAGCAGGGAAAGCAGAACAAGCCCCGTCGTCAGAAGCGCCGGGAAATAGAAACCGATCCCTATCGCCAGGCCGATCCCCGAAACAACCCAGATACTGGCCGCCGTGGTCAGCCCCCGGATATTTCCCTGCTGCCGCAGAATGGTGCCGGCTCCAAGGAAGCCGATACCGGTCACCACCGCTGCAGCGATGCGGCTGTGATCGGCGGTGCCCGCCAGGGGCCCCGAAAAGCCGTAGGCAGAAACAAGCATGATCAGAGTGGCCCCCACACAGACAAGAATATGCGTCCTGAAGCCGGCCGGCAGGTTCTGGCTTTCCCTTTCGTAACCGACCGCTCCCCCGAAGACAACAGCCAAACCGAGGCGAAGCATAATTTCCCAGTAACCGATCACTATCCAACATCCTTTTTCGGATCGTTTGAGCGCTTCCTAGCCGGGAGAGCAGGGGCGCATTCTCCTTATGGCAATGGATACGTTCAGACCCGCCCAATTATGCACTGATCACAAAATTTGCGTCCGGATTCATCATTCCTGTTAAAAATGGATTTAACGTGGCAAAAATCGCTGCACACTCTAAAACTAACAGCTGTACGGTGAATTGTCAAGTCGTTTTTTAAATTGGTGCCCTATTCTGGAAACAGCCCCTTATCTCTCTTTCTCTACTTATAGCGAAGGCAGAGCCTGCCTGTTTTCCAGGACCGGGCTAAAAAGATCGCCCTGCTCTTGGAGGCGGCTCCATATATTTTCTAGGGTAATCTCCCCCGGGGCTATGGCTTCGGCGGCCACCTCCGACCAGGTCAGCGGCAGGGAAACCGGCGCACCGGGAAGAGGGCGCGGACTGTATGGCGCCGCCAGCGTTTTCCCTCTTCCGTTTTGCAGATAATCGAGGTAGAGCTTGCCGCCGCGCCGCTCTTTACTCCGCTCCAGCGTGGTAATCCCTGGGAAAGCATGGTGAACGCGCCGGCAGATCGCTTCAGCAAAATCGCGGGAGCGACGGTAGGTATACTGCGGCTTTACGGGCAGGTAGATCTGCAAACCGGTAGCGCCGGAGAGCTTGGGATAAGACTGCAAACCGAGCTCTTCCAGGAGCTCCTTAATCGCCACCGCAGCCGTGCAGATATGGGAAAAAGTGCTCTGTTCCATGGGATCGAGATCGAAGACAACAAAGTCGGGGTAATCGAGGCTGCCCAGCGAGGAGAGCCAGGGATGCAGCTCCAGGCAGGATTGATTGCCGAGCCAGATCAGGGTTTCCGGGGAATCGACCACGATGTATTCAGTGATCTTCCCGTCACTGTGACGCACCGGGCAGGTTTTCAGCCAGGAAGGTGCTCCTGCGGGAACATTTTTTTGATAGAAACCGGGTCTGTCGATACCCTGCGGAAAACGCTGCACCACCAGGGGACGGTTGCGCAGGTGGGGCAGCAGATAGGGCGCCGCTTCAATATAGTAGCGCAGTAGGTCATGTTTGATCAGCCCGTCGTCGGGCCAGAGCTCGCGATCAAGATTGGTCAATGCAAGCTCCCTGTCGTTGACCAGCAGTGTAGAGATGCGACCACTCCTTCCGAAAAGATCCTTTTAAATAACCGCCTCCGCCGGCAAACGGTCGCTGAAACCGACAACCACCGGAGCGCGCAGGCGCAGATCGCCGGTCCACTCTAAAAATTCGATCTCCACCGTGAGGCGCGGCTCCAACCAGAGCAGCCCCCTTCCCCGGGGGGGATTTCTAAAATGCGGCCCGGGGCTGCCGTCCTGCAGAGCATAATCGCGCAACAACAGCAGATCGTCCCGCTTCAGACCTGAACCCGCTTTTCCGATATAGAGCAGCTCTCCCCCGCGGTAGGCCCCCAAAAGCAGAGAGCCCACAGCACCCCCGGCCATATTCAGCCCGCCGACAACGCAGAGCTGCCGGCGGCGGGGTTTGATCTTCAACCAGTCGGCAGACTTGCCGCTCCAGTATAGGCTCCCCTTTTTCTTGGCCACGATCCCCTCCAGCTCCGCCCGCTCTATCTCCCGGTATAGCGCTATCCCCTCATGAAAACTGTCGCAGAGATAGAGCGGGGGGGCAGACCGCACCACTTTCGCCAAAAGCTGCTGCCTTCTTTCAATGGGGCTGTCGGTAAGATCGGTACCGTCGAGATAGAGCAGATCAAAAAGGCAATAGGTGCAGGGTATCTGCCGCTGCAGCGCCCCGGTGACCGATTCACGGCGGCTGGAATCGCGCTGAAGCACGCGGCTCAGGCTGGGCTTACCTTCCATCAGGGCCACCACTTCGCCGTCAAAGACAGCGCTTCCGGCTTCGACCAGCCCCACCAGTTTCTGCAGCTCCGGATATTGCCCCGTCCGCGGGTTGCCCCGCCGGTTCTTCAGGGTCACCCGTCGCTGCTCCAGCATGGCCAGGATACGTACACCGTCCCATTTGACCTGAAATATATAGTCAGGGCTGTTGAAGGGCTCTTTTTTGCTTAGAGGCTCCATCGGCTGCAGTGCAGTAAAGAAATCCCAAAGAGCTGTCAATTCAACGGGCACCGGCACCGGTTTTCTTCTTTTTATCTCCCGCAGCTTTTTTACTGGCGCCCCTGCGGGTAGCCTCCACGCTTGCCTTCAGTGCTTCGGCGAGATCGATGACCTCGCCCTTTTCCGGCGAAGAGGCGATAAAAACCTCCTCGCCCTTGATCTTGCCGTCGATGATCTCCAGTAGCGCCGCCCGGTATTCATCGGTATATTTATCGGGAGAAAATGGGGCGGTCAGGTTCGCGATCAGCTGCCGGGCCATCTCCAGCTCGCTCTCCTGCATTTTCAGATCACGATTCCATTGCGGCAGTTCGCTTGTCGGGCGGACCTCGTCGGGATAGAACATTGTCTCCAACGCTAGGGAATCCCGGTAAACCCGAAGCACCCCCAGCGCCTGCCGGGAGCGCAGCACGATGCGGATAATCGCCACCAGCCCCGCCTCGGCCATGGATTGCATCAGCAGTTGAAAGGCCTTCTCTCCCGTTTCACCGGGGGCAAGGTAGTAAGAACGATCATAATAGAGTGGATCAACCTCTTCGTCGCGTACAAAATCGACGATGGCAATCGTCCTGCTCGTCTCTGCGGGGATACGGGCGAAATCGCTCTCGTCGATGATCACGAAACGACCCTTTTCATACTCGTACCCCCTGACGATCTCCTCCATGGCGATCTCTTTGTTGCAGGTCGGGCAGACCTTGCGGTATTCTACAGGGGTGCGACAGGGTTCGTGAAGATAGCGGAAGCGCACATTTTTCTTCTCCGTGGCTGCAAAAAGCCGTACCGGAATATTGACCAGGCCGAAACTGACGGAACCTTTCCAGAGTGGACGCAAGTAATCACCGCCCCGGATAATTTACCCTGACCCTATTATCCCAATAGCAAGGGCGATTATCCGGAGCGGGAGAGCACGCATTCAGTCAATTTTTTCAGTTTTTTCCGCATTGAGGCTGCGCGCGGCGGCAGTTGCAGCGATGGCGCCGTCTGCGGCGGCAGTGATAATCTGGCGTAGCGCAGTCCGGCGGACATCGCCGGCGGCGTAGACCCGCGGGAGCGAGGTCTTCATATTGTCATCGGTGATAATATAACCGCGCTCATCGAGCGCCACGGCGCCGCCCAGAAAGGTAGTGCTGGGGATGCGGCCGGTGAAAACAAAGACCCCATCCACAGGCAACCTCACTGGGCCATCCTTCTGCTGCAGAAGAAGCCCCGTTACCTGTTTTTCACCCTCGATTTTCTTGACGGTGCTGTGCCAGAGCACTTCCACATTGGGCAGCTCAAAGATCCGCTCCTGCAGGGATTGCACGGCACGAAAGGCGCCGCGCTGGTGGATCACATACACTTTTTTGGCGAAACGGGCGATAAAGAGCGTCTCCTCAAGGGCCGCGCTGGTCCCCCCCACCACCGCAACATCTTTGCCGCGGAAAAAGGCGGCATCACAGGAGGCGCAGTTTGAGATCCCCCGGCCGTAAAGATCCGACTCCCCCTCGACATGAAGCAGCTTCGGCATCGTTCCTGTAGCGATCACGACCGCTCGCCCCTTCACCATGCCCTCCGGGGTCTGGACCTTTTTGACGGGGCCGTCCAAAGATACACCCTCCACCTGGGCTGTACTGACTACGATATCGAAACGCCGCAGGTGTTCGTCATAAAGCATCCCCAGCTCGGGACCGGTGATCCCTTCGGGAAAACCGGGATAATTATCGATGCGATCGATGGTAACAAGCCGGCCGCCGATGAGCGCTTTTTCCAGGACAACGACCGACAGGCCCGCCCGGACGCCGTAGATCGCCGCCGCCACCCCGGCGGGGCCTCCCCCCATTACGATGAGGTCATAAAGACGATCTTCACCAGACATCCTTATCTACCCCCTTAGATCTATTCCAACAGCAGACTCAAGTTTAGGGAGCGGTACGAATGGGTAAGCGCACCGCTGGAGATATAGTCCACTCCCGCCGCGGCGACCTCGCGCAAACGCTCCAGGGTGATATTCCCGGAAGCCTCGAGCAAAGCCCGCCTGGCAGTGATCCGCACCGCCTCCCTGATCAGCGGTAGATCCATATTGTCCAGCATGATTATCTCCGCTCCCGCCTCCAGCGCTTCCCGAAGCTCTTTCAGATCGGTCACTTCCACCTCGATGCGCCAGACAAAAGGCCCTGCGTCGCGCACCAGTTTTATCGCCGCTGCGATACCGCCGGCGGCAAAAATATGATTGTCCTTGATCAGAATCCCGCTATCCAGAGAGAAGCGATGGTTAACTCCGCCGCCCACGGCGACGGCATACTTTTCCAGGACCCTCTGCCCCGGCGAGGTTTTCCTGGTGTCGGTCAGCCGGGCCGGGAAACCCTCCAGCGCTTTCACCCAGTCTGCTGTGAGCGTGGCGATGCCGGAAAGGCGCTGCAGAAAATTAAGGGCTGCCCGTTCACCGGAGAGTAAAGAACGCAGCGGGCCGCTGATCTGCATCACCGCCCGGCCCGCATCGACATGCTCCCCTTCATCGACGAGTCGGTGACAATCGAGGGATTCATCAAGGGTGTAAAAAACCTGCTCCGCAAGCGGAAGGCCGGCGATAACCCCTGCCTCCCGGGCATAGATAGTGCCGGCACCCCTCGCCAGCGGTGAGACCACCAGCTCCGTGGTGATATCCCCATAGCGGAGATCTTCATCAAGAGCTTCATAAACCTTCTTCTTGATAAGCTGCTTCGAAAGCATCGGTTTATACCTCCTGGGGCCGCTAAGGGTTATTCTGCACGCCTGCACCGATGATCCCCGCCATCTGAGCCGGCCCCCGGGGTGCTTTCCAGCATCCGCCGGAGAGACTCCGCCGCCCCCTTCCGGATCTCCGGGGTAACGGTGATACGGTTTTGCATCTTTTCCAACGAAGCGATAATTTTCTCGGCAGTGGTGTATTTCATCCCCGGGCAGAACAGCCCCGGTGACAGCAGGTGAAACTTCAGATCGGGGCGCTCCCGGCGCAGACGGCTAAGCATACCCTTCTCTGTGCCCACTACAACCGCGGCGGCTTTCGTCTCTTTGACGAAGCGGATCATCCCCCCGGTACCGAGAGCAGCATCGGCACTTTCCACCACCTCAGGGCGACATTCAGGATGGACAATCACAGGCGCATCGGGATAGCTCCGGCGGGCATTTTCCAGATCCTTTACGGTAATACGGTAGTGAGTGATACAGTAACCCGGCCAGGGGATGATCTCTTTATCGGTCTGTGTCGATACAAAATGGGCCAGATTGCCATCGGGAACAAAGATAACCTGCCCGGCAGCCAGCGAGTTGACAACAGCGACAGCATTGGCCGAGGTCACACAGATATCGCTCTCCGCTTTAACCGCCGCCGGGGAATTGATATAGGTTGCTACCGCCGCCCCGGGATACATTTTCCTGTAATAACGCAATTTTTCCGGTGTGACCATATCAGCCAGCGGGCAGCCGGCATCCTTTTCGGGAAGCAGCACCGTCTTGTCGGGAGCAAGGACGGCGGCGCTTTCGGCCATAAAATATACGCCGCAGAGCACGATCACCCGGGCTTCCGACTCTGCAGCAATACGGCTCAGCTCAAAGGAATCACCGGTATAATCGGCCAGCTCCTGAACCTCTTCCCTCTGGTAATTATGTGCCAGAATAATTGCGTTGCGCTCCCTTTTTAAAGCGGCTACCCTTTTTCTGATCTCCGGCAACACCATCGCCCATACTTCCTCCCCAAACTATACTTAAAATTACAGCTATGATTATAGGTTATTATGAGGGGAAAGCGATCCTTTTGTCAACCTTCCGCCGCGGTTTACTCATCCAAACGGGCCGGGCTCCCCTATGTCACCGGTGGAGATGCCGGTTGGCAGGGGGGGCTTAATATTGTATGATAGATGCGTCTAACGGGAAAAAGTATAATGATCAAAAGGAGGATGAAAATGACGAAGGATCAGGTTGAACAGGCTCTGTTGAAGATTCGCCCCGCCCTGCAGCGTGACGGCGGAGATGTAGAAGTGGTGGAGGTCACCGAAGATGGTATTGTTAAGGTAAGGCTTACCGGGGCCTGCCACGGCTGCCCCATGGCGACGATGACCTTGAAGCAGGGTATTGAACGGGTTCTGATGCAGGAGCTCCCTTCTATCAAAGAAGTAGTCGCTGTCTGATCGGGGACAGAATCGAAGTTGTAGGGGTGGACTTATGACCGAAATATATCTGGACAGCTGTGCCACTACCCGTCCTTTCGACGAAGTGATCGCACTGGGCGACCGCATTCAAAGAGAAAACTACGCCAACCCCTCCTCGCTCCACAGCAAAGGGATCGCCGCCGAAAGACTGTTAAGCGATGCCCGCCGCGAGATCGCTTCTGTTTTGCAGCGCCGCGAAGATGAAATCTATTTTACTTCGGGCGGCACCGAGGCCAATAACCTGGCGATTAAAGGGGTCGCCTACCGGCGGCGTCAGCCCCGCGGGCATATTATCACCTCGCAGGCGGAGCACCCCTCAGTGCTGAACTGCTGCCGGCAGCTCGAGGAAGAGGGTTTTACCGTATCCTTTTTGCCGGTAGACAGCTGCGGCCGGCTTGATCTGGAATCGCTCTCCAAGGCGGTAAACAGAGAAACAATCCTGGTAAGCATTATTCATATCAACAACGAGATCGGCACGATCCAGCCGGTGGAAGAGATCGGCGCCATCATCAAAGGGGCTAATCCGCGCACGCTTTATCATATTGACGGGGTGCAATCCTTTGCCCGTATACCGGTAGCCCTGCAGCGCTGGCAGGCCGACCTGTTCAGCTGCAGCGCCCACAAGATCCACGGCCCCAAGGGGGCCGGCGCCCTCTGGGCAAGAAAGGGTGTTTCCCTACAGCCTCTCTTCCAGGGAGGGGGACAGGAAAGGACGATCCGTCCGGGAACGGAGAACACCGTGGCCATCGCCGGATTCGGCCTGGCCGCCCGGCTCAGCGAAGCGCGCCGGGAAGATGATTTTACCCTGCAGCACCGGCTCAAAGAAGAGCTCTATAGCGGCCTGCAGCGGGCAGGTGTAGAGGTCCAACTCAACGGGCCTCCGCCCGGGGAAGCCGCCCCCCATATCCTGAACCTTTCCTTTCCCGGGACGAAAGCCGAAGTTTTACTCCGCTTCCTCGAAGAAAAGGGGATCTTCGTCTCGGCAGGTTCCGCCTGTCACTCGCGCCATCCCGAGCCCAGCCATGTCCTCGCCGCTGTCGGCCTTACCGGGGAGCGGCTCCACAGCGCCCTGCGTTTTAGTCTCTCCTCTTTTAACCATTCGGCCGAGATCGCCCGAGCTGTTGAACTGATCGCTGCTGCGGTGCAGGAGCTAAAAAATCTATAGAACCCCGATCTGAATCGAAAGGGAGAGGAAGAGTGCCGGCATTAATTCTCGTTCGTTACGGTGAGATCGCCCTGAAGGGGAAAAACAGAGGCTATTTTGAAAAAGCCTTATTCAACAACTTAAAGAGCGCCCTGCGGGGCTTTGACGCTAGCGTCAATCGCGCACACGGTCGCTTCTTTGTCCAAGGCCCGGCGGCAGCGGAGCAGGAGATAATCAGCCGCCTGAGCAAAGTCTTCGGGGTTGTCTCTGTCAGCAGCGTCCAGGCGGCACCGCTTTCTCTAGATGCTATTAAAAGTGCGGTGCTGCAGCTTGTCGAAAACAGGGCCACCGAAAACGGCAGCTTCAAGGTGGAAGCTCGCCGGGCCAACAAGAGCTTCCCCCTTACCTCCCCGGAAATCAACCGGATCATGGGCGCAGCGGTACTGAAAAAGAATCCCCACCTCAGGGTTGACCTTCACGACCCTTCTTTACGGATCTTTATCGAAATCGGCCCCAAAGA
The DNA here is from genome assembly GCA_012840855.1 of Bacillota bacterium. GTDB lineage: Bacteria > Bacillota > Dethiobacteria > DTU022 > DTU022 > JAAZPQ01. Next base: position 3,074 of record DUVX01000154.1, on the reverse strand, counting down.
AGCCTTTGTTTTCTCCGGGCATGCTGCCGGGCCTGGGGGTCTCCCGGTGGGTGTAACCGGCCGGGCACTCCTGCTCCTGTCCGGTGGTATCGACAGCCCTGTGGCGGGGTGGATGGCCTTGAAACGGGGGCTGGCTCTGGAGGCGGTGCACTATCACAGCTACCCCTTCACCAGTATGCGCTCCCGTGAGAAAGTGCTCGATCTTTGCAAACATCTCGCCCTTTATGGTAACGGAATAAAGCTGCACCTGATCAGCGTTACTGGGATCCAAAAGGAGATCCACGATCGCTGCCCACCCGAACTGGGTATTATCCTACTGCGCCGGATGATGCTACGCCTCGCCGAGGGGATCGCTCGAAAGCACCGCCTACAGGCTCTGGTTACCGGAGAAAGCCTGGGCCAGGTGGCCAGCCAGACCCTGGAGAGCATGGCGGTGATCAGCGCTGTCACCCCGATGCTAATCCTGAGGCCGCTACTGGGGATGGACAAGCACGAGATCGTCACCCGAGCCGAAAATATTGATACATACGAGATCTCCATCCGTCCCTATGAGGACTGCTGCACCCTTTTTCTACCGCGACGACCGGCCACGAGACCGCAGCTGGACAAGGTTTTGGAAGCAGAAGCGGCTCTCGACACCGATAAGCTGGTCGAAGCCGCTTTGCAGGAATCCGAACTAAAATTTATTGAACCATGAAGAGCGTACCGCCGCGGCTAACGCCGGCTGGAACCGGTTTTTCCCTGCCCCGCCAGCCCGGCCCCGGCCGGGCCGCCCTCATAAATACCCTCTATTTCTCGGGAAAAATTGCTCAAGACAAGATGGCGCTTCAACTTTAGCGTCGGTGTAACCTCGCCGCTGCCCTCGGTGAGGCGGCGGTGCAAGATGACATACTTTTTGATCTGCTCGTGCTCCTCCAGCTCAAGATTGGCCCCAGCCACCTCTTCGTCCAGCAGTTGGCGCAGCCTGGGATGATCGATCAGCTCTTCTCCCGCCTCGATGATGAGGCGGGTGTTCCCCTGCTCCTCAAATTTGAGAGCAGCGCGGTCGTAGTCGATCCCCTCTTTTTCAAATACAGCGATAACTGCTTCAAAATTAGGTACAATGAGCGCAGAGACATAGGGCCTTTCGTCAGCGATGGGTACCACCTGATCGACATAATCGGCGATGGCGAAAAGGGATTCAATCTTCGTTACCGGCACATTTTTACCCGTATCTAGAACCATGATTCCCCTGATCCGATCTATTATCTTCAGGTACCCGTCGGGAAGCTCCTCCACGATATCGCCGGTTTTATAGAAACCATCTTCCGTGAAAGCTTCCCGTGTGGCCGCGGGGTTATTCCAGTAGCCTAAGAAAATATTTTCACCCCGCACCTCCCATTCGCCGATTTCATTGATCCGCCCTTCCACGCCATTGCAAAGAGAGCCGATAGATCCCGGGAGGACTTTGTGAGGCGGGTTCAGATTCACCGTGTTGTAGGTCTCGGTAGAGCCGTATCCTTCGAAAATGCGCAACCCCATGGCCATGAAGACCTTGCAGAGATCCGCCGAAAGGGATCCGGCCGCAGAGAACGCAAACCGAAATCTTCCTCCCATCATGGCGCGTACCTTTTTAAAGATAAGAGCATCAGCCAGTTTGTATTTTATCTTCAACCAAAGGCCCACTCCCCCGGTGAAATCCACCCCCTCTGACATATCGACAAATCCATCGTCATCGGCCCGCGCCTCCGTCAGCTGGAGCCCGGTTTTCATGGCAAAATCGAAGATCCTTTTTTTGAGCGGTGAGCGGGAAGCCAGATCGCGCAGGGCTAGATAGATCCGCTCGTAGATCCGCGGCACCGACATGAAAATTGCCGGTTTAAACAGCTGCAGATCCTCCACAAGCGTCTGCGGGGAGGAGTAGGCGATAGTTGCGGCAGCCATGGTGGCGGAACCGTGCCCACACTCCCTTTCGTAGGTGTGGGCCAGCGGAAGAAAGGAAAGCAAAACATCACCGGGACGGTAAGGGGGAACTATCCGCAGATCGCGGCAACAGGCGGCGTTGAAACTGAGGTGAGTGTGAATTACCCCCTTCTGCTGCCCCGTTGTGCCCGAGGTATAGACGATATTCATCATATCGGTCAGCTCCACGGAGCGCCACCGTTTTTCAAAGGCAAGCCGCTGACGACTCAAAAGCTTCACGCCCAGCCGGCGCAGCTCCTCAAAAGTAAGCACATCGGGGGAGCCGCTGATATTGTCGCCAGATAAAAGGACGATTTTTTGCAACGTCCCCATCTGCCCCCGGGCCTTTATGACCCGCTCCAAAATGGCCTTATCATGAACAAAAAGGTATTTTGCTCCCGAATCATTGAGCATATAGACAACCTCTTTTGCGGAAAGGGTGGGGTAGATGCTCACCGAAACGCCGGCGGCGCAGATCACAGCGTAGTCGGCCCAGGTCCATTGTGGACTGGTATAGGCCATCACAGCGCCGCGGTCACCCTTTTCAAAACCCAGCTCCATCAAACCCGCCGCTGCCTCCTTGACCAGGCGCCACAGCTCTGCATAGGTGAGCGTGGCGGTACGCTGCGCCCCTTCTACTTTCCACCACTGCGCCCGGCGGGGTCCAAAACGAAGGGCGTTGCGATTCAACAGCTCGGGAAAGGTCTGTTCGGTAATGTACCATTTCTCGATCATGAAGCACACCTCCCGTTGGCGAAAAGAAGCAGTCAGATTGATCTTTTTAGAAGGCTGCCGGTAAGTTTACTTGCCCTTCCACACCGGATCTCTTTTTTGCATAAAGGCGGCGATGCCTTCCTGGAAATCCTCGGTACCCGTGAGAAAGGCGAGCGCTTCCTGCTCCAGCTGGAGCCCTGATTTAAGATCAGTATCGCTGCCTCTATCGATGACTTCTTTAATCTTGCGCAGACCCAACGGCGCCTTGGATGCCAGCTTTTCCGCAAAAGCCATGACCGTCTCTTCCAGCTGCTCCATCGGCACTGAAAGATCGGCCAGGCCCACCGCGGCAGCTTCTTCGCCGCTGAGCGTATCGCCGGATAAGATCATTTTTTTTGCTTTGGCCACGCCGATGCGCC
>DUVX01000153.1 GCA_012840855.1 Bacillota bacterium | reverse complement strand
TTTCAGTCCGCTGCTCTACCGACTGAGCTATCTCGGCAAAAAATGGCGGAGCTGACGGGAATTGAACCCGCGATCTCCGGCGTGACAGGCCGGCATGTTAACCGCTACACCACAGCTCCGCGTGTAGACTCAGTATATACAACTGCTTTTAAAAAGTCAACCCGTTGACGGGGTATTTTTCGCATACTTCACTCCAGCTCCAGCATCTTCTGTGACCTGCTCTCCGCCGATCTTTTTTGCAGGCGGGAGAGGCGCTCCTCCTCGGCGGTGCTGTAATAGATCAGGCTCTGCAGATCTATGGTCAGGTCAGAATCCTGAACATGGACACCCTCGGGAACATCCAGCTTGACCGGTGCAAAGTTAAGGATCGCCGTAACCCCATGCCTGACGATCTCGTCCACCACCATCTGAGCGGAACTGGCTGTAACTGCAATGAGCGCTACTTTTATCTTCTGCTCCCTGATCACAGCAGACACCTGCTCGAAGGGCAACACCCGGATCTTTCCGATCTCCTGGCCGATCACCGCCCGGTCCCGATCAAAAACAGCGATAATGTCGACATAGGGGTTTTTTTGCATATTGTGGCGGGTCAGCGCTTTCCCCAAATGCCCCGCCCCGATTACGATCACCCGCGTTTTCTTGTCAAGACCGATAATTTCCAAAAGCTTGTCGCGTAAAAAGACGGCATTGTAGCCGGTGCCGCGGGTGCCAAAAGCGCCGAAGTAGGCCAGATCTTTGCGGATCTGCTCCGCTGAAAAGCCCGATTCCAGGCTCAGCTCCCGAGAGGAGACGATCTCCACATCGCGGAGAATAAGATTGTCGAGAATGCGCAGGTAGACCGGCAGGCGCTTGACCACCGTTTTAGAGATAGCTCGCGAAGACATCGGACTTCTTGATCCTCCCTTTCACAGAGATCGAGGGCGGCTTTCAGCAGTTGTCTCCTTCCGCCAGCCCGCCGCTGGGCTGCTTTCTAAATTTTTTCACCACCACCAGCTCTGGTGGTACCCCGACGCAATTCAGCAGCCGGATCTGGACGACCCCGTAAGCCGAGCCCTCCAAGCCGGCGCAGTAGTCGAGAACCGCCGCCTTCTCTGCCGCCCCCCGGGCGTGCCCCCCATAGAGTACCAGCGTAATCACACCGCCGGGACGAAGCAACCGCAGCGATGCCTCCAGGGCAGGGAGTGTCGTTTCCAGGTCGGTGACAATGTTGGGATCTCCCCCAGGAAGATAACCCAGGTTGAACATCACCGCCCCGATAGGCTCTGCGATATGTTTAGACATCCCTTCGTGACCATCGTTGATGAGCATCACCCGCTCCCGGAGCCCATGCCGGGCCAAAAGGGAGGCCGTTTTCTCGAGCGCCCCCCGCTGAATATCAAAAGCGTAGACCCGCCCTCCCGGGCCCACCTGCTGCGCCAGAAAGAGTGTATCACGGCCCTTTCCAGCGGTGGCGTCAACCGCAAGATCACCGCTGCTGAGCGCCCGGGCAACCTGTTCATGAGCCAGTTCCGTTATCCTGATCATGGGCCTACCTGCATCAAAGGATTATCCAGAGCTAATATAGCTCGGTTTTAGTAGAGATAATATCAACCCGGTTTTCTCGCTCCATGAAGGAGAGCACGCCCTCCATAACGCGATCGGCGCTGGCGCTGTTGCGGCAGATCGCGGCAAGCCCCAGCTCAGAGCGCTGCCATAGATCCTGATAACCGACTTCGGCGACAGAGAGATTGAAGCGGTTGCGCAACCGCCTGATCAGGCTTTCTATAACCTGCCTTTTCTGTTTCAAAGAAGTAGCTTCAGGGATATGGAGTTCCAGAAGAGAGACCGCTACCCGGATCGTGATCACCCCTTGCAGGCCCACCGCCGTGATTCAGCTAATGCACCATAGGCCCGCTATCCTCGGGGTCGCCGAACCCGTCGGTCTCGGAGCCTTTTTCTTCAATGAGGTCTTTGATCGAGACAGTGTAGGGGATCAGTTTTTTGCCAATATAGATGGGGCAGCCCACCGTCAGCGCCAGGGCGACAGCATCGCTGGGACGAGCATCGAGAAGAAGATCCCCCTCCGCCGTATTCAGGTAGATCTCGGCGTAAAAAGTGCTCTCTTTGATATCGCTGACCAGCACCTTTTCCACGGTGACGCTGAGGCGATCGCAGAATAGCTTGATCAGATCATGGGTCATCGGCCGCGGCGTAAGATGGCCTTGCAGTTTCAAGACGATCGCCTGGGCTTCCCAGAAGCCGATCCCGATGGGAAGAACGATAGTATCTTCCATATCTACCAGCAGCAACAGCGGGTTTTGAACCGTATCGAGCACCACTTCTTTTACTTTAACCGGAATCAACCTGAAAGCACCTTCTCTCGAAGCTTAACCGTAGCCGGTTCAGCGGGCAAAGGGATTTCCCGCTTCACAGCAGGGACCGGCCGATCTTCTACGGTAACATTATAACCCAATTCAGACGATAACTCAAACAAAGCCGGGAACCCGCTGAGGCCGCACTAAATGATCCGGGCCAGCCCGAAGCAGTTAAATTATTTTCCGCCCAGAATAATGATATAATGCAACTCAGCAAATAAAAAGTATATTTAAGGAGGACCCCGATGCCTGATCCAACCCTTGAACAGTTACAGCAAAAACTACTGATGTTCACCTACATCTATTCCTATCGCCGCGGCACCTTCACCCTCTCCTCCGGCCGCCGCAGCAGCTACTATATCGACGGCAAGCAGGTGACCATGACACCTGAAGGACTCTTTACCACGGC
>DUVX01000152.1 GCA_012840855.1 Bacillota bacterium | reverse complement strand
TAGGTGCCTTCCCGACCCAGGCTCTCTATCTTCGGCAGCCAGAGCGGGTTGTACGGCAGCAGGGCCACCTTCCTCAGTCCCAGCCCCTGCAAAAAGGCGGCGATCCCAGCAAGATTCTCCGCCCCGTCGGTGATCCCCGGCACCAGCGGCACCCGGGGTAAAAGGGGGACCCGGTCGCTGCGGACAAGCGCTTCGAAGTTTTCGAGGATGCGCCGATTGCTCCGCCCCACATAGCAGCGGTGGGCGTCAGGATCGATGAGCTTGAGATCAAAGTAGATCAGATCGAGGTAGGGCAGGATATATTTTTCAAAGGCTGGGCGGTGATAGTAGCCGCATGTTTCCAGGTTGACATGGATCTGCTTGAATTTAAGCGCCTGCAGCAGCGCCTCCTGGTAATGCGGGTAGAGCGTCGGCTCGCCTCCGGAGAGGGTCACTCCGCCGCCGGAATTTTCGTAAAAGGGGAGATCCTGCGAGGCCAGCGCGGCCAGTTTGGCAGCCGGGTAGTAACGTCCAATCAGGCGGAGCCCCTTACCGGGGCAGTGCTCTACGCAGGTGCCGCCGCGCCGGCAGCGAAGACGGTCCAACGGCAGAGGGCAGCGCTGCAGGTCGATCGCCCCCTCAGGGCAGGCCGCCGCGCAGCTGCCGCAAAGCAGACAATCTCCCGCCGAATAGGCGATCTCCGGGTAAATCCGGATCGCCTCGGGATTCTGGCACCAGACGCAAGCCAGGGGGCAACCTTTGAAGAAGATGGTTGTACGGATACCGGGTCCATCATCAAGAGCATTGCGCTTGATCTCGACGACGAGAGGACGCCTTTTTTCTGGCGCGGCCATTCCCTTATCTCCCCTTTCAAGTCAGCTATTTTACAGAGCAACCCTGCTAATTCCCCGCAGCCACGTTGAATTCGGTGCGCTCGATGATCTCCTGCTGCATATCGCGGTTGAGCTCGACAAAGTAAGCATTGTAGCCGGAGATCCGCACCAGCAGCCAGCGGTAATCTTCCGGCTTTTCCACGGCCTCCCTGAGCATCTCCGTGGTGACAATGTTGAACTGCATCTGCATCCCGCCCAGCCCAAAATAGCTCTTCGCATAAGCGGTGACCCTCTCGACAAAGACCCTGTGGCTGTCCTGCGCACCCGGGGCTACCTTGACATTGAAAGCGATATTGTTGGGCATCTTCAGCGGATCGAGGCCGGCGATGGTATGAATATTCGGCAGCAGCTGGTCGGTAACGCCCGGCGAGGGGGTGATCCCCGGGGTGAAGGGTTTTCCCTTCAGGCGCCCGCTGGGCAGCGCCCCCGAAAGGGTTCCGAAAGCGACATGATTGGACATGCTCCAGAAGCCGCTGGTATAGATCCCTCCCCGGTAATTGTGATGAGATTGGTAGCAGTCGTAGATGAAATCGATGAGCTCCTGCGCCAGCTGCCGTGGCCTGGAGGCGTCGGTGCCGAACTTAGGGGTGCGGCTGACAATGCGCCTATGCAGGGCTTCGTAGCCGTGGAAATCCGATTGTAGCGCCTGCAATAGCGTCTGCCAGTCCACCACCTTTTCCTTGTAGATCAGCTCTTCGACAGCGATAAGGCTGTCGACCACATCGGTGATCGAGACCAGCGCCGCTCCCGAGGTGTTGTAGCGGGCGCCGCCGTCGATAACATCTTTACCCTTTTCCATGGGGCCGTCAAAGAAAGATGAAAGCAGCGGCGTGGGATGAAGCTCCTGGTGCGATCTGCCCAGGTAATCGTTGTAAGCGATAGACTGATCGATGAGATAGCTGAGCTGCTTCTTGTAAGCTTCTTTGAAATCGTCGAAGGTAGGGAAACTCCCCTCCCGGGCAGGATCGCCGGTGCAAGGACCGATCTGCTCATCCATGAGCGGGTGAACCCCATTGTAGAGCGCCATCTCCAGTGGCGCTACGGTATTCAGGAGCATACAGTTGGTGTGGCCCATATGGCGGCCGATGCTGGTGGGCTCGACGCAGCCGGTGGAGCCCCAGTCGCGGGCATCCTCGATAGAAAAGCCCTGGTTGACGAGGGCGGGGATGACCGCGGCGTCGTTATGCAGCGAAGGGGTGGCCGCGGTAACGGTGTTTACTTCGATGAGCCGTTTAAGATAATCGTCGGAATTGATTCCCGGGTAAAAACGCGCATTGACGTTGGGCTCGCGCAGGGTCATCATCTCGGTGACCTTCAAAAAGATGTAGGTCATATCGCAGACGGCGCTTTTACCGCTGCGGTCAACTCCGCCCAGGGTGAGCGCCTGGTCCGAGGAGCTGCCCCCGAAGAGTCGGTTGCCGAGGTCGGGAACATTGGGCAGATGATCGGAGCACTTCAGGTAGAAGCAGCCGATGAGCTCGATGGCGCGGCGGATCAGCGCTTCTTTCTCCGCGGCGCTCTTTGCTTTGGCAGCGTCGCGCAGGAAGTAAGGTTGCAGCACCTGGTCCAGCCTCCCCAGGGATAGCCCTGCGTTCATATTTTCCATATGCAGAGCCACCCAGCAGAGCCAGACTGCGTTGACCGCTTCATGGAGCGTGCGGGCCGGATATGCGGGGACGCGCTCACAGACGGCGGCGATCTCTTCCAGCTCGGCGCGGCGGCGCTGCGAATCGCCGTCATCGCCCAGCGCTGCGGCCAGATCGCGGGCCCGGGCGGCCAGATTGCGCGCATATGCCAGGACACCCTCCTGAGCTACCTGCAGCGACCGGTAAAAGAGGCGCTCGTTCTCGCCCGTAGCAGCCGCTTCCTTTTCTTTTGCTTCAGTGATTATATCGAGCAGCCCACGCTCAAGGATCATGGAAAAGTCAGGGATGGTGTGCGAAACAGCGTGCGCCTTCCAGCAAAAATAGAGCACCCAGCGGCCCTCGAGCTGCTGGCAGCGGGGGTTGCCGTACCGTCTGCGGGTATGCTCCATCACGTTGCGATCGGTCCAGAAGGGAAAAACTTCAAAATTGAGAATATCGATAT
>DUVX01000151.1 GCA_012840855.1 Bacillota bacterium | reverse complement strand
GTCATGCCCGGCGATGATATCAATATGGATATCGAGCTGATCACCCCGGTAGCGATCGAGCAGGGGCTCCGCTTCGCCATCCGCGAAGGCGGGCGCACCGTCGGCGCCGGCGTGGTTACGGAGGTCAAGAGTTAAGCTTCGTTTACTCATGGGGCGAGGGAACGATGCTCCTCTCGCCCCTTTATTATGCAGTTTACAAAATGACTCTATATTGACACAGTTAATCGATCTATGGTAGATTTAGACTGGCGTCAGGCGGGCAGGTGGTAAAAGATGCGCGTAACCATACATCTGGAATGTTCACAGTGCCGGGAGCGAAATTACAGCAGCCGGAAGAACAAGAGAAACAATCCGGAGAGGCTGGAAATGATGAAATTTTGCCCTCGCTGCCGGAGGCATACGGAGCATAAGGAGACTAAATAGCGAGATGCGGGCCCTGTCCGCTATCTCAATATGAGAAAGGCTTTTGATCTCATGAAATTTTTTCAGCGTTTGGGGCAATACCTGCGCGAAGTGCGCATGGAGCTAAAAAGGGTCCAGTGGCCCAACAGGCGGGAGTTTACGGTTTACACCGGCGTGGTTATCTTTGCCGTACTGGCTTTTGGATTGCTCTTTTGGGGTCTGGATAACCTGTTTTTGGCGCTTTTGCGGTTGGTGATCGGCTAGGCGACGGCGATTGATGGGAAGAACACTCAGTTTGAGGGAGTGAGGTGTGGAGAGGCGCGTGCTCTCCTTTTTGCATGGATACACAAACAGAAACAGAATCAGAAATTGAATCCCTTAAAAAGTGGTATGTAATCCACACTTATTCCGGTTACGAAAACCGTGTGGAGACGAATCTGCTGCGCCGGGTTGAATCGATGAATATGCAGGATCGCATCTTTAGGATCCTGGTCCCCACAGAGAAGGAGATCACCAGCAAGGGCGGCAAGAAAAAGACTGTGGAGAAGAAGGTTTACCCCGGCTACATCATGGTGGAGATGATCCTCGATGACGACTCGTGGTCTGCCGTGCGCAATACTCCCGGCGTCACCGGTTTTGTCGGCCCCGGTTCCCGGCCCGTTTCCCTGACAGAGAAGGAGATCAACCGGATCATGCGCCAGATGGGGATGGCGGCGGAGGGCAAACCCAGGATTGACTTCGAGATCGGGCAGGTTGTCCGCGTCATCGGTGGGCCCTTCAAGAATTTTGAAGGCACCGTGGAAGAGATCCACCAGGAGAAGGGGACAGTCAAGGTTTTGGTCTCCATGTTCGGCCGGGAGACCCCCGTGGAATTAGGTTTTCATCAGGTCGAGAAATATTAGTCCGGGATAGCAGCGGTTGTTCACAGGAGGGTTATATTCATGGCAAGAAGGAAAAAGGTTATCGGTATGATCAAACTGCAGATACCGGCAGGCAAGGCCACCCCGGCGCCCCCGGTGGGCCCCGCTCTGGGCCAGCATGCGGTTAATATCATGGCTTTTTGCAAAGAGTTCAATGAAAGAACGGCGGCTGACGCCGGACTGATCATCCCCGTGGAGATCTCGGTTTTTGAGGATCGCTCATTTAGCTTTATCACCAAGACGCCCCCCGCTTCAGTCTTGTTGAAAAAAGCGGCGGGCCTGGATAAGGCTTCGGGCGAGCCGAATCGGGTTAAGGTGGCCACGGTACCCCGTGAGAAAGTGCTGGAGATCGCCAGATCAAAGATGGAGGATCTTAACACCGACGATCTTGAGGCAGCTGCGCGGATCATCGAGGGGACGGCCCGCAGTATGGGGATCATTGTCTCGCCCTAGTTTAAAGCAGGTCAGAAAAATTGAGGTAAGATGCGGTGGGAGGGCCAAAGGCCCGTCTAACCACGAGGAGGTAGCAGAGATGCTTAAACATGGAAAGAAATATCGCGAGGCGCGGCAGCAGATCAATCGCGAGGAATACTATTCACCGGAAGAAGCGCTTGATCTGGTCAAAAAAGTGAGCAAGGCCGCTTTCGATGAGACTGTGGAGCTTGCTGTCAGGCTCGGGGTCAACCCGAAACATGCTGATCAGCAGGTCCGCGGGGCGGTGGTTTTGCCTCATGGTACCGGAAGGACCGTCCGCGTCCTTGTTTTTGCCAAGGGGGAGAAAGCGGCGGAGGCTGAGTCGGCAGGCGCCGATATCGTCGGCGGTGAAGAGCTGGCTGAAAAGATCCAGGGCGGCTGGCTGGACTTCGATATAGCCGTGGCCACTCCTGATATGATGGGCGTAGTGGGAAAACTGGGGCGGATATTGGGGCCGCGGGGGCTAATGCCCAACCCGAAGAGCGGCACGATCACCTTCGATCTGCAAAGGACGATCGAGGAAATCAAGGCGGGGAAAGTAGAGTACCGTACCGAGAAGGCGGGAAATATCCATCTGCCCATCGGCAAGATCTCTTTCACCCCGGAGAAATTGCAGCAAAACTTTTACACCGTGCTGGAGGCTCTGATCAGGGCCCGGCCGCCGGCGGCCAAGGGGCAGTATATCCGTTCTATAACTGTCAGCTCCACGATGGGCCCGGGTATCAAGATTAGCCCGCAAAAGGCGGTTGCCACTACCAAGTAGGAGGGTTGCTGTAACCGCCTGTAAAAATATATATTGTATAAAGCGATTCCCGAGACAGCAGGTACGATCTGTTTAAAGGAGCGGCTCCGCCTGCCGAGGAAGAACGCCGGCGTCTGCTGTTAACAGCGGCAAGCGAGATAGGCTTTCCCTCCGGGGGAAGCCTTAAGTTTTGTTGTGGCCGGCCGAAGTGGGGAGGTGAACAGCTGATGAACAGGAAAGCCAAGGAGGAATTCGTAGAAGAGATCGCCCGTGAACTGGAAAAGGCAAATTTGATCATTGTGGCCGATTATCGCGGTATCGATGTGGCTGGCGATACGGAGCTGCGGCGAAGGTTAAAATCGGAGGGCTGTCGTTACCGCGTCGTCAAGAACACCCTTACCAGGCTGGCCTGCCAGAGGATTGGGCTTGAGGGGCTGGAAGAATTTCTTGAAGGCCCCACTGCGCTGGCGTATACCGCCGACGATCCCGTCGGGCCGGCGCGGGTCTTTTTGGAGTTTGGCCGGGAAAATGAAGCGCTTTCGGTTAAAGGGGGGCTTTTGGAGGGGCAGGTTCTGGCACCCGAAGGGGTCAGGGCATTGGGAGAGATCCCGCCCCGCGAAATTTTGCTGGCTCAGGTTTGCCGGGGCTTCCAGGCTCCCATTTCCGGGCTGGCCAATGTCCTGCAGGGCAATATCCGGAAGCTGGCTTATGCTTTCGACGCAGTGCGTCGCCTTAAGGAATCTGCCTAGAGCGGGATGGCGGGATATTATGTACATTAAAAGGAGAGAATTGAATGTCTAAAGTGACTGAGATTATGGAAATTGTCAAGGGGATGACCGTGCTCGAGCTATCAGAGCTGGTCAAGGCCCTGGAGGAAGAGTTCGGGGTCAGCGCCGCTGCGCCGGTGGCCATGGCCGCTCCTGGCGCCGGGGCAGCCGAGGCTGCCGAAGAAGAGAAAGATGAGTTTGACGTTGTTCTTACCGGCCCCGGGGAGAAGAAGATTCAGGTGATCAAGGTTGTGCGCGAGATTACTGGCCTGGGTCTGAAGGAGGCCAAGGCGCTTGTTGACGAGGCTCCCAAAGCGGTGAAGGAGAAGATCGGCAAAGAAGAAGCCGAGGCGATCAAGGCCAAGATCGAAGAGGTCGGCGGCCTGGTGGAATTAAAGTAAAGTAGAGTAAAACAGGCCCTCCCCGCAGCCGCGGGGCGGGCCCTTCCCTCCTTTTCATAAATAATTTATGAAAAACGTTTGACAGCGCCCCGAGCATGTGATAATATCTTTGAATGTCTAGAGAACTGTAGGCACTGCGTCCTAAATTGTCTTCGTATAATTACATACCCAAAAGGAAACAATAGTAAAATGCCTCTTTGTTTGCAGGCTTTGGGCTTCTGATCAGGTTTTCAATTATTTAATTCACCAGGTCTAGGGAGTGATTACCGTACATGTCCATTCAAATTGCCTCTGGTGCGAGAGAAAGGCGTAGCTATGCTCGGATTCAAGAGGTTCATGAGCTTCCCGATTTGATCGAAGTGCAGCGCACCTCCTATAACTGGTTTATGCAGGAGGGTCTCCGTGAAACTTTTCAGGACATTTCCCCCATCGAAGATTTTACCGGCAACCTGGTTCTGGAGTTTTTAGACTTTGCTCTGGGCGAACCAAAATATTCTGTGGACGAGTGTAAGGAGAGGGATGCCACGTACTCGGTTCCGCTGAAAGTGAAGGTGCGCCTGATCAACCGGGAGACGGGTGAGGTAAAAGAACAGGAAGTGTTCATGGGCGATTTTCCCAAGATGACCAATAACGGTACTTTCATTATCAACGGGGCCGAAAGGGTTATCGTCAGCCAGCTGGTTCGCTCGCCGGGAGTTTATTTCAAGAAAGATCCCGACCCCAGTACCGGCAAAGAGCTGGTGAGCGCCACGATCATTCCCAACCGCGGGACCTGGCTGGAATTCGAGACCGATGTCAATGACGGCATCTTCGTCCGTGTCGATCGTACCCGCAAGTTGCCGGTCTCTGTTCTGATCAGGGCCATCGGTTATGGCAGCAACGAGGAGATCCTCGATCTCTATGAGCGCGATGAGAGGATCCTGGCCATACTGGAGAAAGATCATACCGATTCTGTGGAAAGTGGGCTCCTGGAGATCTACAAGCGCCTGCGGCCCGGTGAACCCCTCAATTTTGACAACGCCCGCTCGCTTTTCAACTCGCTGTTCTTTGAGAACAGGCGTTATGATTTTGCACAGGTGGGCCGCTATAAGGTCAACAAAAAGTTTTCTATGAGCAGCCTGCTTCTCGGTAAGGAGCTGGCGGCAGATATTATTGACAGCGAAAGCGGGAAGGTCCTGTTTCCCGCCGGGTTGGTGGTGGATGGGGAAAGTGCGCGAAAGATCGAGGAGAGCGGTATCACCCGTGCCCGGTTGGTACATCGCGAGGGGAGCCGCCTCGTCCTGAGCAACGGCGCCGTCGATCAGGGCAAAAAGCACCTCGACCCCATGGATATTGTAGCCACGATTAGCTATATTCTTAACTTGATGGATGGGGCTGGCGAGGCTGACGATATCGATCATCTTGGTAATCGCCGCCTCCGCGGCGTGGGTGAGCTACTGCAGAACCAGTTTCGCATCGGTCTGTCGAGGATGGAGCGCGTCGTTCGCGAAAGGATGACCATCCAGGATGTCGATGCGATTACCCCGCAGGCGCTGATCAATATTCGGCCGGTCATCGCCTCGATCAAAGAGTTTTTCGGGAGCAGCCAGCTTTCTCAATTCATGGATCAGACCAACCCCCTGGCGGAGCTGACGCATAAACGGCGCCTCAGTGCTCTCGGCCCGGGTGGACTGAGACGGGAGCGGGCCGGTTTTGAAGTCCGCGATGTGCACCATTCTCACTACGGGCGCGTCTGCCCCATCGAAACCCCGGAAGGCCCCAATATCGGGCTTATCGGTTCATTAAGCACCTACGCCCGGATCAATGGTTATGGTTTCATCGAGACGCCTTACCGGAAAGTAAACAAAGAAGAGGGGCGCGTTACCGACGAGATCGTCTATCTTACCGCCGACGATGAAGACAAATATGTTATCGCCCAGGCCAACGCCGAGCTGGACAGCGATGGCCGTTTTGTCGGCAACCGGGTTACCTGCCGTTACCAGTACGATACGGTGCTGCGCAAACCGCAAGAGGTTGATTTTATGGACGTCTCACCAAAACAGCTGGTTAGCGTGGCGACAGCGCTGATCCCCTTCCTGGAAAATGATGATGCCAACCGGGCGTTGATGGGTGCGAATATGCAGCGCCAGGCGGTGCCGCTGCTGCGCACAGAGGCGCCGCTCGTCGGCACGGGGCTGGAGCAAAAGGTGGCCTACGACTCAGGGGCGGTGGCGATCTGCCGGGCCGACGGCGAGGTGAGCAGGGTTACCTCCACGGAGATCGCTATCCGGCGGTGTGACGAAGATCCCGACGGCCCCAATTACCTGATCAACGGCCGCACGGGCGAAAAATTTGAGGCGGGCTACTCTTCCTGGGGCAGTAGCGGCCTCGATATCTATACTCTCCAGAAATTTAAACGTTCCAACCAGGGCACCTGTGTCAATCAGCACCCCATTGTCTCCCGGGGGCAAAAGGTGAAAGCCGGCGAGGTCATCGCTGACGGCGCCTGCACCAGCCGTGGTGAGCTGGCCCTGGGGCGCAATGTGCTGACGGCATTTTTGCCCTGGGAAGGATTCAACTATGAAGATGCCATCCTTTTAAGCGAGAAGCTGGTGAAAGAGGATATATTCACCTCGATCCATATTGAGGAGTACGAAGCGGAAGCCCGCGACACCAAGCTTGGTCCCGAGGAGATCACCCGCGATATTCCCAATGTGGGCGAAGATGCCCTCAAGGACCTCGATGAGCGCGGTATTGTCCGCTCCGGCGCGGAGGTGCGTTCGGGGGATATTCTCGTAGGGAAAGTTACGCCCAAGGGCGAGACGGAGCTTACTGCCGAGGAGCGGCTGTTGAGGGCTATTTTTGGTGAGAAGGCCCGCGAGGTTCGGGATACTTCGCTGCGGGTGCCCCACGGCGAATCCGGCATCGTTGTCGATGTTAAAGTTTTTTCGCGCGAGGAGGGCGACGAACTTTCTCCCGGTGTCAATCAGCTCGTCCGGGTTTACGTAGCCCAGAAACGAAAAATTTCTGAGGGGGACAAGATGGCGGGACGGCATGGCAACAAGGGTGTTATCGCCCGTATTCTTCCCGAGGAGGATATGCCTTTCTTGCCCGATGGAACGCCCATCGAAATCGTGCTCAACCCCCTCGGGGTCCCCTCCCGGATGAATATCGGACAGGTGCTGGAGACTCATCTCGGCTGGGCGGCGAAAGCGCTGGGGATCTACGTTGCTTCCCCCGTCTTTGACGGAGCAGTGGAGGATGATGTCTTTGCTTCCTTCGATGAGGCCGGGCTGAGCCGTAATGGGAAGACCTTTCTCTATGACGGACGCAGCGGTGAGCTCTTCGATAATGAAGTGACTGTCGGCTACGTCTATATGTTGAAGCTGGCCCATCTTGTTGACGACAAGATCCACGCCCGCTCTACGGGGCCGTATTCGCTGGTAACCCAGCAACCCCTGGGGGGCAAAGCCCAGTTTGGCGGCCAGCGTTTCGGGGAGATGGAGGTCTGGGCTCTCGAGGCTTACGGTGCCGCCTACACCCTGCAGGAGATCCTGACGGTGAAATCTGATGATGTTATCGGCCGGGTAAAGACCTACGAGGCCATTGTGAAGGGGGAGAATATCCCCGAACCCGGCGTCCCCGAATCCTTCAAGGTGCTGGTGAAGGAGCTGCAGAGCCTCTGTCTCGATGTGAAGGTGCTCAGCGAGGAGAAGGGTGAGGTGGAGATCAAGGAAGGCAGCGAGGAATCCGATTACCGCCGCCTTGACGTAAATATAGAGGGGTTTGAGACTGGCGACGACGACGCTGATCTTTACACTCTGCAACGTGATCCGGTAGAAAATAAGAAAGAAAAAAGTGCCCGGGCCGATGATGATGACGATGGGGGCGAGGATGAGGACGGCGCGGAGGCCGTGGGGGAAGAAGATTCGCCCGCTAGGAGTCCAGCCCTCGCTGCTGTCGAGGCGGGGTCGATTGATGAGGTATCCCTGGAGCAGCTCCAGGAGATGGAGGGGGAGGATGAAGGAGAAGATGATGAAGAGGACGTCTCTTCCCGCACATCCCGAAAGCTGCGCAAAAAGGGTTAGTCGGAGCAGAATGGACCGGTTGAGGGCTTAGATCCGGCGAAAGGAGCGAAATTTTCTTGGATGTAAACAGCTTTGATGCATTAAAGATCGGTTTGGCTTCATCAGAGCAGATCAGGGCCTGGTCTCGCGGTGAGGTCAAGAAGCCGGAGACGATCAATTATCGCACCCTCAAGCCTGAGCGGGAGGGGCTCTTTTGCGAAAAGATCTTTGGGCCGCAGAAGGACTGGGAATGCAACTGCGGTAAATACAAGCGGATCCGGTATCGCGGTATTGTCTGCGATCGCTGCGGGGTGGAGGTGACCCGAGCCAAGGTGCGCCGTGAGCGCATGGGCCATATAGAACTGGCCGCCCCCGTCTCTCATATCTGGTATTTTAAGGGGATCCCGAGCCGGCTTGGTCTTCTGCTCGACATGTCGCCGCGCTCTCTGGAGAAGATCCTCTATTTTGCCTCCTATGTGGTCATCGATCCCGGCGATACTGTTTTGAGCAAGAAACAGCTTTTGACCGAAGTGGAATATCGCGAGTACCGTGATAAATACGATGCTCTATTTAAATCCGGCAAGGGATTTGTGGCGGAGATGGGCGCCGAAGCAGTGAAAAAGCTGCTCGAGGAGATCGATCTGGAGGAGCTCACCAGGGAGCTGCGCGCTGAGCTGAAGAGCTCCAGCGGCCAAAAAAAGGTAAGGGCAACACGGCGGCTTGAAGTGGCCGAAGCCTTTCTCCAGTCGGGCAATCATCCCTCCTGGATGGTTCTCGATGTGATCCCGGTGATCCCCCCCGATCTGCGGCCCATGGTTCAGCTCGATGGAGGGCGTTTTGCCACCTCCGATCTCAACGATCTTTACCGCCGGGTGATCAACCGCAACAACCGTCTGAAGCGGCTTCTCGATCTGGGGGCTCCCAATATCATTGTCCGCAACGAGAAGAGGATGCTCCAGGAAGCTGTCGATGCGCTTATCGACAACGGCAGGCGGGGCCGTCCCGTCACCGGGCCGGGCAACCGTCCCCTGAAGTCGCTCAGCGATATGTTAAAAGGTAAGCAGGGTCGTTTTCGCCAGAACCTTCTCGGCAAGCGGGTCGACTATTCCGGGCGATCGGTCATCGTTGTCGGCCCCAATCTGAAGCTTTACCAGTGCGGCCTGCCCAAGGAGATGGCCCTGGAGCTGTTCAAACCCTTTGTGATGAAGCGCCTGGTCAACGATGGGCTCGCCCACAATATCAAAAGCGCCAAGCGGATGGTGGAGAAGGTCCGCCCCGAGGTCTGGGATGTTCTTGAAGAGGTGATCAAGGATCACCCTGTTCTGCTCAACCGTGCGCCCACCCTGCACCGCCTCGGCATCCAGGCGTTTGAGCCGGTGCTGGTCGAGGGTCGGGCAATCCAGATCCATCCGCTCGTTTGCGTTGCTTACAACGCCGACTTTGACGGAGACCAGATGGCGGTGCACGTGCCGCTCTCCGCCGAAGCGCAGGCGGAAGCACGCCTGCTCATGCTGGCGGCACAGAATATCCTTAACCCCAAGGACGGGCGTCCTGTGGTTACCCCGACCCAGGATATGGTTCTCGGGTGTTATTACCTTACCCTGGAGGAGGAGGGGGCCAGGGGCGAGGGACGGATCTTTATCGACCCCGAAGAGGCGCTCTGCGCCTACGAGCTGGGCTACATTGATCTGCACGCTCGCATCCTGGTCAAGGCTTCCAGTTTCAAGGGGCGCGGCCTGTCGCGCCGCAAGCGGTACCTGCTCACTACTGTCGGCAAAATTATCTTCAACGATATTTTCCCCATCGACTTCCCTTATATCAACAATGCCGCCGGCGGTGAGGATGCCGATGATTACCTGCTGGAAAAAGATTTTATCTCTTTGCGCGGGCTTGATCCTAAGGCGATGCTGCGCAAAGTGCCGCGTAATATGCCGATCAAAAAAGAATTCCTCGGAGACCTGGTCTTCCGCTGCTACCGCAAGTACGGTCATACTAAGGCAGCGGAGATTCTCGACGAGATCAAAAGGCTGGGGTTCCATTATGCTACCAAGGCAGGGGTGACCGTTGCGGTGGAGGATCTGGTCATTCCGCCGGATAAGCAGGAACTTCTTCAGAAAGCCGAGGAGCTGGTCTGGACCACGGAAGAGAATTTTCTCCGCGGGCTGATCACCGAAAAAGAGCGCTACGATCGGGTGATCGAGATCTGGAGCGACAGTAAAGAGGAGATCACCGATTCTTTAATGAAAAGGCTCGACGAGCTCAACCCCATCTTCATGATGGCGCATTCGGGAGCGCGGGGCAACGAGTCGCAGATCACCCAGCTGGCGGGGATGCGCGGCCTCATGGCTGACCCCTCGGGGCGGATCATCGACTTGCCGATTAAGGCCAATTTTCGCGAGGGGTTGACTGTGCTGGAGTACTTTATCTCTACGCACGGTGCGCGCAAAGGGTTGGCCGATACCGCCCTGAAGACAGCCGACTCCGGTTATCTAACCCGCCGCCTGGTGGATGTAGTTCAGGATGTGATCATTCGCGAGGATGATTGCGGCACCGGGCAAGGGATCAGCTTAAGCGAGTATCTCGAAAGCGGCAGCGATCTGAAAGATGCCGTCAAGCGGGTTATCGGGCGCTTCACCCTTGATCCGATCTACCATCCGGAAAGCGGCGAGGTGCTTCTCGATCGCAATGAGCTTATCGATGAGGAGATCGCCGAAGAGATCGTCAGGCTTGGCATAACCGAGGTCCGTTTCCGCTCCGCCCTGACCTGTCGCACCCGCCACGGGATCTGCGTGAAGTGTTACGGCCGCAACCTGGCCACGGGGAAGATTGTCGACGTGGGCGAGGCGGTGGGGATCATCGCCGCACAGTCTATCGGCGAACCGGGCACCCAGCTGACCATGCGCACCTTTCATACCGGCGGGGTGGCGGGCGACGATATCACCCAGGGTCTACCCCGGGTGGAAGAGCTCTTTGAAGCACGAAAGCCGAAGGGCCAGTCGCTGATCTCGGAGGTTTCCGGGATAGTCGATATCCAGGAGACGCGCTACAAGCGCGAGCTGAAGATTATTTCCGAGCATGATGAAGTGCGGATCTACCCGGTGCCCTATGGAGCGCGCCTGAAAGTGGAAGACGGTCAGAAGGTCGAGGCCGGAGATGAGCTTACGGAAGGTTCGATCAATCCTCACGAGCTTCTTAAGGTGAAAGGGGTGCGCGGGGTGCAGCTGTACCTGCTTCAGGAAGTCCAGTGGGTCTACCGGATGCAGGGGGTCGACATCAACGACAAGCATATTGAAGTGATCATCCGCCAGATGCTGAAGAAGGTGAAGGTCACCGATCCCGGCGACAGCGATCTGCTGCCCGGGGGGCTGGTGGACAGTTTCTATTTCGATGAGATCAACGAGCGGGTCAAGGAAGAGGGCGGAGAACCGGCGCGGGCCCGGCCGATGTTGCTCGGTATCACCAAGGCCTCCCTGGCCACCGATTCTTTTCTCTCGGCGGCCTCGTTCCAGGAGACCACGCGTGTTCTCACCGATGCGGCGCTCAAGGGCAAGCAGGATGACCTGCTCGGGTTGAAGGAAAACGTGATCATCGGCAAACTCATTCCCGCCGGCACCGGCATGTCCCGTTACCGCAATGTCCGGGTGGAAGCCCCTGGTGAACTGGAAGAACGGGCTGGTGAGGCCTCACCAGCGGAGGAGGAGCCAAAGGATAAAGCTGTTCCCGAGAAGACGGTACTCCTGGATCGGGGAACAGAGGCGGTTCCTTCGCCTGCCGCATCCTCTGAATCCTAGGGAAAGGGGATAAAATAGGGAAAAAGGCTTGAAATGAATTGACAATCCCCCGCCGGCGGTGATAGAATCTTAAAGTGCGTTTTAAAAGACGGCTTCGGGAAGAGAGGGTGACTCGCTTGGGTGACGATGAACTGATGGCCCGGGTTTCGGGGGCACGCCGCAAGATTGTCGGAACAAAGCAGACCCTGAAGTCGCTGGAAAAGGGAGAGGCGGTTATGGTTCTATTGGCCCGGGATGCCGATGAAAAGGTAACCGGCCCGGTGGCGTCCCTGGCAGGAAATAGAGGCGTTGAGATCGCTTACCTCGAGACCATGTCTGTCCTGGGCAAGCTCTGCGGTATCAAAGTGAAAGCGGCCGCAGCTGCCATTATTGAGTTTTAAAGGAGGTATACTTTTGCCCACATTAAATCAGTTG